>NZ_CP083370.1:2842500-3142500 GCF_017488845.2 Ensifer canadensis
CGGTATCTATCGCGCCGCGCTCTCCTACGGCATGAACGCCGACATGGTCGGGCTCGTCGTCAAGCTGCTCGCCAGCAATGTCGACTTCCAGGCGCAGCTGAAGCCGACGGATTCGCTCGAAGCCTTCTTCTCGGTCACCGACGATCGCGGCTTGGCGACGGCGGATTCCGAACTGCTTTACGTCAAGGCGAAGTTCGGCGATGCCGAGACGACCTTCTACCGTTTCCAGGATCCGGACGACAATTCGATCGACTACTTCAACGGCGAAGGCAAGAGCATCCGCCAGTTCCTGCTGCGCAACCCCGTGCCGAACGGCCACTTCCGCTCCGGCTTCGGCATGCGCCGCCACCCGATCCTCGGCTTCTCGCGTATGCACACCGGCGTCGATTGGGCGGCCCCCCGCGGCACGCCGATCATCGCCGCCGGCAACGGCACGGTGGAGAAGGCTGGCTGGGATTCCGGCGGATACGGCAACCAAACGCTGATCCGCCACGCCAACGGTTACGTCTCCTCCTACAATCACCAGAGCGCGATCGCCAAGACCGTCAAGGCCGGGGCGAAAGTGGTTCAGGGCCAGGTGATCGGCTGGGTCGGCACGACAGGTCTTTCGACCGGTCCGCATCTGCACTACGAGCTGATCGTCAACGGCAACAAGGTCGATCCGCTGCGCATCCGCCTGCCGGGCGGCAAATCACTGGGTGGTGACGCGCTTGCGAAGTTCGAGAAGGAACGCGACCGCATCGACGAGTTGCTGAACAAGGACGGCAACGGCAGCGAAGTGGCCAGCAAGTAGCCAGTGAGATCCCCCCTTCGTCGACGGCTAACGCTTCGAGAGGCGGTCACCGCGATCCCCACAGCAACAGAATTCCTAGGCATGAACGAAAAAGGCCGCCCCGAAGGGCGGCCTTTTCAAGTTTCTGCGGTTTAGGCGGCTTCTCTTTCCGAGCCGGCGCCACGCTTGAAGTTCAGGCGGTCGGAGCCGGCAAGAACCTTGATAGTGGATCCATCCGGGAACTCGCCCTGAAGGATCTTCTCGGCCAGCGGATCCTGAAGATACCTCTGGATCGTCCGCTTCAGGGGCCGAGCGCCATAGGCGGGATCGTAGCCCTTTTCGGCCAGGAACGTCCGGGCGTCATCTTCCAGTTCCAGCGTGATCTTGCGCTCGGCAAGCAGCTTGAGCAGCCGTGCGAGCTGGATATCGACGATCGCGCCCATTTCCGAGCGACGCAGCCTGTGGAACAGGATGATCTCGTCGACGCGGTTCAGGAACTCCGGCCGGAAGGCCGACTTGACGACGTCCATCACCTGGTCGCGAACGACATCGCTGTCCTCGTCTTCGCCAAGGCCGGTCAGATATTCCGCACCCAGGTTCGAGGTCATGATGATCATCGTGTTGCGGAAGTCGACGGTGCGACCCTGACCATCGGTCAGGCGGCCGTCGTCGAGCACCTGCAGCAGCACGTTGAAGACATCCGGATGCGCCTTCTCAATTTCGTCGAACAGCACGACCTGATAGGGCCGGCGGCGGACGGATTCGGTCAGCGCTCCGCCTTCCTCGTAACCGACATAGCCGGGAGGTGCGCCGATCAGCCGGGCAACGGAGTGCTTCTCCATGTATTCCGACATGTCGACACGCAGCAGCGCGCTCTCGTCGTCGAACAGAAAGCGGGCGAGCGCCTTGGTCAGCTCGGTCTTGCCCACCCCGGTCGGGCCGAGGAAGATGAACGAGCCGATCGGCCGGTTCGGATCCTGCAGGCCGGCACGGGCACGGCGAACGGCACGCGATACCGCCTGGACGGCATCGCCCTGGCCGACGACCCATTTCGCCAGTTCGTCTTCCATCCGCAGCAGCTTGTCGCGTTCGCCTTCCAGCATCTTGTCAACCGGGATACCGGTCCAACGCGAAACCACATGGGCGATGTTGTCGGGGGTGACGACCTCCTGCACCATCGGATTGGCGTTGGCGTTCTCCTGGCTTTCGGCGTCGGAAAGCTCTTTCTCGAGCTTGGGGATGACGCCATAGGTCAGCTCTCCGGCGCGCTGGAACTCACCCTTGCGCTGGACGATCGCCAGTTCGTTACGGGCTTCATCGAGCTGCTTCTTAAGGTCGGCGGCGCGGCCAAGCTTCTGCTTTTCCGCCTGCCAACGGGCCGTCAGCGCCGATGCCTGCTCTTCGAGCGAGACCAGATCGAGCTCGAGCTTTTCCAGCCGGTCCTTCGACGAGGTGTCGGTTTCCTTCTTCAGCGCTTCGCGCTCGATCTTCAGCTGCATGATGCGGCGATCGAGTTCGTCGAGCTCTTCAGGCTTGGAATCCACCTGCATGCGCAGACGCGAGGCCGCCTCGTCCATCAGGTCGATCGCCTTGTCCGGCAGAAACCGGTCGGTGATGTAGCGGTTGGACAGCGTAGCGGCGGCAACCAGCGCGGAATCGGAAATCCGCACCTTGTGGTGCTGCTCGTATTTTTCCTTCAGGCCACGCAGGATCGAGATCGTGTCCTCGACTGTCGGCTCCTCGACCATCACTGGCTGGAAGCGGCGGGCAAGGGCTGCGTCCTTCTCGACGTGCTTGCGGTATTCGTCGAGCGTGGTCGCGCCGACGCAATGCAGCTCGCCGCGCGCAAGCGCAGGCTTCAGCAAGTTGGAGGCATCCATCGCCCCTTCCGCCTTGCCGGCACCGACCAGCGTGTGCATTTCGTCGATGAACAGGATGATCTCGCCGTTTTCCGCCTGCACTTCGTTGAGCACGGCCTTCAGCCGCTCTTCGAACTCGCCGCGGAACTTCGCGCCTGCGATCAACGCGCCCATGTCGAGCGCCATCAGCCGCTTGTCTTTCAGGCTCTCCGGGACGTCGCCATTGACGATGCGCAGGGCGAGGCCCTCGGCAATCGCCGTCTTGCCGACGCCGGGCTCACCGATCAGGACCGGATTGTTCTTGGTCCGGCGCGACAGCACCTGAATCGTGCGACGGATTTCGTCGTCACGGCCGATCACCGGGTCGAGCTTGCCTTCGCGCGCATCGGCCGTCAGGTCACGGGCATATTTCTTCAGGCTGTCGAACCCCTGCTCGGCATTGGAACTGTCGGCGGTGCGGCCCTTGCGAATATCGTTGATGACTTGGTTGAGCTTGGTCGGCGTCACGCCGGCCTTCTTCAGGACGTCGGCCGTGGCAGCAGAGCTTTCGATCGCCAAGGCCACCAGCAGGCGTTCAACGGTGACGAAGCTGTCGCCGGCTTTCTTGGCCGCTTCTTCCGCACTCGAAAAGACGCGAGCGAGCGGCTGCGACAGATAGACGGAACCGTTGCCGCCGGAAACCTTCGGCAGTTTGGCGAGTGCAGCATCATTGCCGGCGCGCGCTTCGCGCGCGTCGCCGCCAGCCCGCTCGATCAGCGAAGCGGCCATGCCCTGGTCGTCGTCGAGCAGCACTTTCAGCACATGCTCGGGCGTGAACTGCTGATGTCCCTGCGCCAGCGCATAGGTCTGCGCCGATTGCAGGAAACCCCGCACGCGTTCGGAATATTTCTCGATATTCATACTTTACCTCCATAGCCCACCAGGCCCGTCACGCGGCACCCGCTGGTGTTTCAGGATCAGGTTCCCGCATTCGGCGAACCTGTCATCGGGCGTCGATCCACACCTTGCGCGGGATCAACACGTCCGAAGCGAATATGGGGCAGCGAATTTCGAAATTAAAGGGCTGATTGCATGTCGCAATTAGGAAATCTTGCGAAGGACAAAAACGGCCACGCGTCTTTACGATGCGCGGCCGTCGGCTTTTGGATGCAGGGCATTGCCGTGCCGCGTCGGGCGAACGCGCTGCGGCTGCGGCCCTGAGATCAGCGATCGGCAAACGACGTGCCGAACTCCTTCATGCGGGAGACGTAGTAAGCGGGCTCGATCAAAACTTCCGGCAGGTAGAGACCGGCCTTTGGCGCTTCGCCCCCGGACAGACCGAGCATGCGCTCGACCGCAAGCGCGACGCCGAGCGCTGTCAGCGGGGCCTGGCCCTGCGGATGCACGATCTCATGCCGGCGCGAGACCCACTCTCCGTCTTTCGACTGCCCCTCGATCTCGAGCGTGATCTCCGTCGAAAATGGCTCGCCGCGCCGCCGACTGGCAGAGACGCTGTAGGCAAGATCCAGCCGGATCTCCCTGGCGCCGGTACGTGTGGCCAGCGCCATGACGTCGAAGGGCGAATAGGCGGCAGCATCAAGCTCGACACCATCGACACTTTTGTAGCGCGCGCTTGCTTCCTGCCCGCTCGCCCAATGCAGCTTGCCGTCCTTGACCGTCAGCGATGCCGGCGCGTTGCCGGTGATGCGGTTGTAATCGGCAAGTGCCGCTGGCCCGCCCATGTCCTCCTCATCGAGCAGGACGCCGATACGGATCGCGTCAACGGTCTCGTAGGACGAAAGCGCTTCGAGCACCGGGAAGATCGCAGCCCCGGCAAGCCAATGGCTGGCGAGCAGGATCGGCGCCTTGTCCGGTGCATGGATATACTGGGCAACCTCGGGCCCGATCTCGAACGTTCCGCTGGAGAGGCTGATATACGGTATTCCCCTGCCCTGCGCATATCGCATTGAGGTCAGCCTTTCGTCCTTGACGAAGATCACCACGGCGCTGAAGGCGTCCTTGTCGTCAAGACCGAGATCGGCGCGGTCGAGATCAACACGCACACCGGTCGCTCCACCGACCTCGCTCGCGACGGCCTGCGCCCGGGAAAGATCACGACCGCCGATTGCCAGCGGCAGATCGGGATGCAGCCTGCGGATCGCCTTCGCCGCCTGCGACCCGACGACGCCCGAGCCGCCGATGATCAGCACGGGTGAGAACTTGCTCGACATGTTCATATCTCCTAGACGGAAAGAAGGTGGCATTTTGCCAACCTACGATTAGTAAGTTACCATCGGTAGATAAGTAGCAAACGCGCCCCGTCAAGGGATTGGGATATTTTATCGCCTAGAGCGCCGCGCGTCTTATTAGACGCGCAAAGGTCGCTGTAGCACTTTGAATGGCTGCATGCTTTGATCCTTAAATCGAATAGGATTTAAGGAAACATGCGGCAGTGTGGACGACCCGAGGAGAGCAGCCGATGGAGAAAACGGCGATCAGGAAACTAGCCAAGCCCGAACGGCGTGCCCAGCTCATCGAAACCTCCAAGGAAATTTTGCGGGAATGCGGCGCGGACGCCCTCACCCTCGGCAACCTGGCCGAGCGCGCCGGCGTCAGCAAGCCGATCGCCTATGAGCACTTCGGAACCCGCGAGGGGCTGCTGATCGCGCTTTCGCGCGAGATCGAGGAGCGCCATACCGATAAGCTGAAGAAAGCGCTGCTGGACGCCCCGGCCGATCTTGCATCCGTCGCCGGCATCATCAGCGCCGTCTACATCGGATGTGCCGTCGAAAGCGGTTCGGAATGGCAGGCGATGTCAGGCGCCCTGCGTGGCAATGCCGAGATGGACCGCGTGCAGCAGGAACTCGCCGATGACTATGTCGCGCTCATCGGCGCAGCCATCGCACCTTTCTCCACCCTCACCGAAGATGATCTGCGCCTGCGTTGCGCGGGCATTGCCGGTGCTGCGGAGGCGATTGCCCGGGAGTTCGTCCGGGGGCGAACGACCGAGGACGATGCGGCCACCAATCTCGCAGCCTTGATTGTCAAAGCTGTCGGCTGATGGACAACGCCAGAAGCCGGCGATCAATGGAGCGTGCGGCACGGGACGATCGCCAGCCCTAGCGATTATGGTGCGCTTCAGCGTCCGCAGTCTTCCGAGCAAAATTCCGGCAACAAAAAACCCGGCCGCAGAGCGGACCGGGCTTTTGATGTTCGCTTCTGCCGCGCCGCATACGCCGCCCAACTGCATGTTTCCTTAAATCCTATTCGATTTAACGATCAAAACATGCAGCCATTCAAAGTGCTACAGCGACCTTTGCGCATCCAATAAGACGCGCGGCGCTGTAGGAAGACTTACTCGGACTCAGCCAGTGCCGGCGCTTCCGGAGGCGCGTCGCCTGACGCTTCGCCTTCATCGGCTGCAGTGCGGCGCGGACGGCGCGGGCGCGGCGCGCTGCGGCGACGCGAGGCCGCACGGCCGGAAGCCGCTGGCGTTTCTTCTTCCATAGCCACTTCGGCCGGCGTGCCTTCGATGACGGGCTGCGGGCCCGAACCGTCGATCACCGGCTGCTGCTCGATAACGACAGGAGCGGGAGCGGCTACAACGTGGACCGGCGCTTCGTCGGCGTAGCCCTGATCCAGATCGTCCTGATCCTGATCCTGATCCTGGTCGTTGGCGTCCTGCCCGCGGAAATCCTGGCGTTCTTCGCGCTGGAAGCGATCCTGCATCTGCGCCTGTGCGGCTGCAATGATGCGGTTGTAATGCTCGGCATGCTGAAGGTAGTTTTCAGCGATGACACGGTCGCCGGAGCTCTGCGCATCACGAGCAAGTGCCGAGTATTTCTCGGCGATATGCTGCGCGGTACCGCGAATCTTCACGTCCGGACCAGAACTATCATAGGTCCGCGTCAGGGGATTTGATCCCTTGCGGTTATGATTGTTGTTATTTCCACTGTTGTTATTGTTGTTGTTATTGTTGTTATTCCGCCCGCGGCCGCGCTTGTTTTGCTGTCCTGGCCTCATAGTACATTCACCCGAATTCTCTTGATAATGATGATCATGTGGTTTCGTCTTCCGGCCGGATCTGTCCGCGCCCGACAGAGCGTGCGCCGGTGAGCCCGCACATTGGCGGCTTCGGCGCCGACTGGCGTCAAATTAACAGGTACCTGCACAAGGCACTGTTGAACCCTAGCAACTCTTTCTTGAGAGCAATCCCCGTGGCCAGGTCATACCGGAACGAATCTTAGGTCCATGACCATCTGCCCAGTGCGCGGGCAAACTAGCCCGCTTCCTCTGGGATTCCAAGCCCTTTCTTTGCGTCAGCAAGAAAGAAGATGCGCCAGTGCAGCATTTTTTCAACGGTCGAAGCTACGCTCAAAGATCAGAACCCGGTCGTTGCCGCCCAAATCCTTGGCTTCTTCGCGCAAACGGAAGTTCTCGGCACTAAACAATGCCGCAACCGCCTCTTTCTGATCGAAACCGATTTCCAAGCCTATCACGCCGTTTGTCTCAAGATGATGACCGGCCTGAAGGGCGATGGCACGATAGGCATCAAGGCCGTCGTCTCCGCCATCGAGCGCTGCGGCAGGATCGTGCAATCGCACCTCCGGCTCAAGCTCTGCGACGACATTGGACGGTATATAAGGCGGATTTGAGACGATGGCGTCGAAGCGACCCTCCACCTTGTCGAACCAGTTGCTGCGCACAGCCTCGAAACGACCCGAAAGGCCAAGCGCCTCGGCATTTGCGCTCGCCGTCGCCAACGCGTCCTCAGATATATCGGTAGCCGTTCCGCGCGCTTCAAGAACCGTGGCAAGCAACGCCAGGCAGATCGCCCCGGTGCCCGTGCCGAGATCGACGAGCCGGCAGCTGCCCTTCGTTGCAACGGTGCGGCGCAGATACGGGATCATGCGATCGACGAGCGTTTCCGTATCCGGCCTCGGCTCCAGCGTTTCACGCGACAGCTTGAGCGGCAGGCCAAAGAACTCCCGCTCGCCGAGAATGCGGTAGACGGGTTCGCGCGCGCTCCGCCGCTCGACGGCAGCCCTCACCCTGGCAACGTCGGCCTCCGTGACCAGGTCCCTGCCGCGCGTCACGACATCGGTCAACGAAAGCCCGAGCACGCCCGAAACCAGATGACGCGCGTCGAGCGCAGCGTGTTCGATGCCGGCGGCCGTCAGGCGATCCCGGCTTTCCACCACGAGGCGCGCGAGCGTGGCCGTCATCGCCATCAGCCCCGCTGCTCGCCCAGAAGAGCCAACTGGCTCGCCTGGTAATCGGCCAGCAGCGCATCGACCACTTCGTCGATTTCGCCCATCATCATCCGGTCGAGCTTATAGAGCGTCAGGTTGATGCGGTGATCCGTAATGCGCCCCTGCGGAAAATTGTAGGTGCGAATGCGCTCAGAGCGGTCGCCGGAGCCGACCTGGCTCTTGCGATCGGCCGAACGCTCGCTGTCGGCGCGCTGGCGTTCCATGTCATAGAGCCGCGAACGCAGCACCTGCATCGCCTTGGCGCGGTTCTGGTGCTGCGACTTTTCCGAACTTGTGACGACGAGGCCGGTCGGAAGGTGGGTGATGCGCACGGCGGAGTCCGTCGTGTTGACGTGCTGTCCGCCAGCACCTGACGAGCGCATGGTGTCGATGCGGATGTCCTCGGGCCGAACCTCGATGTCGATTTCCTCGGCTTCCGGCAGTACGGCGACGGTTGCCGCCGAGGTGTGGATGCGTCCGCTCGCCTCGGTATCCGGCACGCGCTGAACGCGGTGCACACCCGACTCGAACTTCAGCCGCGCAAACACGCCGCGGCCGGAGACGGTGGCGATGATTTCCTTGAATCCGCCGGCTTCACCCTCGCTCGCCGAAAGCACTTCGACCCGCCAGCCCTTGGCCGCAGCGTAACGCTCGTACATCCGGAAAAGATCGCCGGCAAACAGCGCTGCCTCCGAACCGCCGGTTCCGGCGCGGATTTCGAGGATAGCGCTCTTTTCGTCGGCTGCATCCTTCGGCAAGAGCAGGATCTGGATTTCCTGCTCCAGCTGCTCGATTGCCTCGACGACCTCAGGCTTTTCCATCTCGGCCAGGTCGCGCATGTCCTTGTCAGTCGTCCTGTCGGCCAACATGGCATTGATATCGGCAAGCTCGGCCGTCGCCTTCTCATAGGCGCGGATCTTGGTCACCACCGGCTGCAGTTCGGAATATTCCGACGCCAGCTTCACATAGACGTCGGCCGCTGGCCCCGCCGACATGCGGGCCTCGATCTCGCCGAACCGCCGTTCCAGTTCGCGCATTTTCTCAATGGGAAGCTTTGCCAAGTGTCACTCCAAATGCGCTACGCCTCGCCCGGATCATAGCCCGGACGAGGACAAAAGCGCTTCAAATCTATCTAAACCGGGATGCCGTTTGCCGCGGCGAAGTCGATGAGGATCTGGCGAACAGGCGTCGGGTCGCGGGTGTCGTCGAGCGCCGCGTTCAGTACCTCGCCGAGCTTGTCGGCATCGAGGGCCAGGAGCATCGCCTTGATCGGACCGACCGCCGTCGGCGACATCGACACCGAGCGATAGCCGAGACCGAGCAGCGCCATGGCGGACAGTGGCTTGCTCGCCATCTCACCGCACAGCGTCACCGGCGTCTGATGTCGCTCGCCGCCGCGCACGATATCGCGCAGGATCCTGAGGAAGGGCCGGCCAAGCACGTCGAAGCGATCGGAAACGCGGGCGTTGCCGCGATCGACTGCCATGGCGAACTGGAACAGATCGTTCGAGCCGACCGAGACGAAGTCCACCTCGCTCATCAGTTCGTCCAGCTGCCACAGCAGCGCCGGCACTTCCAGCATGGCGCCGAACTGCAGCTTGCGCGGCAGCTGTTCGCCGAGCTTCGACTGACGCTCGATTTCCTTTTGCAAAAGCTCGCGCGCTTCCTTCAGCTCCGAGACCTCGGTCACCATCGGCAGCATCAATTTCAGCTCGAGACCGGCAGCCGCACGCAGCATGGCGCGCAGCTGAGTGCGCAGCAGGCCGGGCCGATCCAGCGAAAGGCGGATCGCCCGCCATCCGAGTGCCGGATTTTCCTCTTCCGCCGCGCGGAAATAGGGAACCACCTTGTCGCCGCCAATATCGAGCGTGCGGAAAGTCACCGGCTTGCCGCCGGTCTGCTTCAGAACGCTGCGGTAGAAGGCTTCCTGCTCTTCCGCCTTCGGCATCGTCGAGGCGATCATGAACTGCAGTTCGGTGCGGAAAAGGCCGATGCCCTCGGCACCCGCTTCGTTCAGATGCGGCAGGTCGACCAAAAGGCCAGCGTTCATCTGCAAGGTGATGCGCTTGCCGTCCTTGGTCAGCGGTTCGACATCCTTGAGCGCGCGGAACTGAGCCTGCCGGCGGGCGCGGAACCGTACCTTTTCCTCGTAGGCGCGCTGCAGGTCGGCCAACGGCCGCAGATGCACCTTGGCATCGTCGCCATCGATGATGACGGCATCGCGGTTTTCCGCAAGCGCGACAGCACCCGCCGCCTGTCCGACGACCGGAATGCCCATGGCGCGGGCGACGATGACCACGTGGCTGGTGACGGCCCCTTCCTCAAGGACCAGGCCGCGGACGTTTTCGCGCGGATAGTCGAGAAGTTCGGCGGCACCCATGGCCCGGGCAACGATCACCGCATCGGTCGGGAAGTCGCTCGCCGAAAGCTTGGCGCCATAGCCCGAAAGCTGGCGCAGCAGCCGGTTGGCGAGATCGTCGAAATCATGCATGCGCTCGCGCAAATAGGGATCGGTCAGCCGGATCATCCGCGCCTTGGTCTCGCTCTGCACCCGTTCGACGGCAGCTTCCGCCGTCAGGCCGTTGCGGATCGCCTCTTCCAGCTTCCGCACCCAGCCGCGGTCATGGGCAAACATGCGATAGGTCTCAAGCACCGCTCGGTGCTCGCCCTCCATCGACACTTCGCGACGCGATAGCATGTCGTCGATCGAGATACGCAATGACCCCAGAGCCTCGGCAAGCCGCTGCAATTCCTGGTCAGTATCCTCGTTCAGAAGATTGGTGACGACGATCCTCGGCTCGTGCAGCACGACATAACCGAGGCCGATGCCTTCGCCATAGCTGTTGCCGTCGATCGAGACCGGCCGGGACAGATCGAGTTCGAGGCCGGGCTTGGTGATTTTCTTCAACTCGCCGGTCGCCACCATCTCGGCGAGAACCATGGCGGTGGTTTCCAGCGCCTCGACCTCGTCTTCGCGGTAGTTGCGCATCGCCTTGTTCTGCACGACGAGAACGCCGAGCGCCCGACCCGTGCGCAGGATCGGCACGCCGAGGAACGAGTGATAGATCTCTTCGCCGGTTTCCGGCAGGTAGGTAAAGGCCGGATGCGCCTGGGCGTCGGACAGGTTGAGCGGACGTGCGGACGCGGCAATCGTGCCGACGAGGCCCTGCCCCATCTTCAACTGCGCCAGGTGGACGGCGGTCTTGTTCAGACCTTCGGTCGCGTAGAGTTCGAGCACGCCGTCGGAACGCAGCACATAGACCGAACACACTTCCGCGACCATGTTCTGTGCGATCTGGCGCACGATCCGGTCAAGGCGCTCCTGTGGCTCGAGCGGTTCCGCCATCAGTTCGCGCAACCGCTTGAGGAGAACGCGCGGACCTGCGGAAAGGTCTCTCATCGCGTGGGGTCCCCCGAAAAAGAGTAGACGACGGCGGCGGACGAATTCGCAGCCGAAACGGCCGCGAATCCCAAATCAGTCACCTGTGGGTTAACTCTTATCGAGACCGTAGGCGGAATGCAAAGTGCGAACTGCCAATTCGGCATAGGGTCCGTCGATCAGGATCGAGATCTTGATTTCGGAGGTGGTGATCGCCTTGATGTTGATGCCCTTGTCGGCGAGCGCACGGAATGCCGATGCGGCAACGCCGGCGTGGCTGCGCATGCCGATGCCGATGACAGAGACCTTGACCAGGCCAGCTTCCGACTGGATCACGTCGTAGCCGATCTTTTCCTTGTTGTCGCCGAGCACCCTCAGCGCCTTGTCGACATCGCCGGACGGAACGGTGAAGGTCATGTCGGTCTTCGAACCATCTTCCGAGATGTTCTGGACGATCATGTCGACATTGATATGGGCTTCGGCCAATGGCCCGAAGATCGCGGCGGAAACGCCCGGCCGGTCGGCAAGACGGCGCAGCGAAATCTGGGCTTCATCCTTGGCATAGGCAATGCCGGTTACGACTTCCTGTTCCACGATTTCTTCCTCATCACAAATCAGCGTGCCGGGCGGATTGAGAAGGTCACCCATGCCCGGCGCATCGGGATCCTCGAAAGACGAGCGCACGAAGGTACGGACCTTGTGCACCATGGCGAGCTCGACGGAGCGCACCTGCAGCACCTTGGCGCCGAGCGATGCCATTTCCAGCATTTCCTCGAACGCGATCTTTTTCAGACGCCGCGCCTTCGGCTCGATGCGCGGGTCGGTGGTGTAGACGCCATCGACGTCGGTATAGATATCGCAACGGTCGGCCTTGACGGCGGCGGCAATCGCAACGGCCGACGTGTCGGAGCCGCCGCGACCGAGTGTCGCCAGGCGGTTGTCCGGGCCAAGGCCCTGGAAACCGGCGACCACGGCCACCTGCCCCTCACCCATGCGGCGGATGATGTCGGCGCCCTCGATGTCGAGGATGCGGGCGGCGCCATGGGCGTTGTCGGTGCGGATCGGGATCTGCCAGCCCTGCCAGGAGCGCGCATTGATGCCCATCGACTGCAGCGCGATCGCCAACAGGCCCGAGGTCACCTGCTCGCCGGACGCTACGATGGCGTCATATTCGCGCGCGTCGTAGAACGGCGCATTGCTGCCGGCGACCTTGGGCATGTTCTGTACCCAGCCGACCAGTTCGTTGGTCTTGCCGGACATGGCGGAAACGACGACCGCGACCTCGTGGCCGGCGTCGACTTCACGTTTCACATGGCGGGCAACGTTGTGAATGCGGTCCAAATCAGCGACGGAAGTTCCGCCGAATTTCATCACGATGCGTGCCATTTCGCCTCTACCGGTACCGATGTTTGCGCGCGAGCGCGCGTGACAGGAAAGCGCTCCCGTCGGCGCCCGACGATCAAAAAGCTTGGGAGACTTCTCGGACATCGGCCAATCACCGCTTCGGGGAGCGGAAAGTCGCGGCGTCTCTTAGCGGATCGGGGGGCGAGGCGCAATGGCAAGAAGGTAGGAATAAGGCCTCCGTTCCAGCGAGCTGACCGCACGCCTGGCAACAATATTGCTGAACGACGTCGCCTGGCGCAACGAAGGCCCCACCAAAAGCGTTGCAGCTTTGCATCTAGGGCGGACAGCCGTGTTGGATCGCACTCCGCCGCCGTCACCCCGTTGAAAACTGCTCGCGTCGATGGTAAACACTCCGCGCAACTCGATTGTGAAAGGAGGGCTGCGTTGTGATGACTTTTTTCCGGCACCACCGCCAGCGTGGCCCCGTCAACGCCCTGCAGATGCGTTTGCAGGGCTGACCGGTACAATCGCTTCGCGTCCTCGCGAATCTTACTCCTGGTCTGCCCCAGTGTGGTGCGGCTGAAAACCGTTTCGGTTTGAACGCCCGCGCCGTTTTCCATACCGAGCCGAAGCGGCCCGAACACTGCACGATCGTGCATCGGGTCCGACACTCCGCCCAACCCGGCAGATGTATTGCCGCCCGCGGATGTTTGCCGTCGCTCGCGCAGTCCAGAGAACGAACGAACATGGCCTTGATCAATATCCGCAACCTCGCCGTCACCCTCAGCACGTCGCTGTTTTCCAATCTCAACCTTTCGATCGCGGCCGGCGATCGCCTCGGCATCGTCGCCGCCAACGGGCGCGGCAAGTCCACTCTGCTCCGATCGATCGGCGGCAGCTTCGAGCCGACGGCTGGCGAGATCACCCGCTCACGCGGCCTGACCATCGGCCATGTCGAGCAGAACGTGCCGGCGCAGCTGCTGCCGTTGTCGTTCCATGCGGCGGTTCTTTCGGCATTGTCGAGCGAGCAGGCGGACAGCGAAAGCTGGCGCGTCGATATCGTGCTCGATTCGCTCGAGGTGCCCGAAGCCCTTCGTGAGCGCGCCGTCGCGGACTTGAGCGGCGGCTGGCAGCGGCTGGCCCTCCTTGCCCGCGTCTGGGTCACGGATCCCGACGCGCTGCTCCTCGACGAGCCGACCAACCATCTCGACCTTGCCAAGATCGCCCGGCTCGAATCCTGGTTGAACGCGCTTCCGCGCGACGTGCCGGTGCTGATCGCCAGCCACGACCGCGCCTTTCTCGACGCTACCACCAACCGCACGCTGTTTCTGCGTCCAGACCAATCGCCCGTCTTTACACTCCCCTATTCGCAGGCGCGTGCGGCCGTCGATGAATTCGACGCCTCGGAAGAGCGGCGCTACCAGCGCGACATGAAGGTGGCGCAGCAATTGCGTCGCCAGGCGGCCAAGCTCAACAACATCGGCATCAACTCCGGTAGCGACCTGCTGACGATAAAGACCAAACAGCTGCGTCAGCGCGCCGACCGGCTGGAGGATGCGGCCAAGCCCGCCCACCAGGAGCGTTCGGCCGGTGTAATCCGGCTCGCCAATCGCGGCACCCACGCAAAAATCCTGGTGACGCTCGATGATATCCAGGTGGAAACGCCCGATGGCACTCCGCTGTTTCGCACGGGAAAACGCTGGATCTGCCAGGGCGACCGTATTGTCCTGCTCGGCGAAAACGGCGCCGGCAAGACAAGGCTGGTCAACCTCATCCGCACTGCGATCGAGGAGCCGGAGCGCGGACCCGAAACGCTGAAAGCCACGCCTTCCCTGGTGCTCGGCTACAGCGATCAGGCGCTCGCGGGTCTTTCGGACAAGGAAACGCCGCTTGTCGCCCTCTCCCGCCGGTTCTCGCTCGGCGATCAGAAGGTGCGTTCGCTGCTGGCGGGCGCCGGTGTCGGCATCGACATGCAGGACAAACCGGTCGGCCGGCTCTCCGGCGGCCAGAAGGCGCGTCTGGCGATGCTGCTGCTCCGCCTGCGCGAGCCCAACTTCTACCTGCTCGACGAGCCGACGAACCATCTCGATATCGAGGGCCAGGAAGCGCTGGAAGACGAGTTGATGAAAAACGAGGTCAGCTGCCTGCTGGTGTCCCACGACCGCAGCTTCGTGCGCAACATCGGCAATCGTTTCTGGTTGATCGAGAAGCGGCGGCTCGTCGAAGTGGAAGATCCCGAGGCGTTCTTCGCCGCGGCCGCACAAGGCGATGTGGCCTGATCGACAGGCGACGCGCGACTGCTGTGGCGCGTCGCCGTTTGACGGGCGTGCTTACCCCCTTAATCTCCGTGTCGAACCGGAGGAGCCACCCATGAAAATCAGCGCACGCAACCGCTTCAAGGGCAAGATCGTCGATGTCGTCAAAGGGGCGACGACCGCGCATGTGCGCATCGATCTCGGCGGCGGAGCCATCTGACGGCATCGATCACCAACGAAGCCGTCGACGAACTCGGCCTCAAGGTCGGCGGCGACGCCTACGGGGTCATCAAGGCTTCCGACGTGATGGTTGCGATCGACTGAGCAATCACGCCTTCTTGCAGTAATGGGTCGTGCCGGCATCGCCGGTTTCAAAATCACCAGGCTGCGGCGGTGCAATCGGCTTGAACAGCGTGCGATCGGGCTTCAGGTCGATGAGCGGCGTGCCGTCGAGGCAATCGAGGCCGCGCACCAGAAGCACATTGTCTTCGACCGCCTCGAGCGCCACGATCGATGTGCCGATCGGGTTCGGCCGCACTGGCGAGCGCAAGGCGAAGGTGCCATGCGTCTCGCCATTGTTGGCGGGGCTCTGCAACACGAGGTCGCGGCGCGATCGATCGAGCCAATAGAGGATCTCCAGTCGCTCGAACCGCTCGATGCCCTTCAGCGCCTCGACCCAGGGCGAAAAGATCTCGATCCGGCAGATCGGCCCGTCATGGCGCCCCTGTCGCGGGCAGCCGAGCCTTGACGCCCAGGGCGTCGAAATGCGCCCGATGAAGGTCAGCCCTGCATCGGTTGCCTCCGGCGGCGTGATCGAGACTTCGTTTTCCCGGATTTCGTTTTCGCGAACCATCTCGTATTCCTTCCTCAGGCGTTGTTTCGTGGTGCGCAGAGGCGGGCGTCGCTGCCCGCAAGCGTGCCGATCACCACATCGATGTCGTAGAGCTGCTTGAGCGCGGTCACGGTCAGCACCGCATCGGGTGTTCCAAGCGCGACGATCCGCGATTGGAACACCAACGCCACGCGGTCAGCCACCCGAAACGCGTGGTCGGGATTGTGGGTAGACAGAACGATCGAAACGCCTTCGCCGGCAAGCTCCCGCACCCGATCGAGCACCCGCATCTGATGACCGTAGTCGAGGCTTGCCGTCGGTTCGTCCATCACCAGGATCGAAGGCTCCTGCGCGAGCGCGCGCGCGATCAGGGCGATCTGGCGCTCACCGCCGCTGATCTCGGTATAGGCACGGTTCGCCAGATGGTCGATGCCGAGCCGCTCCAGCGTGGCGGCGGCCACCTCGCGGTCATGGCGGCCGGGCGTTGCAAACAGGCCCACATGCGGCGCACGGCCCATCAGCACCAGTTCCTCGACCGTGAATGGGAAGAGCGCGGCATGCGCCTGCGGCACATAAGCGATGCGCGAGGCACGGTCGCGGCCGGACCAGGAGCCGATCGGCTGGCCATCCAGCCGGATCGTGCCTGCCCTCAGCGGAACGAGCCCGAGCAACGTCTTGAACAGCGTCGTCTTGCCGGCGCCATTCGGCCCGAACAGCACGAGTACCTCGTTTTCATCAAGCGTGAAGCTGATGTCCTGGCCGACAAGGCGGCTGCCGTAGCCAAAGGCGATCTGGTCGACCTCGAGCCTCATTGCCAGCCCTTTCGCCCTGATGCGAGCAGCCAGAGAAAGAACGGCGCGCCGACGGTCGCCGTCAGGATGCCGAGCGGTACCTCGATCATCGCAATGCTGCGCGCCAGCATATCGGCGACGAGCAGATAGGCGGCGCCGAGCGCCATCGACACCGGCAGCAACCGGACGAAATCCGGTCCGACGAGGAGGCGCGCCACATGCGGGATGACAAGCCCAATCCAGCCGATGATGCCGGTGACCGAGACGGAAGCCGAGGTGATCAGCGTTGCCGCCAGCACCAGCACGACGCGCAGCCGGCCGGTGTCGATGCCGAGCGCACGCGCTTCTTCCTCGCCAAGCGTCATGACGTTCATGCGCCAGCGCAGGAGAAAGAGCGGGATGATGCCGACGACAAGCGCGGGAAGAATGGAGACGACGTCGCCTGATGTCACCGAGGCTAGGCTGCCGAGCAGCCAATAGGTGATCGCCGGCAACTGATCATAGGGATCGGCAAGGATCTTGATCAGCGAGATGCCGGCACCCACGTGCGCACCGACCGCGATGCCTGCCAGAACGAGAACGAGCACCGGATCCCGGTTGCGGATCACTGTTGCAACCGCATAGACAGACAGCACGGCGATCAGCCCGCCGACAAAACTCATCAGCTGGATGACGCCGACCGGCAACGACAGGAAGATGCCGACAACGGCGCCGAAGCTGGCGCCGGCGGAAACCCCGAGAATATCGGGCGAAACCAGCGGGTTGCGGAACAGGCCTTGGTAGGTGGCGCCGGCTGCCGCAAGCGCCGCGCCGACGGCAAGACCGGCCAGCACACGCGGCAAGCGGATGTTCCAGAAGACCGTGGCCACCGTCTCATCACTGGGGGTACCGCCGACCATTGCCCAGATTTGACCGATCAGATCGGACAGGCCCGCGTCGAATTTGCCGACAGTCATCGACAGGGCGGAAAGCGACAGGAGGCCTGCGATCGCAACCAGCGACCGTGCACCGACCCACCCTCGCCTCAGAACGATCTGCTTTGTCATTGCGTTTCCGGCAGGGCACCTTTGACAAGCCTCGTGAGCTGCGCGTCATCAAGATCCACTTGGTAGAAGAGTTTGTAGAATTCCCGCGTCTCGGCTTTCAGGTCACCCTCGTAGAAGCCGCCATAAAGCAGTGCCTCAAGCCAGCGGACCCCGATCAGGCGGTTGATGCCGGGCGGCGAATCGAACCAGCCGAATGGCATCGACGGCGCGATGAACACCTGTCCCTTCTCGACCGCCTGCACCCTGCTCCACGCCGGATCTGTCGCGACCGCTGAGGCGAACTTCGGGCTCGCGGCGATGATCATCTCCGGGTTCCAGGCGAGCAGCTGCTCCGGCGAAACCTGAGTGAGACTGCTCTTGCCGGCAACGGCCGCGACATTGACTGCACCTGCGGCTTCGAGGATCTCAAGATTGATCGAGCCTGCCAGGCCCGTCTCCAGACCATCGGGGCCACGTCCGTAATAGACCCTGGGCCGCTCGTCGGCCGGTACTGCCGCTATCGTCTCGCCGAGTTCCTTCAGCGTTTCGTCGGCATAGTCGGCAAGTTTGCCGGCACGCTCTTCGGCTCCGAGCATCGCGCCGAGGCTGCGCAAGGTCTCGGCACTTTTGCCGAACGAACCGTCGATCAGCACATAGGGAATGCCGGTCTGGCTCTGCACCTTGTCGGCAAGCGAGGCATAGGTCGCGTCCACCGTGCCGACATCGATGATGACGTCAGGCTTGGCCGCAAGCACCGCCTCGATATTCGCCGTCCCGCCCTTGCCGGTCAGGCGGCCATAGGTCGGTAAACCGCGTACGGCCTCCATTAGGTAGGGCTTTTCGTCTTCCTTCGGCTCGCGCACCCAGCCGGCCAGCTTCTCCGGCGCGATGGCATAGACCAGCACCGAGGCCGGCGGACCGGCCGCCAGCACCTTGCCAATATGGTCGGGAAGCTCGACCGTGCGACCGGCCGCATCCGTGAAGGGTTTCGCCTGAACCGCAAGCGGCATCAGGGTAAGAAGGGCGCCGAAGGCACCGGCGATAGATCTGATCATGGTGAAGCCTCGGGATGGAGGTGCGGACGATGGTTCGGCGCGACTATGGCACAGCGTTATATCCGTTGGAATATCTCGATTGATAACCCGTCTCCAGCGCTAAGGTCTTTGCATTGCTTGAGAACCTTGACTAGGCGGCCCGATCGGGCGATATCGGACCCATGTGCGAACATGACGTCCATATCGTTGCGCGTTCGGCCGGCATCCCAATAGGCGGGATGCAGGGTGATAAAGCACGCTAACGAAAGAGCGTTCGCGCACCTGCAGCCTCGCCGGAAACGGACGGGGTTCTTCTTTTGACGGGTGCGCCGTCCATCGGCATTTTTGATGGAGAATGAAATGGCACAGAACATCTACGACAAACCGGAATTTTTCGAAGGCTACAGCCAGCTCGGACGATCGGTCCATGGCCTCGACGGCGCCGCCGAATGGCCGGCAATCCGCGCCGCCTTGCCGGATTTGCAGGGCAAGCGCGTGGTCGATCTCGGCTGCGGCTTCGGCTGGTTCTCGCGTTTCGCGCGCGAGCAGGGTGCGGCCCGCGTGCTCGGGCTCGACCTGTCGGAAAACATGATCGCCCGCGCCCGGCGCGACACGCCCGATCCGGCGATCGAATACGGCATCGCCGATCTCGATCATCTTGCGCTCGAAACCGGCACCTTTGACGTCGCCTACAGCTCGCTCGCGTTTCACTATGTCGAGAATTTCGACCGCCTGGTCCAGGCAATCTACGATGCGCTGGTGCCGGGCGCGCACCTGGTGTTCACCATCGAGCACCCGATCTACATGGCCTCGCTGAACCCTGGCTGGCAGGTCGGGGAAAACGGGCAGAAGCGCTGGCCGGTCGATCACTATTCCATCGAGGGCCAGCGCACGACGGATTGGCTGGCCAAGGGCGTGGTCAAGTACCACCGCACGATCGGCACCACGCTCAACGCCTTGATGCGCGGCGGTTTCGCCATCCGTCACGTCGAGGAGTGGCGCCCGACGCCGGCGCAGATCGACGCCAATCCGGATCTCGCCGAAGAGATGGAACGGCCGATGATTTTGATCGTCGACGCCCAGCGGTAGGGCAGACAGAAGCCCGGGCCGGAACCGCACCCGGGCTTTGCCCATGCCGTCCAGTACTTTCATCCGAGGCGACCGTTTTCGGATTGACCCGGTCGTGCGATCACGCAAACGACGTCGCTGCGGTCGACCCGATGGGTCCTGACGTTTGCCACGCTCCATCGGCTATCGGCAAGGCGGGCTTCGATCCGGCTGGAAATGTCTTCGGCACTGCCCGACGGCTCGTCGTCAAAGATCAGCAACCGCCCGTCCGGCTTGAGAACCTGCGCAAGTACCGCCAGTTCGCGCGATGGATCGCCCCTTGCAAAGACACAGACACGGATGGCGAAAGCAGCATCGAAACGCGCGTCGCCAAAATCCGCTCGCGCCAGCTCAATAGCCTCAAAGTCTGCCCTGCCGGCCGCGACATAGCTGGCGTTTCGTTGTTTCGCCGCCGCGATCATCTTCGCAGAGCGATCGATCGCAACGATCCGCCCATCGGCCAGTTTCTCGCAAACGCCCGTAACTGCGACACCGTGACCGCAGCCGATCTCAAGCAGCCAGTCCGATGGTTGCGGTGCGATCATTTCTACTGCCCAACCGATTCTGCCTTCCGCGTGCATGTCCCCTCCTCACGCAAGCCCGCCGTCGAGTGCGGGACGATACCATGATCGGCTTGATGGTCGTCCGGGACTTTCCGATATCAAAATAAAACCACTTGCAATATAAAATCAGTTTTGCGATGATCCGCTCATCAACGAACCGTGCCGCAAATAGCGGCAAGGGAGAATGGGAGGAACGACTATGCGCAAGGTCATCATGTGGGACATGGTCAGTGTCGACGGCTTCTTCGAAGCACCAGGCCATGACATCAGCTGGTTCGTCTTCGAGGACGAACTCGCAGCCTATATCGGCGAGACCCAGCTTGAGGCCGATACGCTGCTCTTCGGCCGGGTGACCTATGAGATGATGGCGTCTTACTGGCCCGAAGCCGAAGGCGATATCGCCACCTTCATAAACGGCGTCGAGAAATACGTCTTCTCCCGCTCCCTCAAAAGCACCGACTGGCACAACACCACGCTCGTTACCGGCGACGCGGTCGCCGAAGTCGAACACCTGAAGGCGCTTGGGGGTGGTACCATCTTCATTTTCGGCAGCGCCGATTTTGCCGCAGGCCTGGTGGAAAAGGGCCTTGTCGACGAATACCGGCTTGGCATCAATCCGGTACTGCTCGGCGGCGGCGTGCCTCTGTTCAAATCGTTGCCGACGCGCACCACCCTCAAGCTCACCCACACGCGACCGCTCAAGTCCGGCGTCGTCATCCTGCATTACCAGCCGCAGCCGGATGTCTGATCGGGGCGCTCGCCCCGCGGCCGCTCCCAATGCGCTGTTGCGGCCAGGGTCCGCCTCTTGACATCCCTGCCCGATCGTCCGACTTCATCAGGCAGAATGAAGGAGACGGCAGCATGAGCGAGACAGCGCGCACGACGATCGACCAGAGCGAAGTAGACCGCTTTTCGGCCATGGCCGCCGAGTGGTGGGATCCGACGGGAAAGTTCCGGCCGCTGCACAAGTTCAATCCGGTGCGCCTTGCCTATATCCGCGACAGGGTTGCCGAGCATTTCGGCCGCGATCCGAAGAGCCCGCAGCCGCTGAAGGGCCTGCGCCTGCTCGATATCGGTTGCGGTGGCGGGCTGCTGTCGGAGCCGATGGCCCGCATGGGCGCTGACGTCGTCGGCGCGGACGCTTCGGAAAAGAATATCGGCATTGCCAAGACCCATGCGGCCGGCAGCGGCGTTAACGTCGATTATCGGGCCGTGACGGCCGAAGCCCTCACGGAAGCGGGCGAAAGCTTCGACATCGTTCTCAACATGGAAGTGGTCGAGCACGTCGCCGATGTCGATTTCTTCATGACCACCTGCGCCCATATGGTTCGCCCCGGCGGCCTGATGTTCGTCGCCACCATCAACCGCACGATGAAGGCGGCGGCATTGGCCATCTTCGCCGCCGAAAACGTTCTGCGCTGGCTGCCGCGCGGCACGCATCAATATGAAAAGCTCGTGCGCCCCGAGGAATTGGAAAAACCGCTGGTGGCAAGCGGCCTGGAACTGACCGAACGCACCGGCGTATTCTTCAATCCGCTGTCCAACCAGTGGAACCTGTCGAAGGACATGGACGTCAATTACATGATTGTCGCCAAGCGCCCGCTCTAACGCAGCCGGCCCTTCGCATCCGCATCAAATCCTATGCAAAGCCCTCCGCCGACGCCGTTCGCCGGGGGGCTTTGCTTTTAGCGCTACTGCATAGTTCCTTAAATCGGATCCGATTTTAAGGACAAAATTATGCAGCAAGTTTAAAACGCTACAGCGTCCTTTGTGCGTCATATTTGACGCACGGCGCTGTAGCGCCTCAAGCCACCTTCGGCCGCGCCTGCCACTCATGCTGAAGCAGCGCGTAGATGAACTCGTCCCCCCATTGGCCGTTGAACAGGTCGTTCTGGATCAGATGCGCCTCACGGCGCATGCCGAGCCGCTCGACGACCCCGACGGAACCGGCGTTGAGCGGGTCGAGACGGGCAAAGATCCGGTGGAAGTTCAATTGGAAGAAACCCAGGTCGAGCACTGCCCGCATCGCTTCGGTGGCATAGCCCTTGCCCGAAAATGCCGGATTGAAGATGTAGCCGGCTTCAGCCTGCCGCGCCGCCTTGCTGGCGAGCTTCAACAGCACCTCGCCGACAAGCGCGCCATCCTGCCTCCGTTCGACCGCAAAAACCGCGACATCGCCATCCGCATCGAGACGCGGGTCGCTCGCCTTGGCGAATTTTGCGCGCGCGCCGTCCTCGTCAAGCGGATTGGCATAGAGATAGCGGTAAACCTCCGGCAGCCGGTGATAGGCATGGAACCCGTCGAAATCCTCAGGCGCAAAATGCCTGATCGTCAGGCGGTCGGTGGAAATGCGAAGGTCGGAAAGATCCATAGCGCTCAAAATCCCGGATTACAAAGATCCGGAAATGGGAACCAACGATCTGTTTTTAAAGGGTGTTTGCTAGATTTCGCCTGAGAGCGCTGAAAGTCGGTGGCGCGAGCAGGCATTGCGCTCTGCAGGTCAGTTGACCTCGTCGGGCAACACCGGCAGTGGCGCGATCGCGATGCCCTCTTCGAGAAGCGCGACAGCCTCTTCCACGGTCGCCTTGCCGATCAGGCCGCGTCCATCCGTCTCGCCATAGTGGATCTTGCGGGCCTCTTCGGGAAAGCGGTCACCGACATCCTCGGCATTGTCGCGCACCGCCTTGACGAGTTCGCGGATTTTCGCGACGGTTTCCTTCTGCGCCTGGTCCATGACCAATGCCCGCGTCGCTTCCTTCTTGCGGGCGGTCGCGACCGACGGTGCCATCAGTTGCTTGGCAACCGACGTGGAATTGCAGGTGGGACAGGAGACGAGCTTGCGCTCCATCTGGCGGTCGAAATCGTCACTCGACGAGAACCAGCCCTCGAAAGCGTGGCCCTGATCGCAGGAAAGCGTGTAGCGAATCAAGCGGCAACGCCTCCTTTTCCGGTCGGCAGGACATGATCCAGCCCAAAGCTGCGGGCATTCCTGAGGTTCGGGATCTTGGCGCGGGCCACATGCACGGCGGCCACGTCTATTTCAGCCAGCACGATCCCCTCGCCGGCAGCACCCGCTGCGGCGAGCACCTTGCCCCAGGGGTCGACGATCATCGAATGGCCAAAGGTCTCACGCCCGTCCTCATGCACGCCGCCCTGTGCAGCGGCGATGACGAAGAAGCCGTTTTCGATGGCACGGGCGCGCAGCAGGATTTCCCAATGCGCTTCGCCCGTCTGCCGGGTGAAGGCGGCCGGTACCGACATCACCTCTGCGCCTGCAACCGCCTGCTGGCGGAACAGCTCGGGGAAGCGAACATCGTAGCAGATGGCAAAGCCCAATTTGCCGAAATCGAGGTCGGCAAGGCGTGCCGTGCTGCCCGGGGTGTAAGCAGCGCTCTCGCGCCAGCTTTCGCCATTGTCGAGATCGACGTCGAACATGTGGATCTTGTCGTAGTCACAGATTTTCACCCCATCCGGACCGAAGAGGAAACCGCGATTGGCGATCTTGCCGTCGGCAAGGGCAATGGCGGTCGAGCCCACATGCAGATGAATGCCGAGTTCGCCAGCAAGCGCTGCCGCTTCGCGAACGATAATATCGTTTGCCTCGTCCTTGAGTACGGCCCGCAAGCCGGCACGATCGCGCTGGAGCGCACCCGTCATCTCCGGCGTCTGGACATAGATCGCCCCGTGACCAGCCGCCTCGCGCACCAGCCGTGCCATCGTCTCGGCGTTTCGTGCCGGATCGACGCCAGAACACATCTGGATGGCGGCAGCCTTGAATGTCATCGCAGTCTGGCTCCTCAGGGCATTTCCCGGAAAGGCACGAAGCAGCTCTCCGTCGGAAATGCGCAAAGCTTATGAGATGGAGCGCTTCGCCACTCCATCCAAAGCGGCAACGGTCTAGGCGACGAGCATTTCGTCGAGCTTTCCGGCGCGCTCGAGCGCGTGCAGATCGTCGCAGCCGCCGACATGGATATCGTTGATGAAGATCTGCGGAAATGTGGTTCCGCCATGCGATTTCTCGATCATCTTCTGGCGCACCTGCGGATCGTAGGTTGCATCATGCTCGAGGAACGAGACGCCCTTGGTTTCCAGAAGCTTTTTGGCAGCCGAGCAATAGCCGCAGAACTGACGCGTATAAATAACGACCGAAGCCATGTTTCCTAACCGCTCCTTCACCGGCAACGATGCCGGACTTCCATTTGTCATATAAGACCGGACATGGCTCTTGCAAAGGTTAAAACCGTGACGTGGCCGGCCCCCGCCCGCTTCAGCGCGCGGGTCGCGGCCGAAACGGTGGCGCCGGTGGTATAGACATCATCGACGAGAACGATGCGTTTTCCGACGAGACCTTGCTTGCCGCTTTCGGTGACGGCAAAGGCGCCGCGAACATTGTCTTCACGCGCCTTGGCGCCGAGCCCGACCTGCTTGGTCGTGCGCCTGATCCGGCGAAGCGTTGTCGGCAGGTAGGGCCGCCCGGACAGTGCGGCGACGGAACGGGCAAGCTCTGCCGCCTGGTTGTATTTGCGCCCCCAGAGCCTGAAGGCATGCAGCGGCACCGGGATGATCGCATCCGCGGAGGCGACGGCACCATCGCTCGCCCGGACCATCCATTCCGCCATCATCGGAGCAAGATCGGTGCGGTCCCGATATTTCAGCCCATGCACGAGTTCACGCGCGATGCCTTCGTGGATCGCAACGGAGCGCAGGCGGTCGAACACCGGCGGATCGGCGATCGCCTCGGGCGACACCGTTCCCTCGCCGTGATCATGGGCAAACGGCAGGCCGAGGATTTCGCAGTAGGGCCGCTCGAGCAGTTGAAGCGTCGACCAGCAGGGCGCACAGACGGCCCGGTGACGACCCATCAGGCGTCCACAACCGCAGCAGACGGGCGGGTATACGACGTCGATGAGATCAACGCCGATCCGCCGCAGAAAGGCCAGGCAATCCGCCAGGCCAAATTGCCGCTCTTCCCAGTTCATGAGGTTGACTTTGCCGTCGTGTGGGTTTCTTTGCAGGACGCTGTAGCACTTTGAAATTCTGCATGTTTACTCCCTTAATCGGTTTCGATCCGGGGAAGCAATCATGCTGCCGGAGCAGAGTACCGTGGAAATCATCTTTGACCAGAGCCTTGTCGAGGCCCACCGTCGCCGGGCGCTGCGCAATGCCGACCCCAAGGCAGCCTTCCTCCTCGATATCGTCGCACAGGAGCTGGCCGACCGTGTCAGCGTCGTCGAGCGACAGTTCGACAGGGCTATGGAATTGCACGGCTACACTGGCGCAACAGCCCTTCGGCTTCTGGAAACCGGCAAGGTCGGAACGGTCGAGCGGGTGGAAACGGATCCAGGCTTCGGCACGACCGCCATGCCGGTCGCGATTGCGCCACTCGAGCGCATCCCGGCCGAGCCCGAGACACTCAATCTTCTCGTCTCCCCGCTGTCGCTGCATCTCACCAACGACACGCCCGGCGCCTTCATCCAGGCGCGCCGATCGCTGAAGCCGGACGGGTTGTTCCTGGCAGCTATTCCCGGCAATGGAACGCTGAACGAGTTGCGCGAGGCGTTGCTTGCCGCCGAGGCCGAGCTGACCGGGGGCGCAAGCCCGCGCGTCGTTCCCTTCGCCGACGTTCGCGACATGGGCGCATTGCTGCAGCGGGCGGGCTTTGCCCTGCCGGTGGCGGACGCAGAGACCTATACGGTGCGCTACGATTCGCTCTTCGCGCTGATCCGGGATTTGCGGGCGATGGGCATGACCAGCCCGCTTACAGCGCGCAGCCGGACACCCGTGTCCCGGCGCTTTTTCCTGAGGGCTGCGGAAATCTATGCCGAGCGCTTCTCCGACCCGGACGGCCGCATCCGCGCGACCTTCTCCGTCGTCTACCTCTCAGGCTGGGCACCGCACGAAAGCCAGCAGAAACCGCTGAAGCCGGGCTCTGCCAAACAGCGGCTGTCGGAGGCTCTTGGGACGAAGGAAAGACCGGTCTAGGAGCATTTCCAGGAAAAGTGCCAGCGGTTTTCCGCCAGGAAATGCGTAAAAACAAAGAGGTGGCGCGCTCTGCGACCTCGTCCAAAGCGGAAACGCGCTAAGCGTCCGGTCCGATCAACGTCAACTCATTGCGTTCTGGAATGTCGTCGTCAACAGCTCGAAGATGGCCGTAAGCGCTGCCTGTATCTGCTCCATTCCGAGAAGCAGGCTGACAGAAATGATCGCTGCGATGAGACCGTACTCGATCGCTGTGGCCGCGCTTCTATCGCGAATAAGGCGCTTCAACGTGTCCATAGGTCCCCAGCCCGGTTGGAACTCACTTCCCGACCGGCAGACACGCAAGGAACCAGTCCGACGCGCCGCCCGGATCAGCAGCCACTCTTGCTGCCGTCGGCATCGATGATGCAGACCGCACCCGGCATTTCCTGAAGCACGCTGCGGCGCACGGTATAGCGCTTGGTGGTGCCGTTCGAGGGGATAGAGCCGGTCGAAATATTGTCGTAGTCCACCGGCGTGTTCGCCAGCATGCGCTTGTCCGTCTTCGAGGACAGCATCGGTGTCAGGATCAACGTCAGTGCAATCACCGCTGTTCCAAACAGCAGCGACAGATTGAGCGCGCCTGTCCGGCGGGACTGGCTCGTCGCCATGTCCTTCTCCTGAACCGTCCTCCAGAAATCGTCGTCTACCATCCAAGCCTCACAAACGCAGAAGGTGCGGCGAACGGGAGCATCCTTCCCAAGCTTCGTTTGCCACATTGTCCGAAACCGATACGCCGCTCGCTGAACGTTACGCACCGAAACTGAATTGAAGTTATCTTTGCGGGAGGGAGATAAACGATCGATTAATAATCGGTCGGTTTTTGGGTAGGTTCAGAGCAAATCCATAAGAAATGGGATGAGCGGCTCATCGGCAGGAGGCATCGGGTAGTCGCGCAGTGCCTTGGAGCGCACCCATTTGATCGCCTGGCCCTCCCGCCCAATCGCCACGCCTTCATAGCGACGGCAGACATAGAGCGGCATCAGCAGGTGAAAATCGTCGTAGGTATGGCTGGCAAAGGTCAGCGGCGCCAGGCAGGCAACCTTGGTCTGGATGCCGAGTTCTTCGTCCAGTTCGCGGATCAGCGTTTCCTCCGGCGTCTCGCCGGGCTCCACCTTGCCGCCGGGAAATTCCCAGAGGCCGGCAAGCGATTTGCCCTCAGGACGCTGCGCCAGCAGGATGCGGCCATCAGAATCCACCAAGGCGCAAGCCGCGACGAGAACGATCTTCTTTCCGATAGCGTCCATCATTCAAGCTTTCGGCGTGCGGTAGAGATAGCTGTAGACATCGCGGAAACCGGCGCTGCGATAAAGCGCCAACGCCGCCTCGCTGGTTGCCTCGACCTGTAGCCATGCCTTCTTGGCGCCGCGCAGGCGCGCCCAGCGCAACGAAACGTCGAGCATGGCTTTGCCCAGCCCCTGTCGACGGAAATGCTCATCAACGGCAAACAGCATGATGCTCGCGAGATCGTTGTCCTGAACGACGAGCGATACCGCCGTCGGCCCGCTTTCCACGTCCTCGAACAGGAACAGCCCGCTCTCCGGCTTGATCGAATTGATGATCTCGGCCAGTGCCGCCTTGGTCTTGGGGTCTTCCTTGCCGATGCGGATGCGTGCGTCGACGAAGCGGCCGACGTCCTTGATCGGCAGATGGTCAATGCCATCACCAAAGTCGCGCTCGGCGATATCAGCCATCATCACGGTGCTATGGGAGAAGGCGGTCCAGCCTTCGGCATCCATGTGGGCGATCAGTTGCGGCGGCGTCAGCGGCGTCTGTCGCACGGTCAGTGGCCGGTCGTAGTCGGCAAAGCGCCTGGCAGCCTTTTCCAATCGAACAGGGATGTCGCGGTAATCGGAGGGATCGAGCGGGTTGACCGAATTGAGACGCTTGGAATCGTGGCCAGCATTCAGCCGGATCAGCCAGCTGCCGTCATAATGGACCGACGCCGCCGGCCAGGCGCGAAAGCCGACGGCCTCAAGCCGCCGTACGCTCGGAAGATCAACCATCCGCTTGTCCTTGCCTTCAGCCGCGGCATCGCCTGCGGACGGCTGGGTCTCGATCGATGTCATCTGCTTACCCCCAACAGGCCAAACCAATTACCGACAATGCGAGCAGCTTTGGGAGCTGCAAGCCCCGGGGGAGCTGCAAGCCCCGGGGAAAAGACTGCGCGCGAAGACGTCAGCTTCTGTAGTCGCCGTTGATCTCGACATATTCCTTGGTGAGGTCGCAGGTAAAGACCGTCGCACGTCCGGCACCAAGCCCGATATCGACGCGGATCGGGATATCCTGCGCCTTCATGACCGCCGTGGCGGCGGCTTCCGAATAGGTAGGATCGCGCTCGCCCTCGACGGCGACCCGCACATCGCCGAACCAGATGGCCAGCCGGTCGCGCTCGGCCATCTCGCCGGACTTGCCGACGGCCATGACAACGCGTCCCCAATTGGCGTCCTCACCCGCAACCGCGGTCTTGACCAGCGGCGAATTGGCGATCGAAAGCGCGATGCGCTTCGCGGCCGCGTCGTTCTCGGCACCCTCCACCGTAACGGCAACCATCTTGCGCGCACCTTCGCCGTCGCGAACGACCTGGAGAGCCAGATCGCGCAACAGATCGTTGAGGGCCGCCCGGAAGGCGTCGAGCTTCGCATCGGAAGCATCCGTCACTTTCCGCTGGCCATCGCCGGCAGCAGCACCGGTCGCAAACAGCATCAGGGTGTCGGACGTCGACGTGTCGCTATCAACGGTAACCGAATTGAACGTCGGGCCGACTCCGGCCGAAAGCAGCGCCTGCAGCGCCGCTGGCGCGATGTCGGCGTCGGTAACGACGAAGGAGAGCATCGTCGCCATGTCAGGCGCAATCATGCCAGCACCCTTGGCGATGCCATTGATCGTCACCTTCACGCCGTCGATCTCTGCGCTGCGGGTGGCGACCTTCGGATAGGTGTCCGTGGTCATGATCGCCTTGGCGGCCTCGAACCAGAAGTCTTCGCGGCCGGCAGCGGCGAGATCGTCGAGCACGCCTGCGAACTTCGTCGCGTCCAGCGGTTCGCCGATGACGCCGGTCGAGGCCAGAAACACCTCACTCTCGGCGCAACCGGCAGCCTTCGCCGCCGATTTCGCGGTCAGTTCCGTCGCGTCGCGGCCCTTCTTGCCGGTGAAGGCATTGGCATTGCCGGAATTGACGACAACCGCACGCGCAACGCCGCCGCCAAGGCTCTGGCGGCAGAAGTCGACAGGCGCTGACGGGCACTTGGAGCGGGTGAACACGCCGGCAACAGCCGCAGGCTTGTCGAAAACCATCATCAGCACGTCGGTACGGTTCTTGTACTTGATGCCGGCGGCGGCAGTTGCCATGCGAACACCGCGCAAGGCGGGCATTTCGGCAAAGGTTTTCGGAGCGAGCGGAGAGACGGAACCGGACATGGGAAACCTGCGTGAAGAACGTGGGGTCAAGGTGGCGTTGCGACAAATGCCCGAGCGGCTTTCGGGCCGTCGGGCATCGACAAGAAACGTAGATCGGCGAGCCTTGCCTAAAGCACAACCCGCCGGTCGAAATTACTTGGCTTCCTGCGCCTTGTTGGCCTCGTCGTAGGCCTTCTTCAGAGCCGGATCGGAAATCTCGACACCGGCGTCCTTCTTGGCAGCAGTAAGAAGCTCAACGTATTTGTCGCGCATGACAAGCTGACGAACCTGCGGCTCGACCTGCTCCAGCGCCGGCGGGGCCTGCGGACGCTTGTCCTCGACCAGGATGACATGGAAGCCGAATTGCGTCTTCACCGGCGTCTTGGTGTAGGCGCCCTTATCGAGCGTGAACACGACGGCGTCGAATTCAGGAACCATGCGGCCCTTGGTGAAGTAGCCGAGGTCACCGCCGTCATCCTTGTTCGGATCGGAGGACTTGGCCTTGGCCAGCTCGACGAAGCTCTTGCCGGCGTCGAGTTCCTTGATGATTTCCTTGGCCTCTTCCTCGGTCTTGACGAGGATATGACGTGCCTTGATTTCTTCCTGCACCGGAACCGCGGCGATTTCCTTGTCGTAGCGTGCCTTCACCTCTTCCTTGGTGATCGCGTCGACGACGTGCTTCTTGAAGAAGGCGTTGTGCAGTTCGCGCTCGGTCAGGTAGGCCAGACGCTGCTTGAAGGCCGCGTCGTCCTGAAGGCCTTCCTTCTCGGCCGTCTTCGACAGAAGCTTGACGTCGATGACAGCCGAAAGTGCTGCGGCGCGCTTCTGCTCTTCCGGCATCTGCTGCAGCTGCGGGTCGAGACCACCAAGGGCGAGGTTGAGCTCGGACTGGCGCACTTCTTCGCCACCGACCGTGGCGATGACAGGGTCCGCATCTTCGGCGCGCGCGACACCATGAACGGCGATCGCCGCAACCAGGGCCGCAGCGGCCAGGGTCTTAAACTTCGACATGCTCGTAACCTTTCACCTTTGGCCGTCAACGCGATTGCATTGGGCTCGTAGCGGCTGAACACCACCAGAATGTGGCGGTTCTGTAGCCGTCCAGCCACGCAAGTGCGTTGACATAATTCGACCCCCCTCTTATCTGTCACGCAACCTCGCGTCCAGAACAGTTTCCGGGCGTTTCACGGCATTGCGCGGTTTTGACGGTGCGGCCAGTGGAACCCAAGGCAACAAAAAAGAAAGGACCATTCATATGGTCAGTCTCGGCGGCCTAGCCCGCAAGTTGTTTGGCTCCTCCAACGAACGCCGTGTGCGTGGCTACAAGGCCAGAGTGGATGCCATCAACGCTCTTGAAGCCGATATGAAGGCTTTGTCGGATGAGGCACTCGCCGCCAAGACCGTGGAGTTCCGCCAAGAGTTCGCAGACGGCAAGACGCTCGACGATCTGCTGGTACCGGCTTTTGCCGTTGCCCGCGAGGCGGCCCGCCGCGTCCTCGGCCTGCGCCCCTTCGATGTGCAGCTGGTCGGCGGCATGATCCTGCATGAGCGCGCCATTGCCGAAATGAAGACCGGCGAAGGCAAGACACTCGTCGCGACCCTGCCCGTCTATCTCAACGCGCTTGCCAGCAAGGGCGTGCACGTTGTCACCGTCAACGACTACCTGGCCCAGCGCGACGCCGCCACCATGGGCCGCGTCTACAGCTTCCTCGGCCTGTCGACCGGCGTGATCGTCCACGGCCTCACCGACGACCAGCGCCACGCGGCCTACGCCTGCGACATCACCTACGCAACCAATAACGAGCTCGGCTTCGACTATCTGCGCGACAACATGAAGTATGAGCGCGCGCAGATGGTCCAGCGCGGCCACTTCTTCGCCATCGTCGACGAAGTGGACTCGATTCTCGTCGACGAAGCGCGCACGCCGCTGATCATTTCCGGCCCGCTCGACGACCGCTCCGATCTCTACAACACGATCAACGAGTTCATTCCGATGCTCTCGCCGGAAGACTACGAGATCGACGAGAAGCAGCGCTCAGCCAACTTCTCCGAAGAAGGCACCGAGAAGCTTGAAAACCTCTTGAAGCAGGCCGGCCTGCTCAAGGGTGAATCGCTCTACGACATCGAAAACGTTGCGATCGTCCACCACGTCAACAACGCGCTCAAGGCCCACAAGCTGTTCCAGCGCGACAAGGACTACATCGTACGCAACGACGAGATCGTCATCATCGACGAGTTCACCGGCCGCATGATGCCGGGCCGCCGCTATTCCGAAGGCCAGCACCAGGCGCTCGAAGCCAAGGAAAAGGTGCAGATCCAGCCCGAGAACCAGACGCTCGCCTCGATCACCTTCCAGAACTATTTCCGCATGTATTCCAAGCTCGGCGGCATGACCGGTACGGCCTCCACCGAAGCAGAAGAATTCGGCAACATCTACGGCCTGGAAGTCATTGAAGTTCCGACCAACCTGCCGATCAAGCGTATCGACGAGGACGACGAAGTCTATCGTACGCAGGGCGAGAAGCTCAAGGCGATCATCGACGAGATCAAGTCGGCGCACGAGCGCGGCCAGCCGATGCTGGTCGGCACCACGTCGATCGAGAAGTCCGAACAGCTTGCCGATCTGCTCAAGAAGTCCGGGTTCGACAACTTCCAGGTGCTGAACGCGCGCTATCACGAGCAGGAAGCCTTCATCGTGGCCCAGGCCGGTGTACCGGGTGCGGTGACGATCGCCACCAACATGGCCGGTCGCGGTACCGACATCCAGCTCGGCGGCAACGTCGACATGCGCATCCAGCAGGAACTCGCAGAGGTCGAGCCCGGCCCCGAGCGCAACGACCGCGAACAGGCGATCCGCGCCGAGGTGCAGCAGCTGAAGGAAAAGGCGCTGGCAGCCGGCGGACTTTATGTTCTCGCCACCGAACGCCACGAAAGCCGCCGTATCGACAATCAGCTGCGCGGCCGTTCCGGCCGTCAGGGCGACCCCGGCCGGTCCAAGTTCTACCTGTCGCTTCAGGACGACCTGATGCGCATCTTCGGCTCCGACCGCATGGACGGCATGCTACAGAAGCTCGGCCTCAAGGAAGGCGAGTCGATCGTCCACCCCTGGATCAACAAGGCGCTCGAGCGTGCGCAGAAGAAGGTCGAAGCCCGCAACTTCGACATCCGCAAAAACCTTCTGAAGTACGACGACGTGCTCAACGACCAGCGCAAGGTGATCTTCGAGCAGCGCATCGAGCTGATGGATGCCGAGAGCGTCACCGAAACCGTCACCGACATGCGCACCGAAGTCATTGAGGACATCGTTTCCAAGCGCATCCCCGAGCGGGCCTATGCCGAGCAGTGGGACGTCGAAGGCCTCAAGGCCGACGTGCAGCAGTACCTCAACCTCGACCTGCCGATCGCCGAATGGGCAGCCGAAGAAGGCATCGACGAGGCGGACATCCTCGAGCGTGTGACGGCGGCCACCGACAAGGCGGTTGCCGACCGTGCCGAGCGTTTCGGTCCCGAGATCATGCAATATGTCGAGCGCTCGGTCATCCTGCAGACACTCGACCACCTCTGGCGCGAACACATCGTCAATCTCGACCATCTGCGTTCGGTCATCGGTTTCCGCGGCTATGCCCAGCGCGACCCGCTGCAGGAATACAAGTCCGAGGCCTTCGAACTGTTCCAGGCCCTGCTCGGCAACCTGCGCCAGGCCGTGACGGCCCAGCTCATGCGCGTCGAATTGGTCCGCGAAGCGGCCGAGGCGCCGCAGCCGGCGCCGCCGCTGATGGAAGGTCACCATATCGACCCTCTGACCGGCGAAGACGATTTCGGTCGCGGCTCCGACTCGCTGCTGGCGGTCGCACCGGCAAACCGCAACCCGGCCGATCCGTCGACCTGGGGCAAGGTCTCGCGCAACGAAGCCTGCCCGTGCGGTTCCGGCAAGAAGTACAAGCATTGCCACGGAATTTACGAAGCCTGATCTGAAGATGCCGCCTCCGGGCGGCATTTTTGTTTGTGGGGCCGCAAAGCGCGCAGACCGCCCTGTCGCCAGGCACAGAGTTGCCCGCTTTGCCGTTCGACCATCGTGCTCACGGCCGGCGATCCAGCAGCATCCGATCGGCCCCTTTCCCTGAGGCAAGGACCCCGACTGAACCGTTTGTTAACGCTGATCTGGCACAACCAAACCCTGTATTGCGTAATCTCAGGGTGTTCTCGTGTTCATGGCGGTATGTCAAACAGCCGGACGAATGCTGCCGTCGGCGCTGCGACACCGCCTGTCTCCGCTCATCGGCGTGCTGGTCGCCGCCCTGACCGAACAGGACCCGAAGAATACGGCGCGACGTATGGCGCTTGTCGCCTTCGTCATCCGCATCCTCAGCGCCGCAATCGCATTCCTCTCCCAGATCATTCTTGCACGCCTGATGGGCGAGTTCGAATACGGCATCTTCGTCTTCGTCTGGGTGTTGGTGATCCTGTTCGGCAACCTGTCCTGCGTCGGCTTCCATTCCGCCGTCATCCGCTTCCTGCCTGAGTATCAGGCAACCTCCGCGCTCGCTGAAATTCGCGGGCTGACGACCACCGCCCGGATCTTTGCGCTGATGTCGGCAAGCACACTGGCCATCGTCGGCTTCCTGGGGTTGTGGCTCTTCGCCGACCGGATCGAGGACTACTATCTCGTTCCGCTCTATCTCGGCCTGTTCACATTGCCGATGATCGCGCTTGGCGATGTGATGGACGGCACCGCCCGCGCCCATGGCTGGCCGCTTTCGGCAATGAGCCCGACATTCATCATTCGCCCGCTGCTTGTGCTCGGTTTCATGGTGCTGGCAACAACGATGGGCGAGCCGCATACGGCGCCGACCGCCATCGCGGCAGCCATGGCCGCCGCCTATGTCACGACCGTCAGCCAATTCCTCGCCCTCACCTGGCGCCTGCGTTCGCGCTATGTCAGCGGCCCGCTTCGCATCGAAATGGGACGATGGCTCAAGGTCGCGGTGCCGATCTTCCTGATCGACGGCTTTGGCTTCCTGCTCACCAATTCCGACGTCGTCATCGTCGGCGTCTATCTCAAGCCCGACGATGTCGCGGTCTATTTCGCCGCCGCCAAGACGATGGCGCTGGTGCACTTCGTCATGTTCGCAGTCAAGGCGGCCGCCGGCCCACGGATTGCAGGCGCCATGGCCGCACGCGACCGCAGGCAATTGGCAGGCATCGCCGTCGAAAGCGCGCGCTGGGCATTCTGGCCGTCGCTCATGGTCGGCGCAGCGGTCCTGCTTGCCGGCCCCTTCCTGCTCTCGCTCTTCGGTCCCGCTTTCCTCGGCGGGCTGCCGCTGATGGCCATCCTCTTTGCCGGCATCATGGCCAAGGCCTTCATCGGACCTGCCGAAATCCTGCTGACGATGGCCGGCCAGCAGATGCTCTGCGTGATCCTTTACGCCGGCGCACTGGTGGCCAACATCACGCTAAACTTGTGCCTCATTCCACTTTTCGGACTAACCGGTGCTGCATTTGCAACCGCCGGTGCTATGTTCGTCGAGGCTATGCTGCTTCATTTCGCCGTAAGGCGCACCTTTGGCTTCGCACTCTTCGCTTTCGCAAGCGGGCGTTCGAGCCATGACAACAACGGGGCGATCCATCCATGATCGGCAATACCAATCTTCCCGCTGACGCAGACGATAGGGCTGCTCGCATTCTTGGCGGGCTGGCACCGATGGGCCACTCCCATCCGCAGGCCGAGCACATGCTCGAGGTCGGGCGCCCCGGACGGCATCTTTCGATCTACCCGGCCAAGGCCGGCTACGAATTGCAGCGTGAGCTCGACTTCCTGTCGAACCGGGCGCTTGAGCCGAACGTGTTCTTCACCGGCCATTTCCTGGCGCCGGCGATGCCCAGGCTCGAGGAACGCGTGATCCGGCTGGCCATCATAAGGGACAATGACGAGCGCCGCAGCCGCATGCGCTTCCTGATGCCGTATTCGATCGAGAAGCCCGGTTTTTCGACTGGCGCCTCGATCATCCGCGCCTGGTCCAATCCCTTCGGTCCGCTTGGCGTGCCGCTGCTCGATGCCGAAGACGCCGCCGAAACCATCGACAACCTGTTCGAGGCCCTGACCAATCCGTCGGCAAGCCTCCCCCCGGTTCTCGTGCTGCCGGATCTACGCCTCAAGGGCAAGTTCGCGCAGCTGGCGCGCGCCGTCGCCATCGGCCGGAACCTGCCGCTGACGGTAACCGACACGTTCAGCCGGCCGATGCTCGAAAGCCTGCTCGACGGTCCGACTTATCTGAAGAAATCGATCAGCCCGGCACATTTCCGCGAATTGCGACGCCAATGGAATCAGCTGGAAAAACGCGGGCAGCTTGCCTATTCGGTCGCGCGCCAGCCGAGCGAGATCCGCATTCGCATGGAGGAGTTCCTTGCGCTGGAAGCGTCCGGCTGGAAGGGTCGCGAGCGGAGCGCCATGGTGCTGGACCGGTTCCGCGCAGCCTTTGCCCGCGAGGCAATCACCAACCTCGCCGAAGCAGACAGCGTCCGCATCCACACGCTCGATCTCGACGGCAAGGCGATCGCCTCGATGGTGGTGTTCCTGATGTCGGGCGAGGCCTATACATGGAAGACGGCCTACGACGAACGTTACGCGAAGTTTTCGCCCGGCAAGCTGCTGCTGGCGGAGCTGACCGAATGGCACCTCGATGACGCCAACATCGCCCGCTCGGATTCCTGCGCCGTTCCCGACCACCCGATCATGAGCCGCTTCTGGCAGGAACGCGAAGAGATGGGAACACTCGTCATCGGCCTGCAGCAGACGCGCGACCGCGACGTCCGCCAGGTCGCTGCCCAGCTGCACCTCTACCGCAACACCCGCAACATGGCGCGGATGCTGCGCGAAAAGATCAAGGCGCTCGCCGGGCGGTGACCTCGTTCAGGCCGAGGGTGAGTGCGGCGGCTCCGCCGCTGCCCGCTCGCGCAGGAACCGGCGAATGACCTTGCCCGATGTCGTCAGCGGCAGGCTGTCTACGAAGGCGATCTCGCGCGGATATTCGTGCATCGACAGCCGCGTCTTCACCCAGTCGCGGACGGACTGGGCCGTCTTTTCGTCGCCAGCCACACCCGGTCTCAGAACGACATAGGCCTTGACGATTTCCGTGCGCAGCGCGTCGGGCTTTCCGACGGCCGCGGCCAGCTGCACATCCGGATGGCCGGCAAGGCAGTCCTCGATCTCTCCAGGACCGATGCGATAGCCCGAAGAGGTGATCACGTCGTCATCGCGCCCGAAGAAGGTGAAATAACCTTCGCCGTCCATCACGCCCTGGTCGCCGGTTGTCATCCAGTCGCCGATGAACTTTGCTTCGGTGGCCTTGTCGTTCTTCCAGTAGCCGAGAAACATCACCGGATCCGGCCGTCGGATCGCCACCTGGCCGACGGCTCCCGCCGGCAACTCCCGGCCGTCGGCATCGATGATCGCCACGCGATGCCCCGGCGCCGCCTTGCCCATCGAGCCAGGCTTTACCACACCGAGATCAGCGGCGGACGAAATGACGATGTTGCACTCCGTCTGGCCATAGAACTCGCTGACATCGAGGCCGAGCGCGGCCCTGGCCCATTCGAAGGTTTCGCGCCCGAGCGCCTCGCCGGCCGAGCCGATGGTTCTGAGGTTGAGACGATATCGCTCGCGTGGCATTTCGATCGCCTTCATCAGCCGCAGCGCCGTCGGCGGAATGAAGGCGTTGCGGACATCCATCTCTTCCAGAATGCGAAAGGCGGTGTCCGGATCGAACTTCTGCGCCGGTGACGAGACGACGGGGACGCCGAGCAGCAGCGAAGGCAAGAGCGCGTTCAGCAATCCGCCCGCCCAGGCCCAGTCCGCAGGCGTCCACATCCGATCACCCGGTTGCGGCAGGAAATGATGGTGAAACTGAAACCCCGGCAGATGGCCGAGCAGCACCCGGTGGCCATGCAGCGCGCCCTTGGGCGGCCCTGTCGTCCCTGAGGTGTAGATCATCAATGCCGCATCGTCGGGCGTGGTATCGGCGGCAACAAAACCATCGGCATCGCCTGAGGCAAGGTCGGTGAAGTCGAGCGTGCCGGGAACGCGTTCGGCGCCGGCCAGCACGACCAGCCGTAGATCCGGCAGCCGGTCACGGATGGCCGCGACCCGCTCATGACCGAAAGCATTGGTGACGATTGCCGCAGCACCTGCGTCCAGCAGGCGGTACTCCAACGCCTCTACTCCAAACAGCAGGGCCAGCGGCAGGGCGATCGCGCCGAGCTTGTAGATGGCGGCGTGCGCGATGGCAGCCTCGAACCCTTGTGGCAGCAATATCGCCACCCGGTCCCCCGGCCTGATCCCCTGGCGTTCAAGCCCGCGCGCGCAGGCCGAGGATTGCTGGGAGAAGGCGCCGTAAGTCAGCGTTCGATGGCCGCCATCCGGGTTGAAATGCTGAAGGCAGATGCGCTCCGGCTCTTTTGCCGCCCAGGCATCGCTCACCGCAACGCCGATGTTGAACTTCTCGGGGATCTGCCACTGGAAAGCGCCGTAGAGTTCGTCGTAATTCTCGATTGTCGGTAACATGGCCCCGCCGCAACAGACTTCTGCTGCACTGCACCTAACATCTTCGCCCGCCTCTGTTCAATGACCCGGCATGACGAGGGCGACCTCACTGTCTATGTCAGCGCCACGATTGCAGGCCCGAGGATGGTCAGCAGGATGTTGCCGATGGCGCCCCTGTTGCAGTGGCTCGCATCAAGCGGGCAGTAGACAGATTCGCCACTCACGGACGTCAAAGATGGGATGCGGGATCGACCGGTGCGGGAAAAACTGAGTGATGGTGCCCCATGCCGGGGTCGAACCAGCACTCCTTTCGGAACTCGATTTTGAGTCGAGCGCGTCTACCAATTCCGCCAATGGGGCTCAGGGATATAAGATATCAGCGGCTGGGATTTACACGAAGGTTTTTGCCGTGGTCAACCATCAATTTCAACGAAAGCACGTCGCCCAAAAGTGTGCACCGGTTTTGCGACTACGGCATGCACAAAAGCAGGAACGCAAACGTGCGGCAAGCGATCCCAAGAGATCGCGACACGGCTTGGCGGAGCGACAATCACGAAAGCGTGCAAACATGACGCAGAGGACGCGATTTACAGCACGCTCCGTCGCACCTAAGAAGGCCTTATTCAGTTGCAATGCAGCATATGCCGGATACTGATCCGTTATGCTTTCCAGCATGAGGTACGCATGATCGACGCTTCCACCGCTACCCGCCACCACCTGTTCATCGCCGTTCTCCTGACGCTCGGCATGGCGGCGACCGTCGGCGGTGCGCTCGGTTTCGAGCATATCGGCGGATATATCCCCTGTGCGCTCTGCCTGCTGCAGCGCGATCCCTACTACTACGGCATTCCGCTCGGCATTCTGGCTGTTATCACCAGCGCCTTGAAGCTGCCGACCTGGACGACGCGCACCCTGCTTCTGGCGATCGGCATCCTGATGCTCGTCGGCGCCGGCATGGGCGTCTATCACTCGGGCGCCGAATGGGGCTTCTGGGAAGGTCCGTCGACCTGCGCCACGACAGCGCAGGGCGTATCGTCCAATGTCGGCGATCTCCTGGGCGACCTCGATTCCAAGCACGGCCCGTCCTGCACCGAGGCGGCGCTTCGGGTGCTCGGCTTGTCCTTTGCCGGTTGGAACGTGATTGCCAGCCTGATCTTTGCAGCGATCGCCTTGCGCGGCGCCGCAAAGGCCTGATCTGCGAGGCCGGAACGGCCGACCCAAAAGTAACGCCGCATGATGAAGGATCACGCGGCGTGCTCCATGCCCCAGCTCAGGGCCGGACTTCGTCCAGAAAGCAATGGTCCAAATGCCTCAGGGCTGCAGTTCGACATCCCAGTAGAGATAGTCCATCCAGCTTTCATGCAGGTGGTTCGGCGGGAAAAGCCGGCCATTGTTGTGCAGGTCCTGCACCGTTGGCTGGTAGGGCCTCTGGTGCGGGAACATGCCGGCCTGCTTCGGCAGCTTGCTGCCCTTGCGCAAATTGCAGGGCGAGCAGGCCGCAACGACGTTTTCCCAGGTCGTCTGGCCACCATGGGCGCGGGGCACCACGTGGTCGAAGGTCAGGTCGTCGGGCGTGCCGCAATACTGGCATTCGAACTTGTCGCGCAGGAAGACGTTGAACCGGGTGAACGCCGGATGACGCGACGGCTGCACGTAGCTCTTGAGGCAAACCACGCTCGGCAACCGCATCGAGAAGCTGGGCGAGGAGACCGAATGCTCGTATTCCGCAAGGATAATCACACGGTCAAGGAAGACGGCCTTGATCGCGTCCTGCCAGGACCAGAGCGACAAGGGGTAATAACTCAGCGGCCGATAGTCAGCGTTCAAGACGAGCGCTGGTAAGGCCTGCGGTGAGACTGCAATCGTCAAGCGTATTCTCCTGATCGATTCGGCATCTGCACCTTCTATATTAGGCCCGTTGCAACAGGATTGTGAAGCCGGAAAGAAAAAAGCGAACAACGGATTCGCTTTTTCCTTCAAGGTGTCACAGGAACAGCATCCCGCCGCATTTCTTGGGCGTAATAGGCCCAGAACAGACGTGCCGCGACGCTGCGCCAAGGCGCCCAGGACGCGGCCAGCGAATCAATCTCGCGGGCGGTCGGGCGCAGTTCGAGACCGAGCCCGTGGCCGATCGCGTTCTGAAGCGCGACATCGCCGGATGGAAAGACATCCGGATGCCCGGCACAAAACAAGAGATAGACCTCCGCCGTCCAGCGGCCGACGCCCTTGATGGTCGTCAGCTCGCGGATCGCCTCCGGGGCTTCGACATTGCAGATCGCGTCGAGGTCGATTTCGCCGGCAACGACCACCTGCGCAACCCGCCTCAGCGCATCGGCCTTGGCGCGGGAAAGCCCGATCGCCCGGCAATCCTCGTCGCTGAGCGTCAGGGCGGCAGGTGCGGTAATCTCGCCGAGCGAGGCTTCCATGCGTTTCCAGATCGCCGCAGCGCTTGCCTTCGATACCATCTGCGACACGATGATGCTGGCGATACCACGATAGCCTGGGTCGGTTCGCCTGAGCGGCACCGGCCCGGCCCTGGCCACGACATGTTCGAGACGGGCGTCGAGCATCATCAGGCCGGCAAGCCCCGCCTCGATGTCCTCATGTGTTCGGATGATCCGCATGGCGCCTCCAAAAAGCGGATGATTTTTATACCGCTTCCATGCCAAAGGGAAACGATGGCAGACACGTCATCCACGCAACCCGTTTTCCGTTTCGCACCGAGCCCGAACGGCCTTTTGCATCTGGGCCACGCGCTGTCGGCAATCCTCAACCACGATATGGCAAAAGCGTCGGGCGGACGGTTCCTGTTGCGCATCGAGGATATCGACCGGACGCGCTGCCATCCGCAATTCGAGGCCGCGATCTCTAGCGATCTCGCCTGGCTCGGGCTTGAATGGGAACAGCCGGTGCGCCGGCAATCGGACCACCTCGACCTATATGCGTCCGCACTCCAGCGGCTGAACGACATGGGCCTCGTCTATCCCTCGGTCCTGTCACGCGGCGAGATCAAGGCGGCGGTTGCCGATGCCGAAGCCCGCGGCAATGCCTGGCCGCGCGATCCGGACGGCGCGCCGCTCTACCCAGAGCGCGAGCGCGATCTGGGGGCCGATGCGCGCAATGCCATCGTTGCCGGCGACAAGCCCCATGCCTGGCGGCTGGACATGAAAAAGGCGGTGCTTGCGGCGGGCGCACCGCCGCTGACCTGGCAGGAAACCGGCAGCGGGCCAGATGGAGAGACGGGCCTCATAACGGCGGATCCGGCGGCCTGGGGCGACATCATCCTGTCGCGCTCCGATGCGCCGTCGAGCTACCATCTGTCTGTTATCGTCGACGATGCACTGCAAGGCATAACGCACGTGGTGCGCGGCCGCGACCTTTATCATGCAACCGCGGTGCACCGCCTGCTGCAGCGGCTGCTGGACCTGCCGGAGCCGGTCTACCACCATCACCGCCTGCTGCTCGGCGCCGACGGCCGCAAGCTTTCCAAGAGCAATCGTGACACTGGCATCTCGGCCTTCCGCGAGGCCGGCCGCTCGCCGGCCGACATCCGTGCTTTGGTCCTCTGATGGAATTCAGTCCTCGGTAGTGCGGGGGCTCTGGAAGCTGCGCCGCACCATGCGCTTGACCCGGTATTTGAGGATCGCCGCATTGATCTCTGCGCCGATGATGAAGATCGCCGCGACCATATAGAGGAACACCAGTACGATCATGATCGAAGCGAGACCGGCATAGGTCGAGACATAGGTCGCAAAGGTCGAAAGATAATAGGCGAAGGTGTAGCCGCCGATCGTCCAGCAGAGCAGCGTCAAGAAAATACCGGGCAGCACGTCAATCACTTTGCGGTGACCGTCCGGTAGCCAGAGATGCGACACCAGGAGCCCGCCCGTCACCACGACCAGGGCCAGTGGCAGACTCCAGTTGTCGACGGTTGCCAGCACGCCGTCGAGCCAGGGCAGCCATTCGCCGGCATAACGAAGCGCCAGCGGCACGGCGACGAGCAGGATGCTCAGCGCCGCCAGGATCAGCACCCCGGCAATCACAAACCCGAGGCTGGCAAGGCGCGTCACATACCAGTAGCGGCTTTCCGTCACCCGGTAGGCGCGGTTGAGCGAGACCCGCAAGGCCTCGACCCCATTCGAGGCGAAATAGGCGGCCGCGAGCACCGAAACGGTCAACAGGCCGCCACGCGGAATGGTCAACACCTGGACGATCTCGTTGGCGATCGGGGTAGCGATCGATTCCGGCCAGGCGTCGAAAATGAGATGGACCGCAGTCTCGGCAAACTGATCGGCACCAAGGAAGCTGCCGAGCGCCGTGCCGAAAATCAGGAAGGGGAAGACAGCAAGCAGGGACGAAAGCGCCACATGGCTCGCCATGGCCCAGCCGTCGTCCAGACTGAAGTGCCATAGCGCATCGAACACGACTTTCCAGGTGATGCGAATAAACGCTGGCATTTCCACTCCGGCCCAGTGGCGCCGCGGTCGCGTGCCTTCGCATGCGGATCCTGCGGCGCCGTTCCATGGCATTGACGCTCGTCCGACCGCGACAGCGTACACGGGTTTCGGCTCGCGCAATTCAATTGTATCCCGCCGATGAATATGGGAAACGGGGGCAGGATTGCTACAGGAATCGACAGGATGTCCGATCGTCCCACAATCATTGTCACCGGTTGTTCATCCGGGATCGGCGCCCATTGCGCCCACGCGCTGCATGCGGACGGCTGGCGGGTGTTTGCGACCGTGCGCCGTGACGAAGATCGAGGCGCCCTTGAAAGCCAAGGCATCGAGACCTTCCTGATGGACTATACCAAGCCGGAAACGATCGCCGCCCTGGTCGAAGCGGTGATGGCGCGCTCGGGCGGGCGCATCGATGCGCTGTTCAACAACGGCGCCTACGGCCAAGCCGGCGCGGTCGAGGACCTGCCGACCGAGGCGCTCCGGCTGCAGCTCGAAACCAATGTCATCGGCTGGCACGACCTGACGCGCCGGGTGATCCCCGCCATGCGGGCGCGCGGAAGCGGCCGCATCGTGCAATGCTCCTCCATCCTCGGCATTGTGCCCTACCGCTGGCGCGGCGCCTATAACGCATCGAAGTTTGCGATCGAGGCGCTGTCGCTGACCCTGAGAATGGAACTCGCCGGAAGTGGCATCAAGGTCAGCCTGATCGAGCCGGGGCCGATCGCCTCGAAATTCACCGCCAATGCCGTGACCTATATCGAGCGCTTCATCGACCTGAAGAATTCGGTCCACCGCGCCGAGTACGAGCGGCAGATGCGTCGCCTGAAAGGCGAGAGCAAACCGGTCGCGGGCAAGCTTGGACCGGATGCCGTATATGCAGTCCTAAAGCACGCGCTGGCGGCAAAGAGACCGAAACCGCACTATATTGTAACAAGGCCCGCCAAGCAGGGCGCGTTCCTGAAGAAGCTCCTGCCGGCAGCATTGTTTTACCGCATTATCGGCCGACTCGGCTGAGTGAAAACGCAAGGGAGCATTCGATGTCCAGTTTCGTCACCGGCCTGACCCTGTTCGTCATGGGGCTGGTCGTCATCGTTCTGATCCGCGGCCTCTTGAACATGATGAGGGGTGGCAGCAGCAGCAAATCCAACAAGCTGATGCAGGCCCGTGTACTGCTGCAGGCAGTCGCGATCGTATTGATCATGCTGACGCTATGGATCACCGGCGGCGGCCGCCCCGCCTAAGGAACGTGACGACACCATGGTCAAGCTCAACAAGATCTACACCCGGACGGGCGACAACGGCACCACCGGGCTCGTCTCCGGTCCGCGCCGCCTGAAGAGCGATCTCAGGGTCGATGCCTATGGCGCAGTCGACGAGACCAACGCCTTTGTCGGGCTTGCCCGGCAACACACCGCCGATGTCGCCGATCTCGATGCCACCTTGATGCGGATCCAGAACGATCTCTTCGATCTCGGCGCCGATCTCGCGACACCCGACACCGGCGAGAAGCCGGAATACGAGCCGCTTCGCATCGTCGCAAGCCAAGTCACCTGGCTCGAAACCGAAATCGATCGGCTGAACGCCGATCTCGAACCCCTGCGCTCCTTCGTTCTGCCGGCCGGCAGCGCCGCATCGGCCGCACTGCATGTGGCGCGAACCGTCGCCCGGCGTGCCGAACGGCAGATGGTGGCACTTGCCCAGCTCGAAGCCGAAATCGTCAGCCGCGAGGCGATCGCATATATCAACCGGCTGTCGGATTTCCTGTTCGTCGCCGCCCGTTGGGCAAACGACAAGGGCCATGCCGACGTCCTTTGGATTCCCGGCAAAAACAGATAACGTTTCCCCACTGCACAATCTCACCCTTAAGTCGGGCTCGATTAAAAGGTGAGACTGTGCAGTAAAACAAAGTGTTACGGCGACCATTGCGCGTCTGGACAGGCGCGGCGCCGTAGAATCACGCTTCGGGAGACCGCATGTTCATACCGCTTCACGATAAGAACACCCTGAAGCACATCAAGGTTCAGTATGTGACGATCAGCCTGATTGTCATCAACATCGTTGTTTGGCTGATAACCGGGCCGATCGCCACGGAAGAGTTCGCCAACGCGACGCTTCTGGGCTTCGGCTATATCCCGGCGCTCATCTTCGATTATGCCCAGCTCGATCCGTCGCTGATCATCGTGCCCGACGGTTTCACCTTCATCACCTATTCCTTCCTGCATGGCGGCTTCATGCATCTGGCGATGAACATGCTGTTTCTCTGGGTGTTCGGCGACAATGTCGAAGATGCGCTCGGGCACTTTCGCTTTCTGCTGTTCTACCTTGCCTGTGCCGCTGCCGGGGCCTTGGCCCATGGCCTGTTCGACCCGGCATCGGAAGCGCCTCTGATCGGCGCATCGGGTGCGATCTCCGGCGTGGTCGCCGCCTATTTCCTGTTGCATCCGAAGGTGCGCGTCTGGGTGCTGGTGTTTTTCCGCATCCCCCTGCCCCTGCCGGCGGCCATTCCGCTCGCCTTCTGGATCGGGCAGCAATTCTTCATGCTGGTGGTCGATCCGGGCAGCGGCGTCTCGTGGAGCGCCCATGTCGGCGGCATCGTTGCCGGGCTTGTCCTCGTGGTCATTTTGCGACGCCGCGGCGTGCCGCTCTTCGACCGGACGATCGTCACGCCGCGCGCCGTCGAGCATAAGGTGGAGTCCGTCGTCGTCACGCCGCAACCCACGCCGGAAACGCGGAAGCCGCCGACACCCTGGGGTCGACCAACCGTTTGAAACCGCCGGCTTGGCATTTCCAGCGCCCCGGTTTCGTCACCATTTCAAAGGCTTGATCGTCGCCGCATGATCGCGAAAGAACCGTCATGCCGCATCTGCGAAGAGGTCTTGTCAGCTCACTTTCTTACGTGTACGTAAACGTTATTCCAATTCTCGGGATTATATCGATTTAGCGTCATGCACAGTGATTGTAATTGGAGAAAAAACGCGTATCGATGTCGCCAACCGACAATCAGGCGGCTCCGTTAAGGCGCATTTTCCTGCGAAAGCTCTTGGAGGGAAGAATCCATGAAAATACTTGTGACGGTCAAGCGGGTGGTTGACTACAACGTCAAGATCCGGGTGAAGGCTGACGGCTCGGGTGTCGAGCTTGCCAACGTGAAGATGTCGATGAACCCGTTCGACGAGATCTCGGTGGAAGAGGCGCTGCGGCTGAAGGAAGCCGGCAAGGCCGACGAGGTCGTGGTCGTCTCGGTCGGTCCGGCCAAGGCCGAGGAAACGCTGCGCACGGCGCTCGCCATGGGCGCCGACCGGGCGATCCTGGTCGAGACCGACGACCAGGTCGAGCCGCTCACTGTTGCCAAGATCGTCAAGGGTGTGGCCGAGGCCGAACAGCCGGGGCTGATCATCGTCGGCAAGCAGGCGATCGATGACGATTCGAACCAGACCGGCCAGATGCTGTCGGCGCTCTTGGGCTGGGCCCAGGGCACCTTTGCCTCCAAGGTCGAGATCGGTGACGGCAAGGCAACGGTGACGCGTGAAGTCGACGGCGGCCTGCAGACGATCGACATCAAGCTGCCGGCGGTGGTGACCACCGACCTGCGCCTGAACGAGCCGCGTTATGCCTCGCTTCCCAACATCATGAAGGCGAAGAAGAAGCCGCTCGACAAAAAGACCCCTGCCGACTTCGGTGTCGACACGACCGCGCGGCTGAAGGTGCTGAAGACCGAGGAGCCGGAAGGCCGCAAGGCCGGCATCAAGGTCAAGTCGGTGGCCGAACTGGTCGAAAAGCTCAAGACCGAAGCCGGCGTGCTCTAGTTCATGCTTCCGCAAAGTGGGAACCGGTTTGCGGACAAACGCATGAACCACGTCAGAACCGTTGAGCTCCGATCGCCAAGGGATCGTTGAGCTCGAACCGAAAGGGAGAACAAAACCATGGCTATTCTGCTTCTGGCTGACCACGACGGCAGCCACCTTTCCGACCAGACCGCAAAGGCGCTGACGGCGGCCGCCAAAATCGGCGGCGACGTGCATGTGCTGGTGGCCGGTGCCGGTGCCAAGGCGGCTGCCGACCAGGCCGCCAAGCTTTCCGGCGTTGCCAAGGTGCTGGTGGCCGAGGATGCAAGCCTTGCCAACAATCTGGCCGAACCCTTGGCGGCGCTGATCGTTTCGCTGTCGGGCAATTACGACACCATCCTTGCTGCTGCCACTTCGGTCGGCAAGAACGTCCTGCCGCGGGTTGCAGCGCTTCTCGATGTTGCCCAGGTTTCCGAAATCACCGAGGTGGTCTCGTCCGATACCTTCAAGCGTCCGATCTATGCCGGCAACGCCATCCAGACGGTGCAGACGACGGAAGCGAAAAAGGTCATCACCGTGCGCACCGCCTCGTTCGCCTCCGCTGCCGAAGGTGGCTCGGCTTCGCTCGAGACGATCGCGGCTGCGGCCAATCCGGGTCTGTCGACCTTCGTTGCCGACGCGCTGTCGTCGTCGGATCGTCCGGAGCTGACCTCGGCCAAGATCATCATCTCGGGTGGCCGTGCACTCGGCTCGTCGGAAAAATTCAAGGAAGTGATCCTGCCGGTTGCCGACAAGCTCGGTGCAGCCGTCGGTGCATCGCGCGCGGCGGTCGACGCCGGATATGCCCCAAACGACTGGCAGGTCGGCCAGACCGGCAAGGTGGTCGCCCCCGATCTCTACATTGCCTGCGGCATCTCCGGTGCGATCCAGCATCTGGCCGGCATGAAGGACTCAAAGGTGATCGTCGCCATCAACAAGGACGAGGAGGCGCCGATCTTCCAGGTTGCCGACTACGGCCTCGTCGCCGACCTGTTCGAAGCCCTGCCGGAGCTCGAAAAGGCGCTGTAACCATTCGCCAACCGCACTTCCCGAGCCTCAAGGAAAAGGGCTGGCAAAAGCGCGGACTTGGCATTAACAATCTACCGGGCCGGCCAGACCGGCCCGGTATTTTCGTATGTGACGGCGGCACGGCCGCCAAAATTCTTGAAGATGGATGTTCGCCGCGATGATCAAGACGGTCGGAGTTATTGGTGCCGGGCAAATGGGCTGCGGCATTGCGCATGTTTCGGCGATGGCCGGATACAAGGTGCAGATCTACGATCTTGCCGCTGATCGCATCGAGGCGGGCCTCGCCACCGTCAACGGCAACCTTGCCCGCCAGGTGTCATCAGGCAAGATGACCGACGAGGCTCGCAAGAGCGCGCTGGCGCTGATCAAGGGCTCGTCCGACATCAACGACCTGTCGCAGGTGGACCTCGTCATCGAGGCCGTCACCGAGGACGAAACCATCAAGCGCAAGATCTACGGCCAGGTATGCCCGATCATGAAGCCGGAAGCGCTGCTTGCGACCAACACCTCTTCGCTGTCGATCACCCGCCTTGCATCTGCGACCGACCGTCCGGAAAAGTTCATGGGCATCCACTTCATGAACCCGGTTCCGGTGATGAAGCTGGTCGAGCTCGTGCGCGGCATCGCCACGGACGAAGGCACGTTCAAGGCCGCCAAGGAATTTGTCGGCACGCTCGACAAGACCGTCACGGTCGCCGAAGACTTCCCGGCCTTCATCGTCAACCGCATACTGCTGCCGATGATCAACGAGGCGATCTACACCCTCTATGAGGGCGTCGGCACGGTCGAGGCGATCGACACCGCCATGAAGCTCGGCGCCAACCACCCGATGGGTCCGCTGCAGCTCGCCGACTTCATCGGTCTCGACACCTGCCTGTCGATCATGCAGGTCCTGCACGACGGCTTGGCGGACTCGAAATACCGCCCCTGCCCGCTCCTGGTAAAATACGTCGAAGCTGGTTGGCTCGGCCGCAAGTCCGGCCGCGGCTTCTACGACTACCGCGGCGACGTGCCGGTGCCGACCCGCTAGGTCTGGATTCTGTTCAAGTAAGAACGTCCAATCTCCGCGGGATCCACAACCCTACATCTTGCGCGACAAGGAATTTGCTCGCCATACTGGTAACTTAGCTTAAAGACAGTTCTGTTACGCCCTCTCCTAGTCACGTGGGAGAGAATATGATTTCGCAAGCGATATCCTCAATGGCGGCACGGTCATTCCCCTCACTTTGGAGTGCGAGGGCGTGGCGCTTGGCGCTCATCCTCGGCCTAGCGCCTAATCTGATGATGCTGCTGGTCTTGCCGTTCTATGTGGCCGCACGACCGCTTTCGCCATTCCTTTACTTGATTGGAGGCCTATTCGCGCTGCGCGCCAAACCTACGTTGGCCTACCTGCTATTCCCGCTCATTGCCCTCATCGATTTCGGCCTCGTGGTTATGGTAGCGTTCCACCTGCCGCTCGGCGCTGCAATCCAGTCGGTGCGCTACATGGCATCGCTGGATCTCACCTCTTCCGTATTTTACGTCGTCGTGATCAGCCTCTTTATCGCGAATGGCGTTGCAATCGCCTGCCTCGTGAATCACAATCGACAGGTATTGCGAGGCGCATCGCTACTGCCAGGGGCTCTCGTCGCTTTCAGCGTGGTGATGTTGGAGCGCCATATCAATCGCCCTTTCCTGAAGCAACCTGCTGACTCATTTGAAAGCGCACTCTCGATCAATGGTATCGACGCCGCCGCTGTAGCGAATGGTGGTCGCAACTACGGGCGCTGAATCCCGCGAACTCTGCGGACAATGGGGCGATCACACCGATTATCTTCGCCGGACCAGCTACGACTGCTTTCCGGCCGCCATGGCTGATCGGGGCTATCGAACAATCTCCTATCACGGCTTTTCGCAGAGGATGTTCGAACGGGACAAGTGGTATCCAAGAATCGGTTTTCTCGAATCGCACTTCCTTGAAGGCCTTGCGACCGACAGCAATAGGTTTCACCAGCGCTGCGGCAGCGTTTTCACGGGTCTGTGCGACAACGACATTGCAAGTGCCGTCCGCGACCGGCTGACGACAAACCCGGCTGAGCGGAAACTCCTATACTGGCTGACACTAAATTCCCATATACCTTACGTGCCTAAGCAGGGAGGCAATTTCAAATGCGGCAGTGACGCAGCTGAAATTGCCAATACGAAAGTCTGCGAGCTGACCGAGCTGTGGGCTGACGTTTTTGACGGCGTCGCGTCTATTGCCACAGACCCGAACCTGCCGCCGACCGACATCTTCATCGTTGGTGACCATCCCACGCCGTTGTGGGAACGTGCAGCGGCAGAGCATTTCACCCCCCACAAGGTGCAGTGGCACCTGTTGCGCGACAACCGCACCACAACCCACGGAGAGTGACGCCTACCCGCCCGTGGCCGCTTTGATCAGCGCTTTGGCATCGTCGCTGTCCCAGGCCGCCGGGCCATTCATCGAGCCGATCAGGCATCCCTTGTCGTCGAGCAGCAAGGTTGCCGGCAGGCCGAAGGCAAGGCCTTCCTTCTTCAGATTGTTGAAGACGCCCATTGACGCATCGCGATAGTAGCGCAGGTCGTGCACGGCGGTCTCGTCGAGGAAGGCCTTCGGCTTCTCGTCGTCGCCGACGTCGATGTTGATCGCGACCACCTCGAACTTGTCGCTGCCGAGGGACTTCTGCAGCGCGTTGAGGGCAGGCATTTCCTCGCGGCAGGGGCCACACCAGGTGGCCCAGAGATTGACAAGCATCGTCTTGCCGGCAAAGGCGGCAACCGTCGTCGGCTTGCCGTCCGGGTCGTTGAAATCGAGTGCGATCGGGCGTGGCGAGGCGGCCGGCGACATCGCCGCCACCTGGCCCTTCATGAACGGCGTCAGCGAGGCGACCTTTTCGCCCGTCAACGGGCAGACGGCAGCTGCCGTTTCGGTCGGCTCGGCATTGCCAGACCCCGTCTCCTTCACGTATACCGCAGCCGCACCGATGATCACGCCGAACAAGGCGGCGAGCGCGAACAATTTCACGGCCGGGGGGGATTTCTTCTGGTCGGGCATTTCATTCTCCAAGGCGGGCATTCTTCATGGCTGACGGCAATTCCGAGACAAAAACCTCCAACCAGATGTGGGGCGGTCGCTTCGCCTCGGGTCCGGACGCGATCATGGAGGAGATAAATGCCTCGATCGGCTTCGACAAGAAGCTCTATGCTCAGGACATCCGCGGCTCAATAGCGCATGCGACCATGCTGGCGCATCAAGGCATCATTTCGGCCGAGGACAAAGACAAGATCGTTCACGGTCTCAACACGATCCTGTCAGAGATCGAAAGCGGCCAGTTCGAATTCTCTCGCCGCCTCGAAGACATCCACATGAACATCGAGGCCCGGCTTGCGACCCTGATCGGCCCGGCCGCCGGCCGGCTGCACACGGCCCGCTCGCGTAACGACCAGGTGGCGCTCGATTTCCGTCTGTGGGTCAAGGAAGAGCTGCAGAGGACCGAAAAGGCGCTGACCGGCCTGATCGCCGCCTTCCTCGACCGCGCCGAGGAACATGCCGAGACCGTCATGCCCGGCTTCACCCATCTGCAGACGGCCCAGCCCGTCACCTTCGGCCATCACTGCATGGCCTATGTCGAGATGTTCGGCCGCGACCGCTCGCGCGTGCGCCACGCCATCGAGCACATGGATGAAAGCCCGATCGGCGCGGCCGCCCTTGCCGGCACCGGCTTCCCGATCGATCGGCACATGACCGCGAGCGCACTCGGCTTTGCCGGCCCCACCCGCAATTCGATCGACACAGTTTCGGACCGCGACTTCGCGCTCGAATTCCTGTCGATTGCCGCAATCGCCGCCACGCACATGTCGCGCCTTGCCGAAGAGATCGTCATCTGGTCGACGCCGCAGTTCGGCTTCATTCGTCTGTCCGACGCGTTTTCGACCGGCTCCTCGATCATGCCGCAGAAGAAGAACCCCGATGCCGCCGAGCTGGTGCGCGCCAAGACCGGCCGCATCAACGGCTCGCTGATCGCGCTTCTGACCGTCATGAAGGGCCTGCCGCTCGCCTATTCCAAGGACATGCAGGAAGACAAGGAACAGGTCTTCGACGCGGCCGAGAGCCTCGAACTCGCCGTTGCCGCGATGACCGGCATGGTGCGCGACATGACCATTCGGGCCGACCGGATGAAGGCGGCTGCCGGTTCCGGCTATTCGACAGCGACCGACCTTGCTGACTGGCTGGTACGCGAGGCCGGCCTGCCCTTCCGCGACGCCCACCATGTCACCGGCCGCGCCGTCGCCCTTGCGGAACAGAAGGCCTGCGACCTCGCCGACCTCTCGCTTGAAGACCTGCAGTCGATCCATCCTTCGATCACCGCCAAGGTGTTCGACGTGCTGACCGTCGAGGCCTCGGTCGCCAGTCGCACGTCCTTCGGCGGCACCGCACCGAACGAGGTTCGCAAGCAGATCGCCTGGTGGCGCGCGCGCAACTGATGCTTGTCCCCCGAGACCGCGTTGCGGTTTCGGGGCAACGACGTGCCTGAGCGCAAGGGGCTGAATCCCGTCGCAGAATCAGGGTGCACAAGCGCCGGAAAAATCGATAAGACATCGCACCAGCATCAGTCCCCGCGAAGGAAAATCACGATGACATTCACGAAGGCGGCCCGGTTTGCGCTTCTTCTGGCGATCCCCGGGCTGGTTCTTGTCGGTTGTGGACGCAAGGGCGACCTCGACCGACCCGGCTCGACGGCGCCGATCAACACCCTGGCCCCTGCCGGAACTGCCGAAAAGAAAGAACAGGCTGACGACCGCCCTTTCCTGCTCGATCCCCTCCTCTAAGCCGAGCCACGCCCCGTGAACCATTTCGAATACCGCGACGGAATTCTCTACGCCGAAGACGTGCCGGTGACCGACATCGCCCGCGCCGTCGGAACGCCCTTCTACTGTTACTCGACGGCGACGCTCGAGCGGCACTACAAGGTCTTCTCCAAGGCCTTTGCCGACGTCGATGCGATGGTCTGCTACGCCATGAAGGCCAATTCGAACCAGGCCGTGCTGAAGACGCTTGCGCGCCTTGGCGCCGGCGTCGATGTGGTGTCGGGCGGTGAGTTGCGCCGCGCGCTGGCCGCCGGCATTCCGGCAAGCCGCATCATGTTCTCCGGCGTCGGCAAGACCCCGCAGGAAATGGACCTGGCGCTCGAGGCCGGCATCTACTGCTTCAACGTCGAGTCCGAACCGGAACTCGAGGTCCTGAACCAGCGCGCCGTTCGCGCCGGCAAGCGTGCTCACGTCTCCTTCCGCATCAACCCGGATGTCGACGCGCGCACCCACTCGAAGATCTCGACCGGCAAGAAGGAAAACAAGTTCGGCATTTCGTGGGAGCGTGCCCGCGCCGTCTACGCCCATGCCGCGACACTGCCCGGCATCCAGGTCACCGGCATCGATATGCATATCGGCAGCCAGATCACCGAGCTGCAGCCCTTCGACGACGCTTTCAAGCTGCTGCGCGAACTGGTCGACACGCTACGCAGCGACGGCCACGCGATCGATCACGTCGATATCGGCGGCGGTCTCGGCATTCCCTACAAGGAAGACAACAATCCGCCGCCGCTGCCCGATGCCTATGCCGAAATCGTCAAGAGCCAGCTGCAGTCGCTCGGCTGCAAGATCGTCACCGAGCCGGGCCGGCTGATCGTCGGCAACGCCGGCATCCTCGTGACCGAGGTCATCTACGTCAAGGATGGCGGCGACAAGACCTTCGTCATTGTCGACGGCGCCATGAACGACCTGATCCGCCCGACGCTCTACGAGGCCTATCACGAGATCAGGCCGGTTCGCATTTCAGCCGCCAATGCGCCCCGCATCAAGGCCGACGTCGTCGGCCCGGTGTGCGAGACCGGCGACTATCTGGCGCTTGACCGCGAAATGGCCATGCCGAAGCCGGGCGATCTCTTCGCCATCAGTTCTGCCGGCGCCTATGGCGCTGTCCAGGCGAGCACCTACAACAGCCGGCTGCTGATCCCGGAAGTGCTGGTCAAGGGCGATCGCTTCCACGTGATCCGGCCGCGCCAAAGCTACGATGACCTGATCGGGCTTGATTCGGTTCCGGACTGGCTCGACTGAGCAGTCTTTCGGATCGGACGATGATCTGTGGATCGCCCGCGCGGGCGATCACGATTTTGTTGTCGCCCTCGTCTTCGCCACAAACGATGTTATCCTGATCATTCAATAGGTCGGTCACGAGCGGTCATGAGCGACCGAAAGGGAACTTGGGCGGATGACGCAATTCCGGCAGGATGAAACGCCACAACCGAAGTCGTTTGCCAGAACGCTGGCGCTGAAAAGGTTTGTCGCGCGGGCGGTGTTGATCGCCGAGCAGGTTTTGCCGCGCGCCCTCGTTCCCGCTTCGATCGTGCTCCTGTTTCTGTCGGCCGCCTGGCTCGGCCTCTTCCGCATTGCTCCGCTTTGGCTGCATGCCGCCCTGCTTCTGGGCTTTCTCGTCGCCTTCATCGCCTCCCTCGTTCCGCTGACCCGGTTGAGATTACCTGGGAACGTCGATGCCGATCGGATGCTGGAAGAGCGCAACGCCCTTCCCCACCAGGCGATCCGTGTTCAGGACGACATTCCGGCAACCGGCGGCGCCTTCGGCGAGGCGCTGTGGCGCGAACATCAGACGCGCATGGCGGGGATGATCCGTGCCCTCGACACGGGCCTGCCGCGTCCCGACATTGCCCGCCACGACCCTTTCGCGCTGCGGGCGCTGCCGGTTCTGATCGCCTGCGTCGCTTTCGCCTATTCCTATTCCAACCGGGCGGGGCTTCTCTCGGACGCCTTCCACCTGCCGCAGCCAGCAAGCGAAGTCGCCGACATCCGGGTCGATGCCTGGGTGACACCGCCCGCCTATACCGGGCGTGCGCCCGTCTTCCTCACGGGCCGCCAGGGCGTCGCGTCCCCATCTGACGAAACGGCGGCGATTACCATTCCGCAGTTCAGCGATCTGACCGTGCGCGTCACTGGCGCCGGCACGGAAGAAGCCGTCCGCTATTCGGAACACGGATCGGCCGACGCGATCGTCATCCCGACCGCCGGGGAAAAGCCGGACGAAAAGACTGCGTCAGCGGAACCGGCCGCCCAGAAGGCGCCCGACAATGCCGTGCGCAATCACCTCTACAAGATCGTAAAGGACGGCGAACTCTCCGTCGGTGGCCAGAAGTGGACGTTCAAGATCACCCCCGACAGCGTGCCTCAGATCGCCTTTGACGGCCTGCCAAAGCCCACCCCAAATGCCTCGCTCGACATCGCCTTCCTGGCGAGCGACGACTACGGCATCGCTCAGGCCTGGGCTGAGATCAAGCCTTTGGACGAACAGGCGAAGGACGCACGGCCGCTCTATCCGCTTCCCGAGTATCGTCTCGACCTGCCGCGCCGCAACGCCCGCGAGGCCAAGGGCACGACCAGCCGCAACCTCAGCGAACATCCGCTGGCCGGCAAGCGCGTTCGCGTCACCCTCGTTGCCCGCGATGCCGCCGGTCAGGAGGGGAGAAGCGTGCCGCAGGACATGATCCTTCCGGCGCGGCAATTCTTCAATCCGCTGGCGGGCGCCGTTGCCGAACAGCGACAGGTCTTTGCACTCAACGCCAACGACCTGCCGCGGGCGATCGACCTCAATGACGCGATCGCCAGCTTCGCCGAGGAAACGATCCCCAACCTCACCCATTTCCTGCTCCTGAAATCGGCACGTTCGCGCATGGCGCTGGCGCGCAACGACGACATGCTGCGCGACGCCGCCAAGCATCTCTGGGAAATCGCGCTAGGCATCGAGGATGGCGATCTGTCGCTCGCCGACCGACGTCTGCGCGATGCGCAACAGGCGTTGTCGGATGCGCTTGATCGCAATGCGCCCGACGAGGAAATCGCCAAGCTGATGAAGGAACTGCGCGAGGCCATGCAGGAATATATGCAGGCGCTGGCCAAGGAGGCCGCGAAAAACCCGCGCATGGCCGCCAATCCGGATCAGAACAATGTTCTGCGCCAACAGGATCTGGACAGGATGATGAACCAGATCGAGAACCTGGCGCGATCGGGTGCGCGCGACCAGGCCCGTCAGATGCTGTCGGAGCTTCAGCGTCTGATGAACAACCTGCAGGCCAACCGCGGCCAGCAACAGATGGGCGAACAGAACAACGCCATGCGCGAGCAGATGGACAAGCTCGGCCAGCTGATGCAGGAGCAGCAAAAGCTGATGGACGAGACGTTCAAGCTCGACCAGGCGCAGCGAGACCGCATGCAGCGCGGCGACCCGCTGCAGGGCGAGGACAACGAGCTTTATGGTCAGGACATGCCGCAGGATCCGGGCCAGCGTGGTGACGAGAACGGCCAGCCCAGCCCGCTCGACGACATGACCGCCGAGCAACTGAAGGAAGCGCTGAAGCAGCTGAAGCAGCAGCAGGATGCGTTGGGCAAGCAACTCGGCGAACTGCAGAAGGGTCTGGAGAGCCTTGGCATCAAGCCCGGCAAGGGGTTCGGCGACGCCAAGCGCGAAATGGAAGGCGCCTCCGGCTCCCTTGGCAAGGGCCAGGGCGAACCGGCCGTCGGCAGCCAGGGCCGCGCACTGCAGGCGCTGCGTGACGGCGCCCAGGACATGATGAACCAGATGCAGGCCCAGGGACAAGGACCCGGTCAGGGCGTCCCGCAATACGGCCAGAATGGTCGCGACCCGCTCGGTCGACGCCAGCAGAATGCCGGTCCGGACTTCGGCGACCAGGTGAAAGTTCCCGATGAAATCGACACCCAGCGGGCGCGTGAGATTCTCGACGAAATCCGCCGCCGCCTTGGCAACACGCTGTCGCCCGAGGCCGAGCGCCAGTATCTCGAACGCCTGCTCGACATGCGCTGACCCTCGGCCAAAAGAGCCGGAAACGACGACGGCCCTGGAGCGGAAACGCGCCAGGGCCGTATTCAATTTGTCAGATCGCCAAACAATCAATGCCTCGCCCACGATCGGGCGATGGAGGGGGACCCGTCAGGCAGCGAGCGCCAGGGCCACCGCCTTGCGGATGTCAGGCAGGGAAAAGGGCTTGGAGATGACGTCGACGATCTTGTCGGCGAGATCGTCGGCCCGCTCGCGCTGTTCGGCGTAACCGGTCATCAGCAGGATCTTCATCGCCGGAAAGGCTGCGGACGCCTGATGCGTCAATTCGATGCCGTCCATGACGGGCATGCGGATATCTGACAGCAGCAGATCGAAATTCTCGGTCTGCAGGCAGGCAAGCCCATCTGCGCCGTCTCCAGCCTCCACGGTCTCATGTCCATCGAGCCTCAAGGCCCGGGCGACGAAGGAGCGCAATGCATCCTCGTCCTCGGTAATCAGGATCTTCGCCATCATGGCCTCCCGCGTTCGCTGCAACGGCACGGCTCTCTCGCGAAGAGGCCGGCCCATTCCAATGGATACGGCAACACTCACAAGAATCGTGAGGCAGTCCGCAGCGGCACGTGGCATCCCAGGGGGCGAAACGCGACACGACCCCAAACAACCAGCTTTTTCTTTGTGTTCGGTAAACGCCGGGCGGCTGGATTTCGGAATGCGCGTTTTACAGCGGCCCTGCTTCGAGCGCTGAACGCGGCCTGGAGGTCATTACAGCGCCGCGATCTCAAACGCCGCAGCGCTGCACATTCTCGTCTCTACTCGGCGTCGCCGGTGACGACGCCAACGAAGGGCAGTTCTCGGAACGCGTAAGCCACGTCCATGCCGTAGCCGACGACGAAATGATCAGGGCATTCGAAGCCAACATAGTCGGCCTCGAGCTCGACCTTGCGCTTGACGCGCTTGTCGAGCAGCACCGCAATGGTGACGTTGCGCGCGCCGCGCTCGTACATCAGTTCCTTCGCAAAACGCAGGGTGCGCCCGGATTCCAGGATATCGTCGATCAGGAGCACGTCGCGGCCATGCACGTCGCTATCGATGTCCTTGATGATCTTTACGCCCTGGGAGACCGTGCCGAGCCCGTAGCTCGACAGCGTGATGAACTCGACTTCCGGTGCCAGGCCGGTGTTGTGCATGGCGCGGATCAGGTCCGCGGCAAAGATGAACGAGCCCTTGAGCACCGCGATCACCAGAAGGTCCTTGTGCGGACCCTCGACGATCATGTCGGCAAGCTCGGTGTTGCGTGCGGCGATCGTCTCTGCCGTATAAAGGGGCTCGATATTCTTTCCGCGAACGACGGGCATGCGGTTTCTCCAGCGTTTCATCCGGAAGACAAACGCCTTCCCTTTTGCGCCCGCTTAGCACAATCAGCGCACGGAGACACCGTTTTCGGCGAAGGAAACCTTCACCTCGGGCATTTTTCCACCTGCATATGGGAGCCTGGTCACGAAGCGGCGGCTCTCGCCGGGTGCGATGGCGGCACCCTCCGGCATCAATCGCGTCGCCGTAACCTTGCGGCCATTGCTGACCACATCCACCACGACCAACGGCAGTCGCTGCAGGGCGGAAGAGGAATTGTCGATGGAGCCGTAGACCGAAAGTACCCGCATGCCGCCGGAATAATCGAGCGACGCAGTGACGTCGGTGATCGCCAATGGCTCGCTTTCGACCCCGTCACCGGTCGAAAGGACGATGATAGCCGCAAACGCCGCAAGGGCGAAAGCTGCGACAAGCGCGGCGAACCGGCGTGCCGGCATGGCGCGCAACCAAGTCTCGGCGAGAGACAACAGGCGCCTGAGGGCGGCCTTCTCGTCGCGAACGACCGTCAATGTCGGGCCGTGGCGTCGAGTGTGCCGCCGATTGTCATTGAAAACGGGATAGGGATTGCGGCGGGCCGTCGCCGAAACGGTCTCGAATTCGGCGTCGACATAGTCGACGCGGCGCGGCGCGGGTGCAGCTTCGCGTGGACCGCGGTCCGGTGGCAGCAGATCGGCATAGGCCGCGGCTCCAGCCGATTTCGTGCGGAATGCCTGCATCGCCTTTTCCTCCTGGATCGCGGACGGACCTGCCATCCATGCGAAACCATCGGGCAATGCGCCGATCCCTGGCGGTGCAAGAATCAGGGCATTGCATCAAATCTTTCCGACACGTAAACCGAAATGGTTAATGCTTCGGAAAGAGGCCGTGAAAGCGGCGTCTTTTCATGAAAAATTAACCGCTGCTTAACCATGATTCCGCTGGCGGTTTTGCCTTTCGGCGCTTGGCGTCCTATGCGCAGATAGCCGTCCCCAAGCAGAACCGCACGGGTCGTGAGAGAGATGGGTACCCATTGATTCATTTTGAGAACGTCGGATTGCGTTATGGCATGGGGCCGGAAATTCTCCGGGACCTGACCTTCGACATTCCGCGCCGGTCGTTCCAATTCCTCACCGGCCCCTCCGGCGCCGGCAAGACGACGCTGTTGCGCCTGCTCTTCCTCTCGCTGCAGCCGACGCGCGGTCTGATCCGCATGTTCGACCGCAACATTTCGTCGATCCCGCGCGAAGAGTTCCCCATGCTGCGCCGGCGCGTCGGCATCGTTTTCCAGGACTTCCGCCTGCTCGATCATCTGACCACCTATGAGAACGTTGCGCTTCCGCTGCGCGTGCGCGGCAAGGACGAATCGAGCTACCGCGCCGACGTGCTCGAACTGTTGAAATGGGTTGGGCTTGGCGAGCGCATCAATGTGCTGCCGCCCGTACTTTCCGGCGGCGAGAAGCAACGCGCGGCAATCGCCCGCGCGCTGATTGACCGCCCCGAAATCCTGCTTGCGGACGAGCCGACCGGCAACGTCGACCCGCCGATGGCCCGCCGCTTGCTGAACCTCTTCCTCGAACTCAACCGGCTCGGCACCGCCGTCGTCATTGCCACCCACGATCTGTCGCTGATGGATCAGGTCGAGGCGCGGCGCATGATCCTTTCGCAAGGGCGGCTCGATATCTATGAGTGAGGGCCGCACCAAACGCACCCATGAGGTGCCGGAGCAGCAACCGGAACCGCAGCAGCAGCCGCGCCGCACGGAGATGCGCGTGCGCCCGATGGGGCCGATCGTGCCGTCGACGAACGTGTCCGGTCACGCGCTGATGTGCGTGATCGCGATCATGTCGTTCCTCGCCTGCCTCACGCTCGGCGGTGTCAGCATGGTGCGCGCCACGGCCCAAAGCTGGCAGAGCCAGATTTCCCGCGAGATCACCATCCAGATCAAACCGGACGACGGTCTCGATATGGAAAAGGCGCTTGCCGATGCGCGAGATCTGGCCCTGACCTTCAGCGGAGCGACAGGTGGCAACATCGTCGACCGCGCAGCAACGGCCCGCCTGCTTGAGCCCTGGCTCGGCGAAGGCCTCGATCTCGACGAATTGCCCGTTCCCCGCCTCGTCATCATCACCATCGATGAAAACAATCCGCCCGATTTCGCAGCCATGCGCAAGGCGCTGACCGAGATCATCCCGCAGGCCTTCCTCGACGATCACCGTACCTGGGTGGACCGCCTGGTGGCGATGGCAAACACCACGGCAATGATCGGGACCGGCGTGCTGATCCTCGTTTTCTCGACCATGGTGCTGACCGTCATCTTCGCCACGCGCGGCGCACTGTCCGGAAACCGCCATATCGTCGAAGTGCTGCATTTCGTCGGCGCCGAGGCAGGATTCGTGGCATCGGAGTTCCAGAAGCATTTCCTCAGAATAAGCCTCAAGGGGGCCGGCGCCGGCGGGCTGCTGGCGGCGCTGTTCTTCGCGCTTGCTGGCTACTGGCAATCGCGCACATTGGCGACGCCGGAAACGGACCAGGCCACCGCCCTCTTCGGCACGTTCACCATCGGTTACAGTGGCTATCTCGGTATTCTTGCCATCATGATCGTCATTGCGGTGTTGACGACGCTGACGGCTCGGCTCACGGTAACGCGCACGATCTACGAGATCGACCTGATCCGCTCTGATCCCGGACGTACGGATACCTACCAAAGCTGACGCCCAGATGTTTCACCTTTATTCGATCCATTCCTTGCCGCAATCTGGCGCTATCTGAAGAGAATCATGATGGCGCAAGGACTTCGCGGGAGCGGGATGGCCGGAGGAGGCAAATGGCAAGGCGGGGCCGAGCAGGAACGCCGACCCCGTAGTCCCTTGCGCAAAATTCTCCGCCGGACCTTTTTCATTCTGCTTGTGCCGTTCGCGATCGTGGTCGCGGCCTTCCTCAATTTCGCCGATACCGTCGCGTCCATGCAACCGCCGGAAGACCCGAAGGCGGAAGCGATCGTCGTCTTGACCGGCGGCTTCCAGCGCATCGATCAGGCGGTCGACCTCTTGAAATCCGGGGCCGGCAAAAGGCTGCTGATTTCGGGCGTCCACCCGGCGACCACCGGCAGCCAGATCCGGCGCAACACCCAAAGCTCGGCCGATCTCTTCAAATGCTGCGTCGACATCGGCCACGAGGCGATCGACACGATCGGCAATGCGACCGAGGCGAGCCAATGGATCAGCGATCACGGCTACAAGCGCGTACTTGTTGTGACCAACAACTACCATATGCCGCGAAGCCTGCTCGAGTTGCGTCGCGCCCGCCCGGAGACCGAATTCATCGCCTATCCTGTCGTCAACTCCGACCTCAAGACGACGAACTGGCTGCGCAATCCGATGGTGCTGAAATCGATCCTGCTGGAGTTCGGCAAGTATTCCGTCGCCTCCGTGCGCGATATGGCCGGTGCCCGCCCGGCGAGCGGATTGCGCACCGTTCCCTCGCGTGCGACACCGGCCGAAGAATAATCGCTGCCACCCCTTAATCAGCAAAGTGACGACGGGCGGTTTTCCTTCGGCGTTTATTCGTGTACGCAGCGATCCATCGGCCCACGGGCTGGATATCCCTGAACTCGCCTCGAGAGCCTGCTGATGATCGTCCTGCGTTCGGTCCTTTTCAATCTGGTCTTCTACGTCAATCTGATCCTGCAGATGATTGTCTTCACGCCGGCCTATTTTCTGATGTCGCGGAAGAAGGCCTGGTTCGTTCCGAAGAACTGGGCGCGCAGCAATCATTGGCTGTTCAAAAAGATTGTCGGCACGACCTTCGAGATCGAGGGCTTGGAGAACATCCCCAAGAGCGGCTACATCTTCGCGCCCAAGCACCAGTCGTTCTGGGATGTCTATGCGCTCCTGCCCTGGCTCAACGATCCCTTCTTCATTCTCAAGCGCGAACTGACCTGGATCCCGCTCTTCGGCTGGTACGTCCGCAAGCAGCGCATGGTGCCGGTGAACCGTGCCGCGCGTGGCCGGGCCATGACCGAAGTCATGGATCGGACCAAGCAGGAAATGGCGTCCGGCCGAGAACTGATCATCTATCCCGAAGGCACCCGCAGGCCGCCCGGCGCACCGCCGCACTATAAATATGGCATCGCCCGACTTTACCGTGACCTCAACGTGCCTGTTGTGCCCGTCGCCATGCATCCAGGCCTGTTCTGGCCGCGCCGCAAGTTTCTGCGTTTCCCCGGCCATTTCAAGGTTCGCGTGCTGCCGCCGATCGAGGCGGGCCTCGATCCGGACGAGTTCCTCGCCAGGCTGATCGAGGTGACCGAGACGGCAAGCGACGAGCTTCTGATCGAGACGGTCAGAAACAACCCGCATCTGCCGCTGCCGCCGACGGCAAAGCAGCGCCTTGCCGAACTGAAGGCGATGGGCCGCGGCTAAACCGAGCCTGATCCCGGACATTATGCGTTAAGGGTCGCCACGACCTCTTCCAGCCAATGGTCGCGAATGCCCATCTCCTTGAGGTGGGCAAGCGTGTTGAACACGTATTCGCTGTTCGGACCCGACTTTCCCGACGAGACGGCGACGATCGCCGCAGCCTCCGGAGCGCTCAGCGCTCCGGCATACTGCACATGGGCGCGGTCGATCACATAGGTCAGCGCCGGAACCCGCCGCCCGTCGGCAAGCTGCACCGGCATCGTCTTTTCCTTGTAGACATGCGTGACAAGCTCGCGTTCCCGCAAATAGTCGATCACCGCCGCCCTCTCGCCGTTGTCGATGCGAAAAGCCGCGCCGATGCACGAGCCGCCATAGTCGAGCCCGAGCACCAGGCCCGGCCGCTGCTGAGTACCGCGATGCACCCAAGAGCGCACGCAAAGCGACCGACGATAGCCAAATGCCCGCGCCGTCGATCTTTCCTCGAACCGGAAGCCCGGGTTCCACATCAGCGACCCGTAGCCAAAGACCCAAAATTCGTCCATATCCACTGTCATTCAATCCGCGCTGTCTGCTCATCGCCGAATCGTCGGCTCATCGGTGGCCAGCCATGTCGGTTTTTCTACGGCACAGCATCTCGGCACGGAAGAGACAAGTCGTTCCCGTGCATAGAATGAAAGATAATAAGCAGGATCGGCGGCGCCACCCGAAAGGCGGCCGCGATCTGAGTTTGGTGGAGTACGCGTTACCATGACCGCAACCGCAGTCGCCAATCCCTCGCCGGTCAGCCGGAAGTTTCGCTGGCTTATCGCCGGCATAGTGATCGTCTGTGCCGCCTATTCGGCCGGCTGGTATGCCGTCGCCGACCAGGTCGAGAAGCGCCTGACGACCCAGCTCGCGGACGGCCGGGCAAACGGGCTCGGCGGCGAGTGCACGAACATGGACGTGCGCGGCTTCCCGTTCCGCATCGGCCTGTTCTGCGACAAGGTCAATCTCGACGACACCCGCCGCGGTGCCTCCGCCTCCTTCGGCGCGCTTCGGACCGCGGCACAAGTCTACCAGCCCAGCCATGCGATCATCGAGCTCGATGGTCCGGCCGAACTGCGCGTTTCGCCCGACCTCAATGTCTCGGCCGACTGGACGCTGCTGCATGCAAGCGTCAGGGCGACCCTTTCCGGGCTCGACCGCAGTTCGCTGACCTATGACAACCTGACCGGCACCGTGCGCCTGCCGCTGACCGGCGACAGCTTCGGCTTCGGCGCCAGCCACGGCGAAATGCACCTGCGTCAGAACGGCAACGATCTCGATGCGGCCTTGAGCGTCGACAAGCTCGATCTTCGTCCTGAGAACGGCGCAAGCTTCGCGCCACCCGCCAATCTTGCCGCCGACCTCACCTTTGTCGACAAGGCGAGCTGGATGGGCTCCGGCATCCCGACGCCGGCGATGCTGCGCGGGAGCAAGGGCGAACTGCGCCAGATGACAGTCGACCTTGGCTCGGGCATGAACGCCAAGCTGTCGGGCCCCTTCTCGGTCAACGACCAGGGGCTGATCTCCGGCGAGTTTTCGCTGACGATGACCAATATCGACGCCTGGCGCACAAACCTGGTCACGCTGATCCCCGACGATGCGAACCTGGTCAACAACACGGCCAACATGCTGAAGGCGCTGGCCAACGGCAAGAACGAGGCGACAGTCAAGCTCAACGTGCGCGACGGCACCGCCTTCCTCGCCTTCATCCCGATCGGCGTGCTGCCGACGCTCTGATCCCGGTGCAGCGAAAAGCCGCTCGCTCTGGCGGCCTTCGCGAGAATACAAAGAGCCCGGGGCGTGGATGATCCACGCCCCGGGCTCTTTCGTTTATCGGCTACTTCTGATCCATCGCGTGACGGCCGAAGTCCGGCATGGCCGTGTCCTGACCTGCCTGGATGATCGACCGCCGGATCGCGCGGGTGCGGGTGAAGAGATCGAACAGCTTGTCGCCGTCGCCCCAGCGGATTGCCCGCTGCAGATAGGCGAGGTCCTCGGAAAACCGCGACAGCATTTCGAGGATCGCGTCCTTGTTGTGCAGGCAGACGTCGCGCCACATGGTTGGGTCGGACGCGGCCAGGCGGGTGAAGTCGCGGAAACCGGACGCGGAATATTTGATGACTTCGGATTCGGTCACCGCTTCCAGATCGTCCGCCGTGCCGACGATGTTGTAGGCGATGATGTGCGGTAGGTGCGAGACGATCGCCAGCACCTTGTCGTGATGCTCGGCATCCATTTGCTCGACCATAGAACCAAGCGTTTCCCAGAACAGCCGCAGCCGCGCGATCGCTTCCTCGTCCTGGCCGTCCGGCGGCGTCAGGATGCACCAGCGACCGCGGAAGAGGCCGACGAAGCCGGCGTCCGGACCGGAATGCTCGGTACCGGCGATCGGATGCCCTGGCACGAAATGAACCGTGGCGGGCAGATGCGGCGCCATCTGGGCGATGACCGAGCCCTTGGTCGAGCCGACATCGGTGACGATCGCGCCAGGCTTCAGGTGGGCGGCGATTTCCGCGGCCACCGCACCGGACGCACCGACAGGCACCGACACGATGACGAGATCGGCACCGCGCACCGCATCGGCAGCCGACAGCGTATAGCGATCGCCAAGGCCAAGCTCCTCGGCGCGCGAAAGCGTCGCTTCGCTGCGGGTCGAGATCACCAGGGTTTGGGCGAGCTGCTTGTCTCGGATTTCCCGGGCGATCGATGAGCCGATGAGGCCGATGCCGATAAGTGCGATCGTTTCAAACTGCTGTGTCATCATTTCCGTCCCATGAATTCTGTCAGTGCCGCGATCACGCCCTCATTGGCTTCCTGCGAGCCGATGGTCATGCGCAGGGCATTGGGAAAGCCGTAGGCCGCAATCGCACGCAGGATGTAGCCGCGATGAGTGAGGAACGTATCCGCGTCGTTCGCACGCATGCCGTCCTCGTCCGGGAAATGGATGAGCACGAAGTTGGTAACCGATAGCGTGATCGTGAGACCGATCGATTCCACCGCGCGGCTGACACGCTCCAGCCAGACGAGGTTATGGTCGACCGCCTCAGCGACGAAGGCCTGATCGCGCACGGCCGCGGCACCGGCTGCAATCGCCGCCGCACTGAGGTTGAACGGCCCGCGCACGCGATCGACCGCGTCGATCACTTGCGGCGGAGCGTACATCCAGCCGATACGCAGACCGGCAAGACCGTAGATCTTGGAGAACGTCCGGGTCATGACGACGTTGCGGTTGGCCGACACCAGTTCGAGCCCGGCCGCATAATCGTTGCGCCGAACATATTCGGCATAGGCGGCATCGAGCACCAGAAGCACGCCCTCGGGCAGGCCCGCATGCAGACGGCGAACTTCGTCGACGGGAATATAGGTTCCAGTCGGGTTCGCCGGATTGGCGATGAAGACGATCTTCGTGCGCTCGGTGACCGCCGCGAGAATGGCATCGACGTCGACGGTCGCGTTGCGCTCCTTGACCATGACCGGCGTACCGCCGGCGGCCATGATCTGGATCTTGTAGACCACGAACCCGTGCTCCGTGATGATGCCTTCGTCGCCGGGCGCCAGATAGGTGTGGCACAGGAGACCGAGCAGTTCGTCCGAGCCGTTGCCGCACAGGATGTTTGCCGGGTTGAGCCCGTGCACAGCACCGATCGCCGCGCGCAGCGCCTGGGCCTGGCCGTCGGGGTAGCGCTCCAGGTTGAAGGCCGCGGCCTGGAAGGCCTCGATCGCCCTGGGGCTGGCGCCGAGTGGCGTCTCGTTGGACGAGAGCTTGTGGACCTTGGCGACACCGGGGGCATGCTCCTTGCCGGGCACATAGGCGGCAATGTCCAGAATGCCGGGACGCGGCTGCGGGCTCTTCGAGGCAAGGCTCATCGGATCAGCTTTCAAGGCAGGAAATGAGGCCAAGCCAATACCGGCGCAATCGGCATTTGTCGAGGGTCGGCAAGCCCGGCAGAGTGGCGATCAAGGCTGGGCGCGCGGGCGCTCCCGGGTGCTCGGGATACCCTGTGGCGCCAGCACCGGCACGAACACGCGCCGCGACGCACGCGCGGCAACCGGCAGGCCCTGATAAAGCCGCTTCTGCGCCTCCACCACGATCACGCCCGAGAAGACCGGCCAGAGCGAGCGGCCAAGCCGCTCGAAGCCCCGGCGCAGGCGCAGGATCATCTTCAGCTTCGACGGCGGGAAGAACAGTGCCTCCGACGAGGCGCCGGGTGTGAAGTTCGTCTCGCGCAGAAGCGCCGTCAGCTGACCGCGCGAATAGGGCCGCCCCGAGCCGAACGGCGTATGCTCCATGCGCGCCCAGACACCACGACGATTGGGCACGACGATCACCAGCCGGCCGCCCGGCGCCAGCACCCGCCAGATCTCCTTCATCGTCTCGCGCGGGCTTTCGGCAAATTCCAGCGAATGCACCATCAAAACCCGGTCGATGGAAGAATCGGGCAGCGGCAATTCCTCGTCGAACACCAGCGCGGTCGACGACAACTCGGCAACCGGCCAGTTCACCGCCCCCTGCCCCGCCGGCATGAAAGCAAAGGTCCGCTCCGTGTCCTTCCGGAAACGCTCGAGATAGGGCACGGCATAGCCGAGCCCGACAAGCCGCTCCTCGGGCAGGCGCGCCCAGACCGAAGACAGCGCAATGGTGACGGACTGTTCGGCCATGCGGCCCAGTTCGGAGTGATAGAATTCTCGGAGGTCGACGATATCGGTGTGCATGCGCAACATGTTAGCCTTGAAGCGGTAGACTTCAAGGCAAGCCTCGCTACATTCGGCGGCAGTCACCACAGCACCGCATGCTCATAGAGCGTGCAAAGGGGCGCTGTAGCGTTAAACTCGCCGCATGATTTGTCCTTTGATCGACCGCGATCGAAGGCGCCTGCAGCAGAAGCCCGATCGGAAGACACGCCATGGCCGCGCTCGAACTTGACCTCTTTCTTTGCCGCACCGACAATTTCGGCGTGCTGCTGCACGATCCGGTAAGCGGCGCCACCGCCTCGATCGACGCGCCCGAGGAGCAGCCGATCCTGGAGGCCCTGGAGCGGCGTGGCTGGACGCTCACCCATATCCTCACCACCCATCACCACGGAGACCATGTCGCGGCCAACGTCGCGCTCAAGGATCGTTTCGGCGCCACCATCATCGGGCCGGCGGCAGAGGCGGCCAATATCCCCGGCATCGACAGGAGCGTGCGTCACGCTGAACGCTTCGATTTTGCCGGCCACCCGGTCGACGTCATCGAGACGCCCGGCCACACCGCCGGCCATATCTGTTTCCACCTTCCTGAGGATAAGCTGCTCTTTGCCGCCGACACCCTGTTTGCGCTCGGCTGCGGCCGCCTGTTCGAGGGAACGCCGGAAACGATGTGGCAGTCGCTCAGCCGACTTCTCGCCCTGCCCGACGACACTACTGTTTATTTCGGCCACGAATACACGCTGTCGAACGCCCATTTCGCCGTGACGATCGACCCGGACAATGATGCATTGAGGGAGCGTGCGGCCGAGATCGAAGAAACCCGCTGCGATGGCGGCTTTACGGCGCCGACGACCATCGGCCTCGAAAGGCGCACCAACCCGTTCCTGCGCGCCGCCGACCCGAAGATCCGCGCGCATCTCGGCATGGAAGGGGCGACCGATGCGGCTGTCTTTGCCGAAATCCGCAAGCGCAAGGATAATTTCTGATGACGGCCGATCAGGAACTGACGCCGGCCGCCATCATCGAGATCCTTGGGCTGACGCGCCACCCCGAAGGGGGCTGGTATGTGCAGACCTTCCGCGACGCCAACGGCGGGCCGCGCGGCCACTCGACGGCGATCTACTATCTGCTGGAGCGCGGCGAGCGCTCGCACTGGCATCGGGTACGTGACGCCGCCGAGGTCTGGCATCACTATGCTGGCGCGCCGCTGGAGCTCAGCATTGCCGCCGACAGCGAGCCTGCAACGGTTCTGCGCCTCGGCCCCGGCATTCTCGGCGGCGAGCGCCCACAGGGGCTCGTGCCGCCCAACTGGTGGCAATCCGCCGTCTCGCTCGGCGACTGGACGCTTGTCGGCTGCACGGTGGCGCCGGGCTTCGATTTCTCAGTCTTCGAGATGGCGGCCCCCGACTGGGCGCCGCCTGAGAAATAGAGCATTTTCAGGAAAAGTGTGAAGCGGTTTTCCGCCCGGAAGGTTACTCTGCCGGCTGCACCGCCGTGCGCGCCTTACGAAAGATCATGTCCTTGGCCGCCAGCACCGCGCCGCCCGTCACGAAAAGGCATGCGGCGGCGATACGCCATGACGGCTCGGCAAAACCGAACAGGATGAGGATCAGCGTCGACAGAACCGGTGCGGCGTAGCTGGCAACGCCGAGCAGCTGGATATTGCCGTTCTTGACGCCGAAGTCCCAGGCATAGAAGGCGGCACCGACCGGCAGCAGGCCGAGGCCCGCAACCGCCAGCCACTCGAACGTCGTTTCCGGCCAGACGGTCGTCTCGAGACCAAGATGGCAGACGAACGAGAGAAGCGATGTCGCCAGGCAGAAGCCGGTGACGACGTCGGTCGAGACCGCCTCGAAGCGGCGCGTCAGCAGCGAATAACCGGACCAGGTGAAGGCGCACAGCAGGGCTGCGCCGTACCCCATCAGATAGGCGTCGTCAAAGGCGATACCGTTGCGGGCGATGATCATGATCGTTCCCATCAGGCCGGCAAAAGCGCCGGCAACGTGGTACCAGCGCAGCCGCTCGCCCGGCAATAGGGCAGAGCCGACGACGATCAGCAGCGGCCAGAGATAGGCGATCAGACCGGCTTCGACAGCCGGCGCGTTGCGAAGTGCGGTAAAGTAGAGAAAGTGATAACCGAAAAGACCGGCGATGCCGGTGATCCAGACCTTCGCCGGCTGCTTCAACAGCGCCAGCCGCTCCGGCTTCAGCGCGAGAACGACGACCCCCGGAATGCTGCCGATGAGGAAACAGATGGCTGACAACTGGAACGGCGGCATCTTGCCGGATGCAGCGGTAAACAGCGCCAGGAGCGACCACATCAAAATGGCGGTTGCACCGATCAACGTTGCCTTGAATTTCATGTCTTATCCCCTCGTGCAGCCTCCAACTGCATAATTCCTTAGATCGGAATCGATTTAAGGAGAAAATTATGCAGCAAGCTTCAAGCGCTACAGCGCAGCACGTCACGTTTGACGCGCTGCGCTGTAGCGGAAACCGGCGCGGATAAAATCACGACTCGGCGCGAAATGTTAGTACTCGGCGTGAAATGTTAGTGATAATCTCCACCATTCGGTGGATCAACCGCCGAATCGCGTCGCGGAAACCGTCACGGGGCCAAGCTTGGTCGGGATGCGCACATAGACGGGCGCATAGACATCGACGACATCAGATTTGGCAAACCAGATTTCCATGGTCTGCAGCTGCCTGAGATATTCGACGTCTTCGCGCCCCTTCTTGTAGCCCGCCTTCGGAACAAAGCGGATGCCGCAGACGATCACCTCGCCTTCGAATCCCTTGGTCTTGAACGGCCTGGTCCCCCTCGCCGACAGCTTGATGTCGAGACGCGATTCGCCGTCGAAGATCGGAAGGGTATTGGGGCAGACGCGGGCATTACCGGGAATGATAAGGCCGGACAAGGGATCGAGCACGTTGCGCATGTCGCGCGAGGTCACCGGCACCCAGTTCTTCGGCAGCGGCGTGCGCTTCGGATTCATGCTGGCATGCACGACGTTGCCGTTGCTGTAGGTGACGCTGATCGCCCGGCCCTTCTTGCCGCTGCGATAGGACATCGAATATTCGTTTGCGCGCAGATAGTCGCGGCCGATGACGCCGGAAACACGGGTCTGCCCCGAAGTCCGGCTGAAAATGTCGACGAGGCCGGCCGAATGCAGCGTTCCTGATATCGTGTAGCGATTCTTTACAAGCGCCGTATGGAACGACGCTCTCGCAAGCGGCAAACCGGCAAGCGAGATGCTGTAATCCGTCTGATGTTCGATATCTGCAGCAAGCGATGCTGTGGAAAACATTGCCACTGACAACAGCGCTACCGCGCGAGAACCGATGCGCAACTTCATGCCCTGAGAGATCCATTACTCGAATGCCGTCGCCATGCCTTGGAATGCAGGTCGTTTACGGCTTTTCTACGCCTTTTCCGACAGATCCGGCGGCCGGAACGCTACCGCATCATGGACCTCTGCTGCATCCGCAGGACAACAGATAGCGCATCGTAAATCAGCTTGGAATGACTCGCGTGAAGCATTATTGTGGCCGCGATCGAGCTTGCCTGATGCAGAAACAGCCGGGAGAAACGGCGGTTTTCCGAGAATGCAAGAGGTTTGGCTTGACGGGCGGGCTGTCTCTGACTATAGAACCGCAACTTTCCAATAATGGCCAACAGGAACGCGGCCTGGGCTCTGGGCCCGCTACCGCATCGTCCGGCGGCGATAAAGAGAATAGGTGTACCATGTCCCGTAGTTGCGAATTGACCGGCAAGGGCGTCCAGTCGGGCAACAATGTCAGCCACGCCAACAACAAGACCAAGCGCAAGTTCCTTCCGAACCTGTGCAACGTCACGCTGATTTCCGATGCTCTCGGCCAGCGCTTCCGCCTGCGCGTTTCCGCAGCGGCTCTCCGCTCGGTTGAACACCGCGGTGGTCTTGACGCTTTCCTCGTGAAGGCCGACGAGAACGAGCTGAGCATGCGCGCTCGCCTGCTGCGCCGTCAGATCGTCAAGAAGAACGCTGAAGCCGCTGCCGCTTAATCAGCGCCAGCGTCTGTCTTCGACACGACTTTAAAAAGGCTTGCGGGTTTATCCGGCAAGCCTTTTTCTCGTGTTTAATTTGCAGATTTTCATCGGCCCGGCGTTCAAGCCTGGCTTCCGCTCAACTGGTGGCATCTCCCAGGATAAAAAAATGCTGATCAACCGCACGTTCTTCATCTATGTCGCGTTCATGACCTTGGTGGTCGTGGCCTCAAACTTCCTCGTTCAGTATCCGCTGCCGGGCTCGATCGCCGGCATGCAGCTCGGCGACCTCCTGACCTGGGGTGCCTTCAGCTATCCCTTCGCGTTCCTCGTCACCGACCTGACCAACCGCCATTTCGGCCCGCGCATTGCGCGTCGTGTCGTCGTTGTCGGCTTCCTCGTGGCGATCGTTCTGTCCTTCTTCGCAGCGACGCCGCGCATCGCCATCGCTTCCGGCTCCGCCTTCCTGTTCGGCCAGCTGCTTGATATCTCCGTGTTCAACAAGCTCCGCCGCCAGAGCTGGTGGCATGCGCCGCTGGCAGGCTCGCTGATCGGCTCGGCGCTCGACACGGCCATGTTCTTCTCCTTCGCCTTTGCGCCGTTCTTCGTGTTCTTTGGGCCGAATGACAGCTTTGCGCTGGAGACAGCACCGCTGCTCGGCATCCTTGCGACCGAGGCTCCGCGCTGGATCTCCTGGGCGCTCGGCGACCTGACGGTGAAGATCCTCTGCGGCATCATCATGCTTTTGCCCTACGGCGCGCTGATAAGCGTGATCAAGCCGATGCCATCAGGCAAGGCGACAGCCTGATACTACAGCGCAGCGCGTCTTATAGACGCGCAAAGGTCGCTGTAGCACTTTGAATTGCTGCATGTTTTGATCCTTAAATCGAATACGATTTCAGGAAACATGCAGCAGCAGAACAAGTGATTGATGACGGGCCCGAATGGCCCCGTTTTCATTTGATCAGGCGGAATTCCAGCATCAGATTGCGCTCGAGGATCGAGTGGTTGTCATCGGAGATGACGATGACGCGGACATCGCCACTGGCGCCAGCGACCACGTCGAGGCCCTCCATGTTGTCGATCTGATAGCCCATGTCGGCTTCGAGAATGACGTCGCCGTCGACCACGGCGCCAGGCCGAATGCTGGCTCCCGGAATGCGGCGGATGCGCATGCCGAGACCGGAGGCGAAGTTGAACCGACGTTCCAGCAGCAGAAGGTCGCCATCGGGCAGGAAAGCGCCGTCGGTAACGGCGTAGGGATCGGTACGGGTAACGGCAAAGGCGCCCTTCATCGGGCCATCGAGAATGCCTGCCAGAAGATTGTCCGCCTTGTCGACGCTGCGCTCGGACACGGTGACGGCAGCGCCGCCGAGCGGGCCATCCTTCGGCGAAATCGCCACGGTCTCAAGCCCGCCATTGTTGCGCAGCTCGGTTGTTGGAAATGGCAGCGGCATGCTGCCGACCGGCCCCGAAGTCGAGAAACCCGGATCCGGGTAGATATCGATGCGGTGGGCCTGCTCGTAGCTGACGATCACCTCGCCCTCGCGCAGTGCCAGACCTTCGGAATCCACCTTCCATTTCTCCAGCCCGACCGCGCCGCTCCTGTCCGCCATCGGTGTTGCCGTCAGGTCCGTGAGACCGGAAAGCCTGCCGTTCGCATCACGGATCACCGCCCCTTCGAGCCAATGCCCCGTATCCATGACGGCGACGAAGGAGGTGCCATCCGGCCGGAATCGGATCGCGGATACGGCGCCGAACAGCGCATTGGAAGACGTCATCTCCAGGCCGCCGATGAATTCCAGCTGACCGAACCGCGTCTGGTTGGAGCCGACCTTGAATGGGTCTATCTGCCGGCTGCGAATGGGCAGCGTCTCGCTGCCGCCGGCGGCCAAAGCCACGCCGGTCGAGGCCAACAGGGAAAGAACGAGGAGACCGCGGCCAAGCATCTGGGGGAGTTCCTTCGGGCGGGCAGAATAGGCGGGGAGGAGATGGCAACCGCGGCAGCGGCCTAGGGGATGAACGGGGCGACAGACGGTCGCCCCGGTTTCGCGAAAGATTAGCTAGCGCGGCGCATGCGCCCCGGACGGCGGCGCATGCTTTCGTCTTCGAACAGATCGGCGAGCTGCTCGGTCATCGCGCCGGCCAGTTCATCCGCATCGACGATGGTCACGGCGCGGCGATAATAGCGCGTTACGTCGTGACCGATGCCGATTGCCAAAAGCTCGACCGGCGAGCGCGTCTCGATCTGCTCGATCACGGCACGCAGGTGCCGTTCGAGATAGTTGCCCGGATTGACCGACAGCGTCGAGTCGTCGACCGGCGCGCCATCGGAAATCATCATCAGGATGCGGCGCTGCTCGCGCCGCGCCATCAGGCGCTCATGCGCCCAGATCAGCGCCTCGCCGTCGATGTTTTCCTTGAGCAAGCCCTCGCGCATCATCAGGCCGAGATTGCGGCGTGCACGCCGCCACGGCGCATCGGCCGACTTGTAGATGATATGGCGCAGATCGTTGAGGCGGCCCGGCGATTGTGGCTTGCCACCGGCCAGCCACTTCTCACGCGATTGCCCGCCCTTCCACGCCTTGGTGGTAAAGCCAAGGATCTCGACCTTGACGCCGCAGCGCTCCAGCGTGCGCGCAAGGATGTCGGCGCAGGTCGCGGCAACCGTGATCGGCCGGCCGCGCATGGAGCCGGAATTGTCGATCAGGAGGGTCACGACCGTATCGCGGAAATTGGTATCCTTCTCGCGCTTGAACGACAGCGGCTGCATCGGATCGATGACGATGCGCTGCAGGCGCGCAGTGTCGAGATAGCCCTCTTCCAGGTCGAACTCCCAAGAGCGGTTCTGCTGCGCCATCAGGCGGCGCTGTAGCCGGTTTGCAAGCCGCCCGACGGCACCTTGAAGGTGCGAGAGCTGCTTGTCGAGGAACGCGCGCAGCCGGTCGAGTTCCGCCTCGTCGCAGAGCTCTTCCGAGGCGATGGTCTCGTCGAACTCGCGGGTGAAGACGGTGTAGTCGACTTTCTCGTTGAAGTCGGCAAACGGCTGGTTCGGGCGCTTGACCTCGCCGGGCGTCTCGCTGTCCTCGTCACCCTCGTCCTGCAGGTCGTCGTCGGAGATCTCCGCGCCGTCCATCTCGCCTTCTTCCATCTGCTCTTCAGCAGCCTGGTTTTCGTCGGCAGGGGCCGCATCGTCGCCGGCTTCCTCGTCGCTGGCGTTTTCGTCCTGCTCCTGGCTGCGCGGCTGATCCTCGTCGGTCTCGCTTTCCTGCTCGTCCGGCTCGATGTCGTCGTCGCCGTATTTCTCGGCAACATCCATCGATGTCAGCATATCGCGCACGACGCGGGCGAAAGCCTGCTGGTCGTTGAGCGTCGACGACAGATTCTTGATGTCGCCGGCAGCCTTCTCCTCGATGAAGTCGCGCCAGAGATCGAGCACCTTACCGGCGGATGCCGGCGGCTTCTCGCCGGTCAGCTTCTCGCGCACCAGCAAAGCAACAGCCTCGCCGAGCGGTGCATCGGCCTGCTTGCTGATCGCGCCGAAATTGGCCTTGGAATATTTCTCTTCGAGCATCGAGCTCAGGTTCTTGGCAACGCCTTCCATGCGCAGCGAGCCGATCGCCTCGACACGCGCTTGCTCGACGGCATCGAAGATCACCCGCGCGTCGGCGCCCTGCGGCGACATCGTCGCGTGGACGCGTGCGTCATGACAGGCCTTGCGCAGCGCCATGCTGTCGCCGAGACCGCGCGTCACGGCAAGTTCCTGCCGCGTCGGCCGCTTGGAGATTTCGGGCAGACGGATGCGTTCGCCTGTTATGCCCGGTCGCTCGTTGGCAAAAGCCACCTCGACCTCGGCATCGCCCGCGATCGATCGGATGCAGCCGGAAAGCGCCCGCTTGAACGGTTCGGCTGCATTTTCGCGCGTGGTCGGCTTTGCCTTGGAGTTCGAGCTCACGACAGTTCCTTCTTCAGCCAGATGCGATGATGCCTGGTGGGGCATCATCGAGTTTGCCACAGGGTCACAAGTCCGCCTTTCCCGGGGAAAGACGGACGATGGATCAGGCGGTGGCTTCAAGCACGATGTTGGCAGCGCTTTCCTTCAGCTCGATGCCGAAAGCGCGCTGATAATGCTCGGCGACAAGCGCCCGCTCCAGCTCGTCGCACTTGTTGAGGAAGGTCACGCGGAAGGCAAAGGCGATATCGCCGAAGATATAGGCGTTCTCGGCCCAGGTGATGACCGTACGCGGGCTCATGACCGTCGACAGGTCGCCATTGATGAAGGCGGCGCGGGTAAGATCGGCAACGCGCACCATCTTCGATACCGTCTCGCGGCCCTTGTCGGCGGTAAAGCCCTTGACCTTGGCGGCGACGATATCGACTTCCTTGTCATGCGGCAGGTAGTTGAGCGTCGTCACGATCGACCAACGGTCCATCTGCGCCTGGTTGATCTGCTGCGTGCCATGGTAGAGGCCGGTGGTATCGCCGAGACCGACCGTGTTGGCGGTTGCAAACAGGCGGAATGCCGGGTGCGGACGAATGACGCGGCTCTGGTCGAGCAGCGTCAGGCGGCCGGAGGATTCCAGCACGCGCTGAATGACGAACATCACGTCCGGGCGGCCGGCATCGTATTCGTCGAAGACGAGCGCGACGTTGTGCTGGTAGGCCCAGGGAAGGATGCCGTCCTTGAACTCGGTGACCTGCAGGCCGTCCTTGACGACGATCGCGTCCTTGCCGACGAGGTCGATACGGCTGACATGGCTGTCGAGGTTGACGCGCACGCACGGCCAGTTGAGGCGCGCTGCGACCTGCTCGATGTGGGTGGACTTACCGGTTCCGTGATAACCCGAGACCATCACGCGTCGGTTATGGGCAAAGCCTGCGAGAATGGCGAGCGTGGTTTCGCGGTCGAAGAGGTAGTCCGGATCGAGATCCGGCACGTAGGCGTCGGCCTTCGAGTAGGCGGGAACGCGCAAATCCGTGTCAATGCCGAAAACGTCCCGAACCGAGACGGTTGTGTCGGGGAGGTTGGAAATGTCGAGGTCAATCTTGCTCATCATGTCTCCAGAGCGGCCACCGGACGGCACCCGCGCATTCGCCTGCAAAAGTGCTTCTGTAATAATCCGCGTTGTTAGCAGAAACCAGCCTGTTTTAACAATTGGTAGGCTTGAATTACTGCGCGAAAACGCTCCTCCGATCCCCTGTCCCCGCCATTGGCATCAGGGTGGTGTTTCTTGACCAGATCCTTGTAGGCCGCCTTGATATCGCTGGCTGTCGCCGAAGCGCTAAGGCCGAGCGTTTCATAGGCCTTGGCTTCGAGCGTCTTCAGCTTGCGCTGGCGCGGCTCAGGACGGCCGGCGCGCGCTTTTGCCTCACTGACGAACCCGAAGGGATCGCGCATGCGCGCCTGCGCCCCGGCAGAGCCCGAACGGGTCTGCGATTGGGTCGGACTATTCTTGGCATTCTTGTTGACGCCGACCGTCCAAGTCGGACGATGCCCGGTCACCGCTTCCTTCTGATAGCGCGCGACTTCGCTGTCGGACAGACCGGAGAAGTAGTTGTAGCCCTTGTTGTATTCCTTCACATGCTCGAAGCAGAACATGAAATACTGCCCCTCGGCGTTGCGGCCGACGGGTGCGCGATGAACGCCCTTCTTGTCGCAGCCGTCCCACTGACAGGTGGGGGCGGCCGGCTCTGCGCGCGGCTCGACCTTGCGCCGTGTCCGAATGCGATCGAAGTATTTTGAATCGAGTCTCATGGCGCTCATTATGGGGGTTGGCCGGGGCCACAACAAGAATTGACAAAGCGGAATGTTGCTGGCTTTGTGCGGGCATTTTGCGCCGCCTAGGCCGCGCTGCCGGACCCGACCAACATAAGGGCATCCAGCAACCAAGGAAATGGGACGGAAGAATGTCGCTGCGGGACACGATCGAACAGAAATTGACCGAAGCCTTCCACCCCGAACGGCTGGCCGTGATCAACGAGAGCCACCTGCATGCGGGTCATCAACCTGATTTCGACGGCGGCGGCGAAACCCACATGCGGGTCCGCATCGTTGCCGACGCCTTTGCCGGCATGAGCCGAGTGGCGCGCCATCGCGCCATCAACGACCTGTTGAAGCCCGAACTCGACGCCGGCCTGCACGCGCTGGCCGTCGAGCCTGCAGCCCCCGGTGAGCCGACGCGCTGGTAGGCATCAGCCGATCGGCGTCTGGTCCTCGGCCGGGCGGATCCTGAGTTTCGTGATCCGGTTCTTCACCCGCTTCATCACGATGAAGCGCTTGCCATGGAAGGTGAAGGCCTGGCGCTCCTCCGGGATGCTTTTCGACTCGTGGATCACCAAACCGGCGACCGTCGTCGCTTCCTCATCCGGCAGTGACCAGTCGAGCGCACGGTTGAGGTCACGGATCGGCACCGAGCCGTCGACCACGATGGACCCGTCTGCCTCCTGGCGAACACCCTGGATATCGAGATCGTGCTCGTCGGCGATATCACCGACGATCTCCTCCAGAATATCCTCCAGCGTCACCAGTCCCTGAACCTGACCGTATTCGTCGACGACGATAGCAAGATGCAGCTTGCGGCGCAGGAAGGCGTTGAGCTGGTCCTTGAGGTTGGTCGTGTCGGGGACGAACCAGGGTTTCTGCGCGATCTTGACGATGTCGAGGTTTTCCGGCTCGACATCCGGCTCGGCAAGCGCGCGCAGCAGATCTTTCGAATGCACCACCCCGATGATGTTGTCGGTGGAGCTCCGCCACAGCGGCAGGCGCGTGAACGGGCTCTGCAGGATATCGCGCACGCAGATTTCAGGCGGATCGTCGGCGTTGATCGCCCGCATATTGGTGCGGTGGATCATGATGTCGGAAATCTCGAGTTCCCCGAGATCGAGCACGCCGCCGAGCCGATCCCGGTCGGCCTTGATGACCGAGCCTTCGCGGTGCAGCAGGTCGACTGCGCCGCGCAGCTCGTCATGCGCCGAAAGCATCGACATGTCGGACGAAAGGTTGACGCCGAAGAGAAACAGGATGCGCCGCACGATGCCGTTGACAAGGCTCGACAGCGGCCCGGCCACGGCGACGAAGGGGCGAACCAGCGGCGCGACGGCAAGTGCAAAGCGATCCGGCGACGCAATCGCCCAACTCTTCGGCAGCACTTCGGAAAAAATTACCAACAGCACGGTCATGACGACCGTGGCGATCGCCACGCCCGAATTGCCGAGCAGGCCGATCAACAGGCTCGTCGTCAAGGACGAGGCGAGAATGTTGACGAGGTTGTTGCCGATCAAAAGCGCGCCGATCAGCCGATCGCGGCGCTCGATCAGGCGATTGACGATACCCGCCCGCTCGTCGCCATTGTTCTCAAGCGAATGCATGCGCGAGCGCGAAGCCGCAGTCAGAGCCGTTTCGGAGCCCGAAAAGAAAGCGGAAAACAATAGCAGGCAGAAGACCGCGGCAATCGACAGCCAGTATTCGCCGAGAAATGCCAGGAATGCTTCGCCGGTCATTGCGGGTGCTTTTCCCTCAGGAAGCTCAGGACCTCGGAGGCCGGCACATCGTCGGCGACGAAGGACTGGCCGATGCCCCGGGTCAGGATGAAGGTGAGCTTGCCGCCCTTGACCTTCTTGTCCTGGGCAATCGCGTCCATCAGCTTTTCAGCCGGCGGCAGGCTACCGGGGATTTCGGTCATGCGCGTCGGCAGGCCGACGGCTCTCAAGTGCGTTTCGACCCGGCTCGCATCATCGGCGCTCGCAAGGTTCATGCGCGTCGAGAATTGATGCGCCAGCACCATGCCGATCGCCACGCCCTCGCCATGCACCAGGCGGGCGCTGTCGTATTCGGTGGCGGCTTCCAGCGCGTGGCCGAAGGTGTGGCCGAGGTTGAGCAGTGCACGCAAACCGTTCTCGCGCTCGTCCGCCGCCACGACATCGGCCTTGGCCTGGCAGCTCACTGCGATTGCCTCGATGCGCGCAGCCCCGCCGGAAAACACCGCCTGCCAGTTTTTCTCCAGCCAGGCGAAGAAGTCCGGCTTGTCGATCAGCCCGTATTTCGCAACCTCGGCATAGCCGGCGCGGAATTCGCGCGGGCTCAGCGTGTCGAGCACATCCGTGTCGGCAAGCACCAGATCCGGCTGGTGGAAAACGCCGATCAGGTTCTTGCCGTGCGGCGAATTGATACCGGTCTTGCCGCCGACCGAGGAATCGACCTGCGCCAGCAGCGATGTCGGGATCTGGATGAAGCGCGAGCCGCGACGCACGATACCGGCCGCAAAGCCGGTCAGGTCGCCGATGACACCGCCGCCAAGCGCGATCACCGCGTCGTTGCGCTCGATCCGTGCACCGAGTATGGCTTCGCAGGCGGGAATGAGATGCTCGAAACTCTTGGTCTTTTCGCCCGCCGGCAACACCAGCGACACGGCTTCGATGTCTCTCTGCTTCAGGCTCGCCATCAGCGGTTCGAGATAGCGCGGACCGACGTTTTCGTCGGTGATGACGGCCACCTTGCGCCCCTTGAGGCGCGAGGCGATCTCGTTGCCGGCAGCAGCGATCAGCCCCGGACCGATCAGAATGTCATAGGAACGATCACCGAGATCGACGCGAACCTTGCGCTCGGCAGCAGGCATCACATGGCTATTCATCATTTGGCACTTTCCGGAAATCTATGACGGCGGTGAGAACGTCCTCCACCATCGTCTCCTTGCTCACATCGCGCGACATCACCGTCAGATCGGCTTCGGCGTAGATCGGGTAGCGGGCGCGCATCAGGTTTTCGAGCGTCTGCTTGGGGTTCTCGGTCTTCAACAGAGGACGTGTGTCGCGCTTGTTGACCCGCTCCCAGAGCACGTCCAATTCGGCATTGAGCCAGATCGTCAAGCCGCCGCGCTTGATCTGGCGGCGCGATCGCTCGTTGATATAGGCGCCGCCGCCGGTGGAAACGACACGGGGGCCGGTGCGCAGCAGGCGTTTCAACACACGTGCTTCCAGCGCCCGAAATTCGTCCTCGCCGTAGCGGGCAAAGAGATCGCTGATCGTCATGCGCGAGACGCGCTCGATCTCGTGGTCGGAATCGACGAAGGGAATGCCGAGCGCCTGCGCCGCCAACCGGCCGATCGCGGATTTTCCGGCGCCCATCAGGCCGATGAAAACGAGATTGCGTTTACCGAGCGCAAGCTTCGCCCGTTCGGCAAGCGTCGCGGAAACCGGTTCGATCACGTCGTTCATTGGACTTCTTATTCCCCATTCCCTTCCGGTATCGACAAATCGGGGTGGAGCGTCAAGCCGTCGCGCGCGTCCGTGCATGCTTCTTGAACTTGGCGAAAGGGGCGTTCATATAGATCGGGCATCTACCAAAGTGCGGCGCGTCCGGTCCAGCGCGCACACGGTTGCCCCAGCACATTCAACGGCTGCATGATTTTATCCTTAAATTCGTTCCGGTTTAAGGGATCCTGCGGAGGAAACTGAAATGCCCACCCTCTTCCGGTTCCTGTTCTTCTGCGGCGTCATCGCCGGGCTGATCTACGGCACGATGATCGCGCTCGTCACCTTCGTCGAGCCGGTCGAGCGCAACGTGACCGTGAAGATCCCATCCGAACGGGTCAACAAGACACAATGAGCGATCTTTCCGCGGCACACGTCGAGGCCTTCCTCGAAATGATGAGCGCCGAACGCGGCGCCGCCGTCAATACGCTGCAATCCTACGAGCGCGATCTGGAAGACGCCTTGTCCCACATGCGCGGCCGCGGAACGGGGCTGACGAGTGCGGCGACCGACGATCTCCGGCATTATCTCGCCCATCTGGCGGGCCAAGGCTTCAAGCCGTCCTCGCAGGCGCGCAGGCTGTCGGCGCTCAGGCAGTTCTACAAATTCCTCTATGCAGAAGGCCTGCGCACCGACGACCCGACAGGCATACTCGATGCGCCCAAAAAGGGTAGAAGCCTGCCGAAGACGCTGAGCATCGACGACGTGTCACGACTGATCGGCCGGGCCGAGACCGAAGCCGAGGCGACGGCAGGCGGACCGGAGCGGCTTTCCAAGCTGCGCATGCACGCTTTGATGGAGCTTCTTTATGCCACCGGCATGCGTGTCAGCGAACTGGTGTCGCTGCCCGCAAGCGTGCTCGCCCAGAACGGGCGCTTTCTCGTCGTCCGTGGCAAGGGCAACAAGGAGCGGCTGGTGCCGCTCTCCCAGGCCGCGATCCGCGCGATGCGTCTTTATGGGGCAGCCCTCGAAGAAGAAACGGCAAAAGCCGACAGGGGCGAGCGCGAAAGCCCGTGGCTGTTTCCGTCAACGGCAAAGGCAGGTTTTCTCCCCCGCCAGGTCTTTGCCCGCGACCTGAAATCACTGGCGGCGCGTGCCGGCATCCGCGTGGCGACGATCTCGCCGCATGTGCTGCGTCATGCCTTCGCCAGCCACCTGCTTGCCAACGGCGCCGACCTTCGTGCCGTCCAGGAACTGTTGGGTCACTCGGACATTTCGACGACACAAATCTATACACATGTTCTGGAAGAACGGCTGCACGACCTCGTGCAAAACCATCACCCTCTTGCCAAACAGGCGAAAAAACAGGATTAGGACCGCCGGGCAGGCTGGTTTCGGCCGGCAGATCCTTGTGGCAAAACGATCGGAAACGCATCTCATGCACAACTATCTCGATTTCGAAAAACCTATCTCCGACCTCGAAGGCAAGATTCTCGAACTGAAGAAGCTCGCTGGCGAAGACGAGAGTGTGAACACTTCGGATGAGGTCGAACGGCTCGAGACACGGGTCCGCGATGCGATGGCCGAGATCTATTCGAAGCTGACGCCGTGGCAGAAGACCCAGGTCGCCCGCCACCCCTCGCGTCCGCATTTCCTCGATTACGCCTCGGAACTGTTCACCGAGTTCACGTCGCTTGCCGGCGACCGCAACTATGGCAATGACGAGGCCATCCAGGCCGGGCTTGCGCGTTTTCGCGGCATGCCTGTCGCCGTCCTCGGTCAGGAAAAAGGCAGCGATACCAAGTCGCGCATCAAGCACAACTTCGGCAGCCCGCGCCCTGAAGGCTACCGCAAGGCGATCCGGGTCATGGAAATGGCCGACCGCTTCGGCCTGCCGCTGATCACGCTGATCGACACCGCCGGTGCCTATCCCGGCGTCGGCGCGGAAGAACGCGGCCAGGCGGAAGCCATCGCCCGCTCGACGGAAATGTGCCTGAACGTGCGCGTGCCGATCGTCACCGTCGTCATCGGCGAAGGCGGCTCCGGCGGCGCAATCGCGATCGCCACCGGCAACCGCGTCTATATGCTCGAGCATGCGATCTACAGCGTCATCTCGCCGGAAGGCGCAGCCTCGATCCTCTGGCGCGATTCGACCCGCGCCAAGGAAGCCGCCAGCAACATGAAGATCACCTCAGAGGACCTGAAGGCGCTCGGCGTGATCGACGGCATCATTCCCGAGCCTGTCGGTGGCGCGCACCGCGATCCGCAATCGGTGATCGCCCGCACCGGAACGGTGATTGCCGACGCTCTGAAGGAATTGTCCGGACGCAACGGCGACGAATTGCGCACCGATCGCCGACAGAAGTACCTGAATATCGGCCGGAACCTCTGATCCGACGCGATTGTTCGCCGAAAATTCGCAACCACAAATCGGACTGTGGCCAAATCTTGGCCATATTCGTACGGTCATGAACAACGGCGTGCGCAGCGTGCCCTGCAGGGTTAAGAATTCGTGAAGTATAATGGCTTACTGATTCCCTAAGGGCCCTTCTGCGAACGCGGCTCTCACTGACGAATTTTGGTTTGAACGGGCTTTCGCCGATGCGCTTGAGAAACCTTGTAGCCACCGCCGCTGTCGCCGCGCTGCTTGCCGGCTGCACCAACGATGCCCTGGATACGGCGACGGTCGATCTTTCGACTGTCAAGAACAAGACCGAATATCAGCTCTCGAGCAAGATGAGCGCCAAGATGAGCGAGCTCGGGATGCAGAAGACATCCCCGATCGCGCTGCGCATCTTCAAGGAAGAAGGCACGCTCGAAGTCTGGAAGGCCAACACGTCCAACCGCTTCCAGCTCTTGAAGAGCTACAAGATTTGCGCCTGGTCGGGCAAACTTGGTCCGAAGGTGAAAGAAGGCGACCGTCAGGCGCCGGAGGGCTTCTATCCGCTGTTCCCGCAGCAGCTGAATCCCAACTCGAAATACTATCTGGCGATCAACACCGGCTACCCCAACACCTATGACCGCGCCAACGGCCGTCAGGGTACGCATCTGATGATCCACGGCGCCTGTTCGTCGTCCGGCTGCTACTCGATGACCGACGAGCAGATGATCGAGATTTTCGCCATGGCGCGCGACGCCTTCAAGGGCGGACAGCAGAGCGTCCAGCTGCAGGCATTTCCTTTCCGCATGACCGCCGAGAACATGGCGCGTCATCGCAACAATCCCAACATCGATTTCTGGAACATGTTGAAGGTCGGCTACGATCAGTTCGAAGTCACCAAGCGTCCTCCGGAAATCAATGTCTGCGAGAAGAAATACGTCTTCAACCAGCAGGGCAGCGCCGCCTTCAACCCGGGCGGCACGTGCCCGGCGATGTCGACCCCACCTGCCTTGCAGATGGCCATGTCGACTTTCGAAAAGGGCTATAAGCTCGACTACGACAAGGCCATGAAGAAGTATGACGGCATGGTCTGGTATGAGCCGAGCGAGGCCGAGCGCAAGGCGATCGTCGCCAAGCAGCGCACCGGCCGCGAGCTTGCCTACGCGCCGACCGGCAATTCGATCGATGCCGGCAAGCTGATGAAGGCAAGCGACCTCGAAAAGAAGCTAGCCGCGCAGAAGGAAGCCGAAGAAACCAAGCTGGCTGTCGAGATCCAGAAGAAGGAACTGGAAAAGGCGACACAGGGTGGCACCCATGTGCCGGTTCCGGCCGCCAACCCGATCCCCCAGCCCGTGCTGCAGGCAGCCGTCGAGCAGCCGGCCAAGAAATCCTTCTGGAGCCTGTTCTCCAGGAGCGAACCCGCAGAACAGGCACCGGCACCCGTCGCCGAAGCTCCGGAGCAACAGGCTGCCGTTCAGCCGCAGACACAACCGGCAGGCACAGCGGCAAAGCAGACACGGTCGGCTGGAGCCCAGCAAAAGGTTCAGCCCGAGACGACCGCCGTGGCATCGGCAAATGCCGAAGGCGCCGTCGAGCCTGCAGCCGAAGCGCCTGTTGCCGTGGAGCAGCCACCGAAGAAGCGGCCGTTCTGGAAGATCTGGGGCAATTGATGCCTGGCGAAGAGAAGACGATTTACGACCTCAGGGGGCTTAAGTGCCCCCTTCCCGTTTTGAAGGCGCGCAAACGCATCGCCTCCATGGCTGCAGGCGCGCTGCTCGAGATCGAGACGACCGATCCGATGGCGGTGATCGATATCCCGCATTTCTGCCGGGAAGACGGCCACAGCCTCGAAGCGGCCTCGCCGGCCGACGGCGGTTATCGCTTTCTGATCCGCAAGGGCGCTTGAAGCCAAACAGCAGCGTCCGTGGTCTTGAACCGTCCGCACCGCGTCCCTTGTGTAATGCGTTCGCGCTGGCAGACCTGATGCGACGCATGCGCCCGTGGGTCGGGTTTCCTTGACGAAAGGCGTGGCCGTGTTGATAGGGCAATCGTCGTCGCGGTCCTCAGTGGAGCGGATGAGGGCGATGAAGCGCAAAATGGATCGGAATATCGTCCGCGGTTGCGAACTGGCCAGCCACCCCTATGAGCAACGGATCGTCATTCTCGAGCGGAACGGTGCTATCGCCACCCCCGGTGATCAGGTGAGACCATGGTGGAAGAATTGGACGCGCAGCGAAGCCGTCGTCAGCGCGACGAATAACGTCGTGTGATTTTCGCGACCAAAGGCCCGTTCGACCACCGACTAAGGTCCCCTAGAGTCGGACCTTAGTCGCCGCTAGATTTTGCAGGATCGTACAGAGTGAATGTCTGCCAAACTGACAACCAGCGTGCGAAATCCGATTTATCGCGTTTTTTGCCTGTGATGCCGGAATTGGCGGTCGCATTTTTAAAGAACAGGGAACATAAAAACACTAGCAGGTGATCGGGCAAATTTCATGGACTCCGTTGGGAACGACACAGAAACCGCCAAGCAAACCTTCCTGCTGAACCTGCGCCAGGCAGCAACCTTGAGAAACCTGCTGTCGACATTCCAGCGACTGCGGCTTGAGGTGCAGTTCATCATCATTGCCTCCTTCGTCGTTGTGGCGTTGATGATCGCACTCGCGGTCTGGACGACGAACCGTCTGGAAAAGACCGTCTTCAATAGCGTCGGCTCGCTCGGCGCTGCCTATCTCCAGACATTTGTTGCGCCGCTGATCTCCGAGGAGGACATCAAACGCGGCGTGCTGCCGCCATTCGTCGAAGACAAACTCAAGCAGCTGCTGGGCACCAGCGCGCTCGGCCAGCATGTCCACGAGCTGAAGATCTGGGGGCCAGACGGAAGCCTGATGTATTCGACTTCGGGCAAGGAGATCGACGAGGAGGTTGTCTTCGAAGAGCTACAGCGCGCCTTGGCGGGCGAGATCGTCGTTTCGCGTACGATGATCGAGAAACACGAATACACCGGTGACGAGCAGCGCGGCATGTACATCGAGGTCTACGCCCCGCTCGTGCGAAACGAAGCCGGCAAGGTGCTGTTGGTCGGTGAATTCTACGAGCGCCCCGATTTCCTGGTGGGCGAACTGTCGACGGCCTGGCGGGAGACGATCAGCATCGTGCTTCTCGTCTCGGTCCCGATGCTGGCGCTCCTCTTCCTGATCGTTCGTAGCGGCAGCCTGCTCATCGATCGCCAACACGCCGCCATCCGCCACAGCCTGCGACGCGCGCTGGAACTCTCCAACCAGAACCGACGGCTGCGTGGGGCTGCGGAAACGGCGCGGCTCGAGGCCGGCAAGCTCAATGAGATGATCCTCGACCAGATCGGTACGGATCTGCACGATGGTCCGGTCCAGCTGTTGACCTTGCTGAAGCTGAGGCTGAGCGATATGGCCACGCAACCGATCGGCGGCCAGTCAGCGGATCCGGTAAGGCGGCAGGATATCGACAAGCTGGTCAGTACGGTTACGACGGCACTTGAGGAGCTGAGGAACATTTCGACCGATCTCGTGCTGCCGGAGCTCGACGACATGTCGCTCAGCGACACGATCCAGCTTGCGGTAAGGCGGCACGTGGATGTCATCGGCCGCGAGATCGATGTTGTCGGACTGATCGCCTCGCAGACGGTCGATCCACACCTCAACATCTGCGTCTATCGTTTCATCCAGGAAGCCCTGATGAACAGCGAGCGACATGCGCCGGGCAACCGCCAGCACCTGCGCTACGGCACGCGCCATAACCGCCTCTTCATCACCGTGGCCGATGTGGGCACCGCACCATCGACGACTGTGTCCGTGCGCAGCACCGGCCGCACAGGGCTCGGCACCATCACGCAGAAGCGCCGCATTCGCGCATTTGGCGGTCGCATGCGTACCATCCGCCGGGCGAGCGGAACGGTGGTAACAGCGGTTCTGACACTCGATCACAGCGGCGGCTCGTTCGATCGTCACTAGAGCATGTCGTCACCGCAAAACCGCTTTGCGCGACATGCGCTAGTTGATGCGCCGTGATGCGCTGCGTTCGGCAGAGCCGTCCGGCAACACATCCAGGCGCTGCGCCGCCAGCACCACTTCCACACGGTTCCTGACGTCGAGTTTCTGCATCAACACCGTCATGTAATGCTTGACGGTCTTTTCGCTGATATCGAGGCAGGCCGCTATTTCGCGGTTGGTGCTGCCACGCATGAGATGGCGAACGATCTGCTCTTCGCGCAGGCTCAGGCGTCGTTGTGCCTGGGATCGCCGACGGATTTCCGCTGTCTTCATGGCCATGATGACCTTGGTCGCGAACCCCGCCGTGATGAACGTTTCACCGTCATAGACCGTGCGTATGGCCTCGTGCAGGTCGCTGGCGCTGCTGCCCTTCAGCACATAGCCAGAGACCCCGTAGTTCAGGACTTGTATCGCGGTTTCAATGCTTGAATTTGCGGTGAAGACGATGATCCGCGTGTCTTTGTATTTTTGCGTAACCAGCTCGATAGCCGCAATGGCATCGCCGGGCATGCTCAAATCGAGCACGAGAACTTCAGGTGAAAATTCTTCAACTATTTTCAAAGCATCGACCGCGTTTTCGCCCTTCGCGACGATCTCGAGGTCACTTTTTCCAGAATATAAGCTGACCAGTCCTTCCAGGAGGATCGGATGGTCGTCAACAAATGCAACTGATATCGACATGGTCGTTGCTCTCCCTCCGCAACAAACATGCTAGTTCATCAGATCAGTGTTTTAAAGAAGACACTAACTTCTAGTTAATTTGGCAAGCACAGAAATATCGGTCCGACGTGGCGAAAGGCGCGGACTAAACATCGACAATACCGCGCAAATACTCGCCCTTTTTGATTTAAGAGGCCGACAAGCACCGTATGGGAAAAACCGGACAAAGGTTCGTTGACTTCAATCTTTACAGGCAGTTATAGATCTGACACCGCGTGTTGATTGGTGAATCCACGCGTCCATGGCACAAACATCGCCATTCTCAGAGCGGTTTCGGCAAGTTAGAAGTAAAGCCAAAATATTAGCCCAAAAATGTTTATGCGCCTGCTGAAACGTCACCCGAAAGTACTACAGATTTTAACCGTTTCCCGCGCCATTTGCAGCAAAAGACGGCCGGCGTCACGCAAACAATTCTAGAATTTCATTCCAGGCACCACGAGAGGATTATCGGAAAGCGCCTGCGCGTCGGGACGATCAATGCGTGGCTTGCCCGTAAAGGCATCGAAAAGGTCGCGCACGAATGCTTCGCTCAACCCCTTGGTGATCAGCACCATACGCGTGCGCCGATCAGCCGGATCCGGCCAGACGGACAGCCGCTCCGGCGTGTGAAAGACATTCTGCACGCCATGCAGGACCAACGGCCGCTCCGGATTGTCGGAGACTGCGACAATCGCCTTCATCCGCAACAGCTTCTCGCCATGGGCCGAGCGCAATAGATCGATGAACATGTCGAGCGCCATCGGCTCGATCGGCCTGTCATGCACGATGCTGAACGAACGGATGTCCGCCCCGTGGCGCGTCGCATCGTGATGATGGTGGTGGTGGTGGTGGTGGTGGTGGTGGTGATCATGATCGCGATGGTGGCCGTGGTCGCCGTCATGATGATGCTGATCGTGGAGATGATGCCCATGATCGGCTTCGTCCTGCAGCCAGCGGCCGACATCGGCGATCTTCGACGCCGGGTCGTAAAGGCCGCAGGCAAAGAGCGCGCCCCGCCCTGCTTCGGGACTGTCGCCATCAATGAACGGCGCGCGCGGATTGAGCGCCCGCAGTCGCAACCGTAACTCGTCCAATTGTGCCTGGTCGGCAAGGTCCGCCTTGCTGATGACGATGCGATCGGCGACCGCGACCTGCTTCAGAGCTTCCTCGTGGTTGGCAAGCGTCTGCAGCCCGTTGACCGCATCCACCACAGTCACCACGCCATCGAGACGAAAACTCTGGGCAATCACCGGGTTGCCGATCACCGATTGCAGCACCGGCGCCGGGTCGGCAAGTCCGGTCGTCTCGATGACGACGCGCTTCAGCGGCTTGATCCGGCCGGTCTGCATCCGGTCCATGAGGTCGGCAAGCGTATCCACCAGCTCGCCGCGCACCGTGCAGCACAGGCAGCCGTCGGAAAGCTCGATGACGCCGTCGCTTGAGGCTTCCACCAACAGGTGGTCGATGGAGACATCGCCGAATTCGTTGATGATGACGGCCGTATCCGAGAGATCCGGGTCCTTCAGAAGCCGGTTCAGCAGCGTCGTTTTGCCCGCACCGAGAAAACCGGTCAGGATCGAAACCGGCACGGCCGGCAGTGGGCTAACCATTGGAAACTCCGATCAGAGGCTCGGCCGCGGCACCGGGATCGGCACATTGGCGACATCGCCCTGGCCAGCCGGATCGGCGCCCACCTTGGCCAGCTTGTCGCCGCTGCCGGGGATGAGGCCGGCAAAGGCCAGCTTCAGCGGACGGCCGATCTCGTGGATGAACGGCGAGAGCAGCTTCTGCCGCCCGGCTTCGTCACGCCCTTCGCTGCGCACCTTGGCTGCCGCTTTCGAGCAGATCTGCTTGCTGACATCGGCAACCAGGTCGCGCGTTTCACCATAAGGCGCGATCTGTACCAGCGACGGCTTGGCTGTTCCCGATGTCGTCAGCGCCGTCTGCAGCAGGCGCGCGGATTCGTCGGCACGGGCGCCGAGGCTGTCTTCGCCAAGCACGACGGAAACGACGCTGCGGCCATCACGCGTCGCCGAGGAGACCTGGTTGAAACCGGACGCGCAGATGAAACCGGTCTTCATGCCGTCAGCGCCTTCGAACCGGCCGATCAGCATGTTGTAGTTCGCATAGTCCTTCTTGCCGGTGGTGAACCCTTCCAGCGAGAAATAGGACGCGTATTCGGGAAACTCGCGCTTCAGCGTGATCGCCAGCACGGCAAGGTCGCGCGCGGTGGTGTACTGGCCGGGCCCCGGCAGGCCGTTGGCATTGATGAAATGCGACGACGTCATGCCGATGCGGCGCGCTTCGGAATTCATCCTGTCGATGAAGGCGGGCTCGGAACCGCCAACGGTTTCGGCGATCGCCACGGCCACGTCGTTCGCCGACTTCACCAGCATCATCTTCAGCGCGCTGTCGAGCGTCATCGCCTGGCCGGGCTTGTAGAACATCTTGCTCGGCGGCTCCGAAGCGGCGTTCTTGGTCATCACCACAGGGCTTGTCAGCGCCAACTGTCCCGACTTGATCGCCCGGAAGGTGGTATAGGCCGTCATCAGCTTGGTCAGCGACGCCGGATACCATTTCTGGAAGATGTCCTGATGCTCGTAAACCTTCAACGTATTGACGTCGACGACGAGCCGCGGATTGGCAACCGCCGGCATAGCCATGAGAAGGCTCGCGCAGGCACCGGCCACGATACCCACTGCTCTTGCCTTGCCTCGCATGAAAAATCCTGCTGTCACCACCATAGTCCTCGAAATTCCGCTGTTGCCTCGTCTCGTCCGGCTATTTAGCCTATATGGCGAGGAGATGGCAAAGCCCATTCGTTGGCTGCTGCGCCAATCCACCGCAGATAGATGTGATCGAACAGACCGACAGGACTCAACTCATGCCGATTCTCAACCGCGCCGCCGAACTGCAAAACGAAGTCACCGAATGGCGGCGTCATCTGCACAAGAACCCCGAGCTCCTGTTCGCGGTGGAAAATACGGCAGCCTTCGTCGAAATGAAACTGAAGGAGTTCGGCGTTGACGAAATCGTGACCGGCCTTGGTCGGACCGGCGTCGTCGGCCTGATCAAGGGCAATCTCGGTGCTGGCCGCACCATCGGCCTGCGCGCCGACATGGATGCGCTGCCGATCACCGAGACATCAGGCAAGTCCTGGGCGTCGGAAACTTCCGGCAAGATGCACGCCTGCGGCCATGACGGCCACACCGCCATGCTGCTCGGCGCGGCCAAATATCTGGCCGAGACCCGCAACTTCGCTGGCAGCGTCGCGGTCATCTTCCAGCCGGCAGAAGAAGGCGGCGGCGGCGGCAACGAGATGGTCAAGGACGGCATGATGGAGCGCTTCGACATCGCCGAAGTCTACGGCATGCACAATATGCCTGGCATGCCCGTCGGGCATTTCGGCAGCCGCGTCGGCGCGATCATGGCCTCGACCGACGAGTTCACCATCACCATCAAGGGCCGTGGCGGCCATGCGGCCCAGCCGCACAAGACGATCGACCCGATCGTCATCGGCACGCAGATCGTCACTGCATTGCAGACAATCGCGTCGAGAACGGTCGATCCGCTCGCTTCCGTCGTGGTCTCGGTCACCAAATTCAACGCCGGCTTTGCCCACAACGTCATCCCGGAGGAGGCGGTGCTCGGCGGCACCGTGCGCACCCTGAAGCCCGAAGTGCGCGATATCGGCGAGACCCGCATCCGGCTGATCGCCGAAGGCATCGCCGACGTCTATGGCGCAACCGTCGATGTCTGGTACAGCCGCAACTATCCGGTGACCGTCAACCATGAGGACGAGACGGGCTACGCGCTGAAGGCAGCGGCGGAAATTGCCGGCGAAGGCAATATCAGGCCGTCGCTCGATCCGATGATGGGCGGCGAGGATTTCTCCTACATGCTGCTCGCCCGCCCGGGGGCCTTCATTTTCATGGGCAACGGCGACACCGCCGGGCTGCACCACCCGGGCTATGACTTCAACGACGAAGCGATCCCGCACGGGATTTCCTATTGGGTGAAACTCGCGGAAACGCGACTTGCCGCCTGAGGCGCGAGCGGGAGGCGGCACGATGCATCAGATCGACAAGATAGACCGTAGAATTCTCAACATCCTGCAGGCGGATGGCCGGATCACCAATCTGGAGCTTGCCGATCGCATCGGCCTGTCACCGACGGCAACAAGCGAAAGACTGCGCCGGCTGTTGAAGGAAGGGTATGTTTCGGGCTTCGGCGCCCGTCTCGATCCGCAGAAGCTCGGCTTCGGCCTGCTCGTCTTCATCGAGGTCATGCTCGACAAGACGACGCCCGACGTGTTCGATCAGTTCGCGATCGCGATCAAGCAGGCGCCGGCGGTTCTCGAATGTCACATGGTCGCCGGCGGCTTCGACTATCTCGTCAAGACCCGCTTCGAGGACATGGCGGCCTACCGCAATTTCCTTGGCCAGGTGCTGTGGACGCTGCCGGGCGTCAAGGAAACCCGCACCTATGCTGTCATGGAAGAGATCAAGAACGACGGGCCACTGCCGCTCGTCTGAGACCAAATAAGAATGACCCCGGGAGCCGATGGGATCCCGGGGCAAGCACTTTAGTACGGCACCCCTGAACCCGCGCTTACGCCGCGTCGAGCGACGCCATGTCGATGACGAAGCGGTAGCGGACGTCGCTCTTGACGACACGCTCGTAGGCTTCGTTGATCTCCTGGATCTTGATCGTTTCGATCTCCGAGACGATGTTGTGGGCGCCGCAGAAGTCGAGCATTTCCTGGGTTTCCTTGATCGAACCGATCATCGAGCCGGAAATGCTGCGGCGGGCCGGAACCAGCGCGAAGGCATGGACCGGCACGGCATTTTCCGGAATACCGACCAGCACGAAATCGCCGTCGACCTTCAACAGGTTGAGATAGGCGTTCCAGTCGATCTCGGCTGCGACCGTGCAGATGATCAGGTCGAACTGGCCCTGAAGCGTCTTGAAGGTTTCCGGATCGTTGGTGGCGAAGTAGTGGTCGGCACCGAGCTTCAGCCCGTCTTCCTTCTTCGACAGGCTTTGGCTGAGCACCGTCACCTCCGCGCCCATGGCGTGGGCGATCTTGACGCCCATATGGCCGAGACCGCCCATGCCGACGATCGCGACCTTCTTGCCGGGACCGGCCTTCCAGTGACGAAGCGGCGAATAGAGCGTGATGCCGGCACACAAAAGCGGTGCCGCCGCGTCGAGCGGCAGGTTTTCCGGGATCGACAGGACATAGCCTTCCTTGACGACGATGCTGTCGGAGTAGCCACCCTGCGTCGCTGTCTTGCCGTCGGCCTCGACGCCGTTATAGGTCACCACCAGACCTGGCATGTAATGCTCCAGATCGACGTCGCGTGTCGCGCAGGTGGTGCACGAATCGACGAAGCAGCCGACGCCGGCGCGGTCACCCACCTTGAATTTGGTGACCTTGGAGCCGACGGCGGTGACGATGCCGACGATCTCGTGGCCGGGGACCATCGGGAAGGCCGAGTTGCCCCATTCGTTGCGTGCCTGGTGAATGTCGGAGTGGCAGACGCCGCAATATTTGATGTCGATCACCACGTCGTTGTCGCGCGGCTCGCGACGTTCGAAGGTGAAGGGCGTCAGCGGTTTCGACGCGTCGGTCGCCGCATATCCTCTTGCAATGGCCATCAGTCTGTCCTTCAATTTTGGGAGATGCGAAATGACCGGAGCGTTACCGGCAGATCGCAGGCAGGGACTATGCGTTCGCGATCGGCAAAAGCGTTATCGCGATCCTGCAAAGTTTTTGCCCGATCCTGCAAGAATGAAAAATATATGATGGCAATAGCGCTTCGAAGCCTTATCTGAGCATTGCCGCACACAATGCTAAGCCGCTGGAAAGACCACAGAATATGACAGCCACGCGACAGACTGCCAGACAGGACATGATCGACGTCATTGCCCGGATCACCGGGAAGGACGGCGACCACCAGACCGCAATCCCAGGTTTGAGCATTCATCGCCATTCCGGCGACGCACCCGTCAATTGCGCGGCCTACAAGCCGAGCCTTGCGATCATCGTCCAGGGCGCCAAGCGCGTGGTACTCGGCGACGAGACGCTGATCTATGGCGCTTCCGATTATCTGCTGACGTCGATCGACCTGCCGGTGTTGTCGCAGGTCTGCAAGGCTTCGGCCGACGAGCCTTATCTCAGCTTCGCCTTCCAGATCGATACGGCCAAGATTCCGGCATTGCTCGACTTTCTGGCGCAGGGGCATATGCCGGCCTCCGCCTCGCCGCGCGGCATGACGGTCAGCAAGATCACACCTGACCTCGAAGATGCAGCACTCAGGCTCTTGCGGCTACTCGACCGGCCCGACGATATTCCCGCACTGCTGCCGCTGGTCGAGCAGGAAATTCTGTATCGCCTGGTGACCGGCCCGCACGGCCACCGGCTTCGCCAGATGGCAACAGTCGAAAGCCAGCCGCATCAGGTCGGCCGCGCCGTCGCCTGGCTGAAGGAGCACTATTCCCGGCCGCTGCGCATCGACGACCTAGCGAGCCGGGTCTCGATGAGCGTTTCGTCGCTGCACCACCATTTCAAGGCGATCACCGCAATGAGCCCGCTGCAGTACCAGAAGCAGTTGCGGCTGCAGGAGGCGCGGCGGCTGATGCTGGAAGAAAGTCTCGATGCCGGAGATGCCGGCCATCAGGTCGGCTACGAGAGCCAGTCGCAATTCAGTCGCGAATATGCCCGCCACTTCGGCGAGCCGCCGTTGCGCGACATCGGCCGCGTGCGCCGTACGTTGGTCGAGCGCTTCTCCGGCGAGGCGGAGATGCTGAGCGAGGGGTGATACGCCTCAGGTTCTTTCGATATCCCCGGGAATATCAGCTACGCTCGATATCCCGCCTGAGCACGATCGACGTCGTCAGATCCTCGACGTTGTCCATGGTCGCCACTTCGTTGCGCAGTTCATTCAGCGCGTTGATGGAGCCGACCTCGACCTCGACGACCAGATCGAGCTGGCCGCTGACGGAGGAAACCTTGCGCACGGAAGAAAAGCCGGCGAGCCGGTCAAGCACGCCGATCGACGGCGTACGCTGCAGCGTGACGAGCAGGAAGGCCTGGATCTGCCCCTCCTCCAGCTGGCCGATATCGGCGCGGTAGCCGCGAATGATGCCCGCCTTTTCCAGGCGGGTGACGCGCTCCGTCGTCGCACTTCGGGAAAGCCCGATCCTGCCCGCCAGCGACTTCATCGGGATGCGCGCCTCCCGCGACAGGATGCTGAGGATCGTCCGGTCGATCGCGTCGATGTCCTGCATGATTTCCGCCTCCGAGCGCGCCGACAAGATGACGGTTATTATAAACATAATGTCGGTGCAACCGGCATAATGCCGGATGCATGCGTCGGCCGCTCGTGCAACTCTGCCTCTCAAGACGAGGGTTCCCATGAACGACATGCTGAAGACGACACCAGACTTTTCTATCGACGCTGCGTCAGCACTGCTGAAGCAGCATTACGGCCTTTCCGGCACGCTGTCGCTGCTGGCCAGCGAACGCGACCAGAACTTCAAGGTCGAGGCCGCCGACGGCGCCACCTATATCCTGAAGGTCGTCAATGCCGCCGAGCCCGAGGTCGAGAGCGACTTCCAGACGGCGCTGCTCAGCCATGTCGGAACCTTTGCCGCCGAATTGCCGGTGCCGCACATCAAGCCGACATTGGCCGGCACCAGCCTTGCCGGAACCACCAGCCAGCACGGCGTCAGCCACAGGCTGCGCCTCGTCAGCTGGGTCTCGGGCAACCCGCTCGCCGAAACCGGCCGCAGCACCAGTGCGCTCCAGTCGCTCGGCCAGATGCTCGGCCGCTTCGACGCCTCGCTGAAAGGCTTCATGCATCCGGGTGCGTTGCGCGACCTCGACTGGGACATTCGCAAGGCCGGCCGTTCCAGGGACAGGCTGAACCATGTAACCGAGCCGGATGACCGCGCATTGCTGGAGCGTTTCCTTGTCCGCTTTGCAAAGTCGGTGGAGCCGAGGCTGGCGACACTGCGGTCGGCTGTCATCCACAACGACGCCAACGACTGGAACGTACTGGTCGACAAATCAGATCATGACCGCATCTCCGGGCTGATCGATTTCGGCGACGCACTCTATGCGCCCGTCATTGCCGAAGTCGCCATTGCCGCCGCCTATGCCGGTCTCGACCATCCCGACCCGATCGGCGCCACCGCCGCCATCGCCCGCGGCTTCCACGCGGAATATCCGCTGCTCGAAGAGGAAGTCGATCTTCTCTTCGACCTCATCGCCATGCGGCTCGTCACCTCGGTGACGATCTCGGCCTCGCGCCGCGCCCACACGACCGACAATCCTTACCTTGCCATCAGCGAAAGGCCAGCCTGGACGCTCTTGCGCAAACTCGACCGGATGAACCCGCGCTTTGCCACCGCGATCCTGCGCAAGGCCTGCGGCTTCGAGGCAGCTCCGGGAACGCGCGGCGTTACCGCCTGGATTAGCGAAAACCGCAAGGCGCTCGCGCCGCTGCTCGAACGCCCGGCCGCGACCTACCCAGCAGCGCTCGTGCCCTACGGCGACCCTGATCATCCGATGACGGTGAAATCCGCCGGTGAACAGCCGGATGAGGCCCAGGCGATCTGGGAAGACTATTGCCGCGAAAACGGCGTCGATCTCGGCATCGGCCCCTGGGGTGAGGCGCGCACCGTCTATGCCGGCGAAATGTTCGTCTCACGGCTGGTCGAGAACACCCGCCGCACCTGCCATCTCGGGCTCGACCTGTTCATGGCAGCCGGCACCAAGGTGTTCACACCGATCGCCGCCACCGTCGTCAGCGTCGAGATCGAGGCGGACCCGCTTGGTTACGGCTGCCTGATTGCGCTTCGCCACGAACCCGAGGGCTGCCCGCCCTTCGTGTCGCTCTGGGGTCATCTGGCGCACGAGACAATGGGCCGGATCAAGGCTGGCGACCGGCTCGAAGCCGGTGCGCTCGTCGGCGAAATGGGTGCTCCGATGGAAAACGGCGGCTGGGCGCCGCACCTGCATTTGCAGCTTTCCATCGACGCAAACCTTTCGGCGACCGAAATCATCGGCGTCGGCGAACCGCAATATCTCGACGTCTGGGCCGAGCTCTTCCCCGATGCGCGCACCTTCGCCGGCATTGCCGAGGAGTTTTACGCAAAGAGCGGTCGTGCGCATGACGAGATCGTCAAGCTGCGCAAGGAACTGCTGCTGCCGAACCTGTCGATCTCCTACGAAAAGCCGATCAAGTTCGTGCGCGGCGAAGGCGTCTGGCTGATCGACGACAGTGGCCGCGCCTATCTCGACTGCTTCAACAATGTCTGCCACATCGGCCACGCCCATCCCGCGGTCGTCGAGGCGATGACGAAGCAGGCGGCGATCCTCAACACCAACACGCGCTATCTGCACGACAATATTGTCGCCTATGCGGAACGGCTGACCGCGACGCTGCCGAAAGAACTGACAGTCGCCGGTTTCGTCAACAGCGGCTCGGAGGCAAACAGCCTGGCGCTGCGCATGATGCGCGCGCATACGGGCCGTGAAAACGCCATCACGCTCGACTGGTCCTATCACGGCACCACGCAGGAGCTGATCGACATCAGCCCCTACAAATTCCGTCGCAAAGGCGGCAAGGGCCCGAAACCGCATGTCCATGTCGCTGCCGTTCCCGACAGCTATCGCGCGCCCGCCGATTGGCCGGCAGAAGAACACGGCAAGCGCTTTGCCGAAAGCGTCGCAGAGCAGATCGCGGCCATGCAGGCAAAGGGCGAAGGCCTCGGCTTCTTCATCGCGGAATCGATCCCGAGCGTTGCCGGCCAGGTGTTCCTGCCCGAAGGCTACTTGAAGGAAGTCTATCGCCTGGTGCGCGAAGCCGGCGGCGTCTGCGTCGCCGATGAGGTTCAGGTCGGCTTCGGCCGTGTCGGCAGCCACTGGTGGGCGTTCGAGACTCAAGGGATCGTTCCCGACATCGTCACCATGGGCAAGCCGATCGGCGACGGCCATCCGCTGGCCGCCGTCGTCACCACCCGCGAGGTCACCGACAGCTTCAACAACGGCATGGAGTACTTCAACACCTTCGGCGGAAACCCGGTTTCCTGCGCCGTCGGCCTTGCCGTGCTCGACGTCATCGAGGGGCAGGACCTGCGCGGCAACGCACTTGCTATCGGCAACTACCTCATCGGCTCCTTCCGGGCGATGCAGGCGCGTTACGAGGTGATCGGCGACGTCCGCGGCATGGGGCTGTTCCTTGGCATCGAACTGGTCAGCGACCGCAATACCAAGGCACCCGCCACCGAATTTGCCCGGGCCGTTTCCAACGGCGCCCGCCAGCGCGGCGTGTTGATGGGCACCGAAGGGCCACATGACAACGTCTTGAAGATGCGTCCGCCGATGATCTTCTCGAAACGCGACGCCGATCATCTGCTCGCCGTCCTCGAAGAGACCTTTGCGGATGTGAGCAGGAAGCTCGGTTAAGACCGGGCTCGATACCGCCGAAACGATAGCCAGTTGGCCGGGACGCGCACGTGCCCCGGCAGCGAAGACGCGTGCCTTTAAAACTGCATAACAAGAGGAGAACAGGACAATGAAACTTGGAATTCTAGCACTTGCGAGTGCGGCGTTTCTCGCCGGAACGGCAGCCAGCGCCGCCACGCTTGATGTCGTCAAGGAACGCGGCGAACTTCGCTGCGGCGTCAGCCAGGGCGTGCTCGGCTTTTCCGCGCCGAACGACAAGGGCGAGTGGAGCGGCTTCGACATCGACTTCTGCCGCGCGGTCGCTGCGGCCACGCTCGGCAACCCGGACAAGGTGAAATACGTGCCGCTCTCGACCAAGGAGCGCTTCACCGCGCTGCAGTCGGGCGAAGTCGATCTGCTTTCGCGCCAGACCACCTGGACGCTGTCGCGCGACAGCGATCTCGGCATGAGCTTCGTCGGCGTCAACTACTATGACGGCCAGGCCTTCATGGTGCGCAACGACCTCGGCGTGAAGAGCGTCAAGGAACTCTCGGGCGCCTCCGTCTGCACGGAAACCGGCACGACCACCGAGCAGAACATGGCCGACTACTTCAGCTCCAACAACATCCAGTACCAGGTCATCGCTTTCGAAAAGCCCGACCAGACGATCCAGGCCTTCAACACGGCGCGCTGCGACGTCTATTCGACCGACGCCTCGGCGCTCTACGCCCAGCGCCTGACGCTGAACGACCCGGACCGCTTCGTCGTGTTGCCGGAAGTCATCTCCAAGGAACCGCTCGGACCGGCCGTGCGCCAGGGCGACGAGCAGTGGTTCAAGGTCGTTCGCTGGACATTGTTCGCGATGATCGAGGCCGAAGAACTTGGTATCACCAAGGAGAACGCGGCCAAGATGCAGGAAAGCGGCACGGTCGGCCAGAAGCGGTTCCTGGGCATCGACAACGAAGCCGGCAAGGCGCTGGGCCTCGGCCCGACATGGGCCTTCCAGGCGATCTCCGCCGTCGGCAACTATGGCGAGGTCTTCGAAAAGCACCTGGGCAAGGACAGTGCGCTCAAGATCGACCGCGGCCTCAACAAGCTGTGGAGCCAGGGCGGCCTGATGTACGCGCCGCCGGCGCGCTGATCGCAGGCAAATCCGGAGAAGGTCTTCCCTCCGGAATTGCGCCAATAAATAGACCAACCAACCATGCGCCGCGGCCCTCACCGCGGCGTTTTTCGCTTCTGGCGTTTGACAAGGAGCGGTTGCATTCTGTCTGTCTGCTCGGAGCGAGGCGTTGCGCAACGCCGCTTGTGGCAGCTTTCCCAAGGGGGATCTGGAGGTTCCGACAAAACGTACGGCGATGATGGACAGCGGACAGTCGACAAGTCAGGCCTCGTCATAGCAGATCGGGAAATCCCGACACCAGCGAAGACTTCCCTCATCCCTGTGCCTGTCACAGGGATCCAGCCAGCCCAAGTCCTTGGGCTGAAAAGTCCTCTGACCCGACCGACGTCGGATCGCTGGATTCCGGCACAAGGCCGGAATGAGGGCGTGGGGATGCCCCTTTCGTCAAACAGCAGGATCTGTCACCGTCTGACATTTCCGACGCCGGAGCGTTTTTTCTGGTCAACCGACAGGTGGGGCGCAACCCTTCAGAGTTTGACGATCGTCTTGCGCGCAAGCAGCCCCTGCGGCGCGAAGAGAAGCACGCCGATGACGAGCAGGATGGTGAAGGCATCGCGGTAGCTGAGCAGGCTTTCCGGCAGATAGGCCTGCAGGAACACCTCGATGAAGCCGAGCAGGAAGCCGCCGGCAACGGCGCCGGAGAGGCTGCCGAGCCCGCCAATGATCGCGGCGATGAAGGCCTTCAAGACCGGCAGGAAGCCCATCAGCGGATCGACGCTGCCGCGCTGCGCCACCCAGAGAATGCCCGCGACGCCCGCGAGCAGTCCCGAAATGGCAAAGGCGGTCGCAACCACGGCATTGGCGCGAATACCCATCAGCCGGACGATGGCGAAATCCTCCGAAGCCGCACGCATCGCCCGGCCGAGAACGGTGGTGCGCAGGAAGAGGTTGAGCCCGACGAGCATGATGACCGTGACCAGGATCGATGTGCCTTGGATCAGGCCGAGGTGAAGGCCACCGATCTCGATCGTCCCGGAAAAGCTCTCCGGCATCGGCACCGGCTTCGGCCGCGCCGAAATGAAGTTCTGGAAGATGACGCGCAGGATGGCGCTGACGGCAAAGCTGGTGAGAAGCAGCGTCGTGCCGCTCGCGCCCCGCACCGGCCGAAAGGCGATGCGCTCCATCAACATGGCAAGCGCCACCGCGATCATCAGCGCGCCGAAGATGGCGAGCGGAAAGGGCACGCCCAGCAGAAGGGCGAAGCACAGCCCGTAGCCCGCCGCCGTCATCAGTTCGCCATGGGCGAAATTGATCAGCCCCATGATCGAGAAGACGACCGCGAGCCCAAGCGCGAGAAGCGCATAGGTGCCGCCGAGGCTCAGCGCGTTGACCAGCTGCTGCAGGAACATGTCCATCGTTGTGACCTCTTTGCCCCCGGCCTCAAGCGCCGAGATAGGCACCCTGGATTTCAGTTGAATTGCGAAGTTCGGCGGCAGTGCCGGAGAGCACGATGCGCCCGTTCGCCATGACATAGCCCGCGTCGGCGATTTCGAGCGAAAGTGCTACGTTCTGCTCGACGAGCAGGATCGTCAGGCCCTTCTGGCGCAGACCGGCGATCAGGTCGAAGATCAGGTCGACCACCTGCGGCGCCAGCCCGAGCGAAGGCTCGTCGAGCAGCAAAAGGTCGGGCGACGACATCATCGAACGGGCGATCGCCAGCATCTGCTGCTCGCCACCGGACAGCGAACCGGCTTTCTGGCTAAGACGTTCTTTCAGGATCGGGAAACGCGACAGCATGTCCTCGCGCACGTCGGATATCACCCCGCGCGCCTTGTGCATGGCGCCGCCAAGCAGCAGGTGTTCGTCCACCGTCAGGCTTGGAAAGATGCGCCGGCCTTCCGGCGTCAGCGTCATGCCGAGCCTGACGATCTGTTCCGGCGGCAGGCCGGAAATGTCCTGGCCATTGAACGACACCCGCCCCGCCTTCTTTGCCGCCAGGCCCATCAGCGCATTCAGCGTCGAGCTCTTGCCGGCGCCGTTGGCGCCGAGCAGCGTGACGATCTGCCCTTTGTTGACGGTGAGATCGACCCCCTTCAGCGCCTCGACGGCACCATAGGCAACCTTGAGGCCGCTCACTTCGAGCAGGGGCTTCTGAGCGGGAATTTCACTGTGCATCATCGGGGCAAAGTCCTTGCGATGGATTGCGAGACGGCCCTGCAGGCGGCCGAACGATCTCCGGCGCGGCGCCGAAGATCGCAAGTGGTGGCGGCTCAGGGGGCCGGAATGTCGGCCGCGGCGGGAACGCCCTGGCTGATCAGCTCGCGGTTGCCACCTCCGATGCGAACCAGCGAGACCGAACGCAATGGCATGCCTTGCGTGCCGGCGTAGCTGATCGGGCCGGTGACACCCTGGACGTTTTCGAGCGAGGCGATGGCGTTGCGGATGGCGACCGGGTCGATGCTGTTGGCTTCGGTCACGGCAGCGTCGATGACCTTGCCGAGGTCGTAGCCGTTGGCAATGTAGACCGTATCCGGCACCTGACCGAACTTCTCCTTGTACTTCACGTTGAAGTCGGCGAGCGGGCTGCCCTCACTGGCAAACCCGGCCGTGGTGAAGACCACGCCGTCGACGGTGGCGCCAAGTCCGAATGTCGTCGGCGAATCGATGCCGTCGCTGCCGAGGATCGGAATGGTGACGCCGGCGCCGCGCAGCTGGCGGATGAAGGCCGGAAAATCGGGCTCGTAGGCAGCCGTCATGATGACGTCGGGTGCCGGATTCATCGCCTTGATCTTGGTGACTTCGGCGCCGAAATCCTGCTGGCCCATGCTGAAGGTGCCTTCGCCCAGAAGCTCGCCGCCCTTGGCCTTGAAGGCTTCGCCGAAATATTCCGGAAGCTTCAGCGTATAGGCGCTATCGGGAGACTTGAGGATGTAAGCCTTCTTGTAGCCCTTCTCGACGGCGTAGGCTGCGAGCACTGCGGCCTGGACGTTGTCGGCGGGATAGTTGCCGAACATGTAGTCGCCGACAGCAAGCGGCATGGTCGGGGTGGTCGCACAGAACGAGAAGGCAGGGATTTGCGCCGCCTGCGTCACCTGGCCGGCGGCGATCGACGGATCGGCATCGCAAGGCGTGATCATGATCTTGACGCCCTGATCAACCAGTTCCTGCGCCACCAGTGCCGTCTGGGCAGCGTCCGAGCGCGTGTCCTTGGCCACCAGCTTGATCGGGAACTTGCCGGCAGCGCCGCCAGCCGCGTTGATTTCCTCGACGGCCATTTCCAGGCCCTTCAGCGACGGCTGGTCATAGGGAGCAAGGCCGCCGGTTTGGGCGGTGGCAAGACCGATGACCAAATCTTCGGCAAATGCCGGCAGCGGCGACAGCGCGAAGCCGCTAAGGATGGTGGTGAGGCACAGTGCCCTGAGATTCGATTTCATCGGTAAGCTCCCTCTTTCTGATTTCGTTTGCTGATCAAGCTGGATTGTGAAGGCTGCCTGTGCCCGGCCGGAGACCGGTGGCCTCGACAACCTCATGCTGCGCCCGCGCTGACGAACGGCGACGGCCGATATAGGCTTCGATCACAGCCGGGTTGGCCTGGATCTCCGCCGGTGTGCCGATGGCGATCTGCTGGCCCTTGTTGAGGACGACGACGATATCGCAGAGCCGCATGATCAGCTTCAGGTCATGCTCGACGACGAGCAGGCCGAGGCGGTACTTCGTGCGGATGCGGTCGAGCACGTGCATCAGTTCCTGCGTTTCGGCAGGGTTCATGCCGGCCGCCGGCTCGTCGAGCAGCAGGTAGCGCGGCCTCAAGGCCAGTGCGCGGGCGATCTCGAGACGGCGTTGCGCGCCATAGGAAAGTGTTCCGGCAAGCTGGTCGGAAAAGCCGTCGAGCCCAACCTCTGAAAGCACCAGCCGGGCGCTTTCCATCGGGTCCTCGCCATTGCCCTTCAAAGCACTCGCCGCCACCGTGACGTTTTCGAGCACGGTCAGGTTCTTGAACAGGCGGATGTTCTGGAAGGTGCGCGCGAGGCCGGCGACAGGAACCGCGTGAACCGACAGCGATGCGATATCTTTGCCGTCGATCAGCACGCGGCCACTCGACGGCGGAACGACGCCGGAGACGCTGTTGATCAGCGTCGACTTGCCGGCCCCGTTCGGGCCGATGAGACCGGTCACGAGACCCGGCTTGATCTCGAAATTGGCGTTTTCCAGCGCCACAAGTCCGGCGAATTTCTTGCCGAGATTTTCGACCTTGAGTGTTCCGCCCGGTGGGACCGGAGCAATTTTTTGCGCGCTGTCGGAGGCTGTCGCAGGCTTTGCGGCAAAGCGCTTCAACCAGGCAAGACGCTCATCCAGCTCGCGGACCCCGAAGATCCCGTCCTGGAGCCGATACATCACCACCAGGATCGCAACGCCGATGCCGATATCCGTGAGACCGAAGACCGTCGGAAGCGTGACGAAGCCGAGGTCGACACCGCCTTCGAGTTTGCGCAGAAGCTCGACGATCAGCATGATCACGGCCGTTCCGCCGACCGCACCCGAAACGGTGGTGACGCCACCGAGGATCAGCATGGCGAGCAGCACGAAGGTCAGGTTGAAATAGAAGTCCTTGGGCGAGAAGGCGCCGAGGAAATGCGCCAGCAACGCGCCCGCCGCCCCTGCCAGAATGGCGCCGAGGACCCAGCCGACAAACCGATGAAGCCTGACATTGACGCCGACGGCGGTCGAGGCGATCTCGTCCTCACGTGAGGCCCTCAACTTCAGCCCCGCGCTCGAATCCCGGTAGAGACGGGCGATGGCGATGGCGGCCACCGCAAAAGGCAACGCCACCCACAGATTGACCGCGCGCGGGATGCCGAAGAAGGTCTGGCTGCCGCGGGTGATATCGGTCGAGGCGACCAACACGACATGGACGATCACGAGAAAGCCGAGCGTCGCGATCGAAGCCGATGAACCGGCAAGGCGCGCGACGGGTATTCCGATCAGCACCGCGACTAGCGCCACGACCACCAGCGCCACGGCAAGCGCCGGCAGGAACGACATGCCGATGCCGGCGAGCCATTCCGGCAGGTGCGGCAGCGCCGTCTTCTGGACGATCGGGTTGATGGTGAGAAGGCCGGACGCATAGGCGCCGATCGCCATGAAGCCGACATGGCCGAAGGAAACGATGCCCGAATTGCCAGCATACATGCCGATGCCGAGCACTGCGATCACGTTGATCATGAACAGCGTCACGAGGCGCTCACCGCTCCCCGGAAAAACCAGCGAAGCGACGGCAGCGGCCACCAGCAGCGGCAACGACGTTAAAAGGATACCGACGACGGTTTCTCGCCTGACGCGGACCATCTGCATTCCCCCGAATTGTCGGCCCGCCTTTGTTTTTGGCTCGGGCCAGTTCCCGTAATGAAAGTTATCCCATCGCGATCAAATGTCAATCTTGTTTCAAAAAACATTCTCTGCTAGCAATTATGTAACAAAAATTAGAAATCGGGGTTCAAGCCATCATTTTTGGGAGGCGGAAATCGTGGCAATCCGGGATCGACTGACAGACGGGGCTATTACTTTCACACGATCGGAACTGAAGATCGTGCGGCAGCTCCTGTCGAACTATCCGGCAGCGGGATTGAATACCGTTGCCTATCTGGCTTCGTCGGCGGGGGTCAGCAATCCGACCGTGGTGCGCTTCGCCAACAAGCTTGGCTTCGAGGGCTATCCGGAGTTTCAGAAGGCGCTGCTCGGCGAAGTGCAGGAACGCATGAGTTCGCCGCTGTCGATGCTCGACGAGCGGCGGCCGTCGCTGGAACAGGAGAACTTCTACCAGTACTTCCTGCGCGCCAGCATCCATGCGCTCGAAGCTTCGATGCAGATGCTGCCGTCGGAGGATTTCGAGGCGGCGGTCGATGCGGCGGCAGACACGAGCGCACGAGCGCATTGCCTCGGCGGTCGGTTTAGCGGTTTTCTCGCCGGCCTGCTCTGGTCGCATATGAAGCAGCTGCGCGGCGACACCCGCTGGATCAACGGCAGCCAGGCCGACCAGGTCGACCAGCTCGTCGATCTCGGCAAACGCGACGTGCTGTTCGTCTACGATTACCGCCGCTACCAGAACGACACCATTCGCTTCGCCAAGCAGGCGGCCGCACAAGGCGCACGGATCGTGCTGTTCACCGACCGGTGGCTTTCGCCGATCGCCGAATTCGCCACCGTCACGCTGACGGCGCCGGTCGATACGGTCTCGCCCTACGACACGATGGTGCCGGCGATCGCCCAGACGGAAGCGCTGATCGCCGCGCTGACGGCCCGTCTCGCCACCCAATCGCGCGCCCGCATCGAGAAGATGGAGGAGCTGCGCCGCGGCTACGCCATCACCGAAGACGCTCTCAACCCGAACGTCGACGACGGCCGCTGACTATCTGCCGAAAGGCCAGGACCACAACCGAGGAGAATCCGAATGAGTGCCGTTACAGTGAAGGTCGGTGACGACATGCTGAGGCGCGACAGCGACTACGAGCGCGGCCGCACGTCCGTGCTGTTCGTCGACATGCAGCGCATCTGGTGCGAACCCAATCTCGATCCGACCCACCCGCAGGACGCCGACAGCTACTATCACAAGCGGCTGCGCCAGACGGTGATCCCCAACCAGGTCCGCATCCTCGAGGCGGCCCGCAGTTCCGGCTGCGAAGTGCTGCACACCATCATCGAGAGCCTGACGCTTGACGGCCGCGACCGCTCGCTCGACCACAAGCTTTCCGACATGCATGTGCCGAAGGGCTCGCCCGAGGGCCAGGTCATTCCCGAACTGGCGCCTGTCGACAACGAGATCGTGCTGCCGAAAACCTCTTCCGGCGTCTTCAACTCGACCAACATCGACTACATCCTGCGCAACCTCAACACCCGCTATCTGATCATCGCCGGCGTCATCACCGACCAGTGCGTCGACATGGCGGTGCGCGACGCCGCCGACCGCGGCTATCTCGTCACCGTCGTCAGCGACGCCTGTGCGACGTACAGCCCCGAGCGCCACGAAGGCGCCCTCCGCGCCTATTCCGGCTACTGCTGGACCACCGATACCGACACCGTCGTCAACCGCCTTCAGGGCCTGCGCCAAGCCTGAGCCGCTGCCGAAGATCTTGAGACAAGAGGGGAATTCATGACCGAGACCAACAACGGCAAGGCTCATTCCGCACTGACGGAACTCGCGACCTTCGTCACCACCGACATCGCCGGCATCACCCGCGGCCGCAGCTTTGCCGCTGCACAGATCGACGACTATCTGCGCAAGGGCGTCGGCTGGGTGCCTGCCAATCTGGCGCTGACACCCTTCGACCAGATCGCCGAAAACAATCCCTGGGGCTCGGCCGGCGACCTCAGGCTGATGGCCGACCCCGCCAGCAAGGCGCGCGTCACCTGCCTGCCCGACGTCACCCCGCTGCATTTCTATCACTCCGATATCACCGACCTCAAAGGCGACCCGTGGGAGTGCTGCGTTCGCAGCTTGCTCAAGCGCACGCTTGAGGAATTCGAGCGCGAGGCCGGGCTGAAAGTCATCTCCGCCGTCGAGCAGGAGTTCCAGCTTCTCGGCGTCGACTGGCCCGACGCGCCGTCCTTCGGCCTGCGCGCGCAACGCCGTGCCGAACCCTTCGGCCCGCTGTTGATGACGGCACTGCAGGAGGTGGGCGCCGAGCCGGAAATGTTCCTGCCCGAATATGGCAAGGACCAGTTCGAGATCACCTGCCGCCCGGCGGATGCGCTGACCGCTGCCGACCGTGGCGCCACGATCCGCGCCATCACCAAGGAAGTGGCCGCCCTCTTCGGCTGGAACGCAAGCTTCGCACCGAAGACGAGCGCCAACGGCGTGGGCAACGGCGTGCACCTACATGTCAGCTTCACCGATCTTGACGGCAATCCTGTCACCTTCGACGCGTCGCGCCCGGGTCGCCTGTCGAAGGTCGCCGGGTCTTTCGCCGCCGGCGTTATCCGCCACCTCCCGGCGCTGACCGCCTTCACCGCCCCGTCGGTGCTCTCCTACATGCGGCTCGTTCCGCACCATTGGAGCGCTGCCTATACCTGCCTTGGCGAAAAGAACCGCGAGGCGACGCTCCGCATCTGCCCGACGCTGGATCTGCCCGGCAGCAATCCGGCCAAGCAGTTCAACATGGAGTACCGCGCCGCCGACGCCTGCGCGAGCCCGCATCTGTCGCTGGCCGTCCTGCTCAAGGCCGGCCTCGAAGGTATCCGGGCTGGCCTCGAACAGCCGCCGCTGATCAACTCGGACCCGTCCGATTTTTCCGACGCGGACCAGAAGAAGCTCGGCATCCGCCGCCTGCCTGCAAGCCTGCCGGAAGCGCTCGAAACGCTTGCCGAAGACAAGGTGGTGACCGGCTGGTTCGCCAAGGACTTCCTCGATTGCTACGTCGCGATGAAGCGCAAGGAAATCGAGATCGTCGACGGCCTCTCCCCCGACGAACTCTGCGCCCGCTACGCGGCCGTCTACTGATACGGATAGGCTCCCATGACTTCGACAACGGCCATCAAGAGCCCCGACGACCGACGCGGCAGGCACGACGCCCGCCAGCCGCTTCTGGCGATCGACGAGCCGCCGCCCTATGCGGTGTTTAACCCGGACGGCAAATCGCCGTTCCTGCTTTTGTGCGAGCATGCGTCCAACCGCATGCCGCGTGCACTCGGTGACATGGGATTGCCCGAACACGAGCGCCAGCGCCATATCGCCTGGGACATCGGGGCCTTGGCACTCGCCCAGCATCTAAGCCTCAGCCTCGACGCGCCGTTGTTCTTCACCAACTATTCAAGGTTGGTGATCGACTGCAACCGTCCGCTTTCGGCGCCGTCCTTCATTCCGGAAGTGAGCGAAACGACGGAGATCCCGGCCAACCGGGATCTGAGCGAGATGGAGCGACAGCAGCGGATCGATACGCTGTTCAGGCCCTTCGCCGATGCCGTTTCCCGGCGCCTTGATCTACGGCAGGCAAGGGGTGAACGGCCGTTTGTCGTTGGCGTGCACAGTTTCACCCCCGTCTATTTCGGCAATCAGCGCCCGTGGCAGGCGGGCATTCTCTATCGCGATGCCGAGGCTTTCGCGCAGTCGCTGATCCGGGACCTGAGTTCGGAAGAGCAACTGACGATCGGCGACAACGAGCCCTACAACATCCACCCGGACGAGGATTATACGGTGCCGGTGCATGCCGACGCGCGCCAGCTGCCGGGCGTGCTGATCGAAGTCAGGCATGACCTGATCGATACCGACGCGGGCGTAAAGGCGTGGGGTGAGCGGCTGACCCGTTGTCTCCAGACGAGCCTCAGGGAGTGCCGCCCGTGACCGAAGGCCTTTACGCCAGGGACGGACACGCGATTGCCAACCTGCAGAAGCTGCGCTTCTTTCCGCTCGCCATCGCCGGCGGCAAGGGTGTACGTCTCGTCGAGGAGAACGGCCGCGAGCTGATCGACCTATCCGGCGCCTGGGGAGCTGCAAGCCTTGGTTATGGCCATCCCGCCCTGGTCGAGGCCGTGTCGCGGGCTGTTGCCAACCCGGCGGGCGCAAGCGTTCTCTCCGCCGCCAACGCACCGGCGACCGCCCTTGCGGAAAAACTGCTCGGCCTTTTCCCCGGCAAGGGACGCAACAAGGTGTGGTTCGGCCATTCCGGCTCCGACGCCAACGAAGCAGTCTTCCGGGCGATCGCCAAAACCACCGGCCGCACCGGCGTCATCTCTTTCATTGGCGCCTATCACGGCTGCACCACCGGCTCGATGGCCTTTTCCGGCCACAGCGTCCAGGCGGGTGCGACCAAGGCGGAGGGGCTGATCCTGCTGCCCTACCCCGATCCCTACCGGCCTTATCAAGGCGACGTTACAGGCGAGGCAATCCTCGACCTCCTGAAACAGCAGTTTGCGACCTCGGCACCGCCGGAGCGGATCGGCTGCGCCTTCATCGAGCCGATCCAGTCCGACGGCGGGCTGATCGTGCCGCCGATGGGGTTCTTCGAAAAATTTGCCGATCTCTGCCAACGGCACGGCATCCTCGTCGTCTGCGACGAAGTCAAGGTCGGGCTCGGCCGCAGCGGCAGGATGCACTGCTTCGAGCATGAGGATTTTGTGCCCGATATCCTGACGGTCGGCAAAGGGCTCGGCGGCGGCCTGCCGCTTTCGGCAGCGATCGGCCCGGCCGAGATCATGGATTGCGCCACGGCCTTTGCGATGCAGACGCTACATGGCAACCCGGTGTCGACAGCTGCCGGCCTTGCCGTGCTCGAAACCATCGAGCGCGAGGGACTGGCCGAAGCTGCCCACCGAAAGGGCGAACGTTTGCGCCAGGGCCTGCGGCAGCTTTCCGGGCGTCACACGCTGATCGGCGATGTGCGCGGACGCGGCCTTGCCTGCGGCGTGGAGCTGATTGCCGACCGCGACAGCCGTTCACCGGCAGCAAGAGAAACGGCCAAGCTGATCTACCGCGCCTATGAGCTCGGCCTCGTCGTCTATTATGTCGGCATGAATTCGAACGTTTTGGAGATGACCCCGCCGCTGACGATCTCGGACGCGGACATCGACCAGGCGCTCGACATTCTCGACCGCGCCTTTGGCGATGTCGTAGCCGGCCGGGTTTCAGACGCGGTGCTTTCAGAATTCGCCGGCTGGTGAGGCAGTCCTACCGGCGTCTGCCGTCGGTGGGACCCGCGTCTACCAACCCTCGTCAAGAACACGCGTGAGCATGTCGGCAAAAAAGTCGGCGCTTTCCCGGCTGAGGCAGAGCGGCGGCTTGATCTTCAAGACGTTCAGGTGGTCGCCGGTCGGCTGCATGATGACGCCAAACTCAAGAAGGCGATCGCAGATGGCCGCGGTCTCTTCTGTCGCGGGCTCCAGCGTTTCGCGATCGCGGACGAACTCGACACCGAGATAAAGCCCCATGCCGTGCACGGCGCCGACCAGCGGAAACCGCTGCTCCAGCGCTTCGAGCCTCGTCTTGAGGTAGCCGCCGACGACGCGCGCGTTGTCCTGCAATTTCTCCTCTTCGAGAAGATCGAGCACCGTCTGACCGACGATGGAACTCACCGGACTGCCGCCTGATGACGAGAAGAAATAACCTTCCTTCTCCAGGGCGTCGGCAATCTCACGCCGCGTGATGACGGCGCCGAGCGGATGGCCGTTGCCCATGCCCTTGGCGATGGTGATGATATCGGGCACGACGCCCTGTTCCTCGAAACCCCAGAAATAGTCCCCGAGCCTGCCGTAACCGACCTGCACCTCGTCTGCGATGCAGACACCACCGCGCTGGCGAACCATGGCATAGACGGCGTCGAGATAGCCTTTCGGCAAGGGAATGCCGCCGGCGTTGCCATAGACCGGCTCACAGATGAAGCCGGCAAGGCCTTGCCCCCCGTCCTCCAGTTCGCGCAGCTTGGTCGCAACCGACCGGACGTAATTGTCGGTCGTGCCGGCGCCGCGGAACGGGCCTCGATAGGTGTTTGGCGCCACCACGGCATGCACCCAGTCAGGGCGGGTCTCAAGCGCCTGCGGGTTGTCGGCGATCGAGGTCGAGACCGCGTCGCTCGCCACCGTCCAGCCGTGATAGGCCTCGAGCAGACTGACGATGTTGCGCTGGCCGGAAAAGGCCCAGGCGAGCCGCAAGGCGAGATCGTTCGCTTCCGAGCCGCTGTTGACCAGGAACACCGTGTCGAGGCCATCGGGCGCGAGTGCTGCAAGCCGCGCGGAAAACTCGGCGACCGAAGCATAATGGAAACGCGAATTCGTATTGAGCAGCGACCATTGCCGGCCGACCGCTGCCGCCAGCCGCGGATGTCCGTGGCCGAGGATGGTGACGTTGTTGACCATGTCGAGATAGGCCCTGCCCTCGACGTCGAACAGATGTTCCTTCCAGCCGCGTTCGATCTGCGGTGGATTGCGATAGTAGTTTTTCTGCTGCCTGGCGAAGTGCCGCTTGCGGCGGTCAAGCAGGTCGGTCGAATGCGGTCTCGGCGCATCGCAGTCGAAACCGAGGATGCCTGATGGTGACGGGCAGAGCATGCGCCACGCATCCGCCTGATGGGCCGGGACAAACAGCGGCGGGTTCAGTCCCGGTTCGCGGCAGAGCTGCACCCGGATCAGGCCAAGCCCATGGCCGGCCTCGACCACCGTGCCGATCGGCGTGCCGGCAGCAACCGTCTCTTCCGTATCCTCGGACGGTTCGAGACCGGAGAGATGGAGAACGACCGCCCCACCGTTCAGGACCATCCGCCCGTCATGCCATTCGGGTCGGCCGGCAAAGGGTGCCCTGACGACAGTCCCGGTCGGCAGGCAGAGATCGACATGCAGGGCGAAGGTCGGCATCGGCGCGGACGCCCGAAGCGCGCTCTCGGTCATCCGGTACTCGCCATACCGGGTCGACGCCATCCCGATCGCGTGCGCCGCCGTCTGCAGCAACGAGGCCGGCAGCGCCTCGTGCTGCCAGCGCTCCTCGGGAAGCAGCGGGCTCAAGATGGAAAGATCGATCTGGCGCACGCCGGCAGGCTCGATGTCGACGAGCAATCCCTCACCCACCACCGGCATCGTCGCCTCCGGTACCGCATCGACGGCACGCAGGATCGCGTATTGCATCATGGCCGGCGGTACGGAGACGGCAACGTCGAAGATCTCGCGCTCATGGGCCGCGTTGCCCTGCACATAGGCGTTCTCAGGATCGATGGTGAGCTGCTGCTCGGAACTGGCGATCAGAACCGCGGCACGCGCAACGATCAGCGGCCACAATGCCTTCAGCTCGTTTTCCTCAAGCGGGCAAACCGCGTGAAAGGCCCTGATGGCCGGCAGAACGAAGAGAGGATCGCCATCGGCATGATGCAGCAGCGAAGCGCATGTGACGGCGAGCTCTGCGACGAGCCAGCCCTTCAGAATATCGCCGAAATCGATGACGCCATCCGGGATCGGCCGGCCGGCCGCATCCGGTTGGCCGACGACATTGTCGTCAGTCACATCATGGTGGATCGCCTGGAGGCGCAGATCGGCCGTCAGCGGCTGCAGCCGGCGCATGGCCCCGACCATCGCCTCGGCGATGCGCTTCTTCAGGCCCTCGTCGGTCATGGCGGAAAGCAGGTGCAAGGCGACCGGTGCGGCGTGGCGTAGATCCCATTGCAGCTCGCGGTCGAGGCCCGGATGATCGAAATCGCTGAGTGCCACCGCCAGCCGCCCGGCAATGTCGCCGAGCGCGGCCACGGTTTCCGCTGTCAGATGTTTGCGCCGCGTCAACGGCACGCCATCGAGATAGGTCAACAGGCGAACGCGATAGTCCTCGCCGCGCACCGTCACATCGACGATGTCGTTGCCATCGAGCGCGCGCATGACCTGCGGCACCCGCACCGAGCCGGTCTGACGGGCGAGATGCAACAAGGCGGCGTTCTGGGCTTGCAGTTCCAGCGGATCGTAGGCCGCTCGGCAGATCTTCAGGACGAAAAGTGCCTCGCCGGTGTCGATCCGGTAGTTGCGATCCTGCTGGCTGCCCAGTTCGGTCAGGGTGCCGGAAAGGCCGAAATGCTCCGAAAGAATGCGCGCAGCGTCCTCGGGCGTCACATCGGGCCTTGGCAATTGCGTGCGAAGCTTCAGCGCGTCTTCAATCATAATGTCGCCTCCATCACATCCGGCATCATGCCGACTTCCGAATCGACCGAACGGGTCTCCTGACTATTGCGACACACCTTCAAGGCGATAGCGCGTCCCGGGATAGAGCAGGCGCGCCGTCGTCACATTGGCGGTGTCGGACCAGGTGCGACGCCGGATCATAAGACAAGGCTCGTTGCGGTCGATGCCGAGCAGCTTGCATTCCCATGGCTGCGGCGACACCGCCTCGACGATCTGTTCGGTGCGGGTGATCGGTGCGACCGCCGTCAGATAGGCGTTCGGCGTCATGTCGCGGAAATCCTGCTCCATGTATTTCGGGCAGATGGCCGGGTTGACGAACCGGTCCTCGATCTGAATCGGCAGGCCGTTTTCCGAATGCACCATGATCGAATGGAAAACTCGTGCGCCGGTAACAAGCCCGAGCGCATAGCCGATTTCCGAAGGTGCTACCTCCTCCTGCATCAGCGTCATGCGCGAAGTATGGGCGTGGCCGCGCTCGCGGATCTCGTCGGCGATGTTGCGCACTTCCAAGAGCGCCGTGCTGCCCTTGTGTGCTGCGACGAACGACCCTACCCCCTGAACGCGGGTGATCGCCCCCTCGGTCGCCAGCTCCCGCAGCGCCCGGTTCGCGGTCATGCGGCTGACGCCGAGATCGGCGACGATCTCGTTTTCGGAAGGAATACGATGATGTGCCGGCCATTCCCCGCTGTCGATGCGGGTGCGGATGAACTGCTTCACCGCCTCGTAGCGTGGCACCGGTCCGTCCTCGAATGCGGCCATTTCGATCCTTCGCCTGAGTGCCGTTATTGGCATTTTTCCCGCCCTTTCCGGAAAGCAAACAAATCATGCGTATCCGGCAATGATTCTTTTCGTTCATTTCGCGCTTGCGCGCCACAGCAAAATATCTATAGTTCCATATACAACTACGTACAGGAAAATCGCAACATGGCAACTTTTCCCGTCAACCGGCTCTTCGCCGACCATGTGCTTCTGCCGACAGGCTGGGCGCAGAATGTCGCCATTGCGCTCGATGCGTCAGGCGGCATCGCCTCCATTGAGACCGATCAGACGATCGCCGACGGCGACGAACGCGTTGCCGGACCGCTCATTCCAGCCGTCGCCAATCTGCATTCCCACGCCTTCCAGCGCGCCATGGCGGGCCTCGCCGAGGTCGCCGGCAGCGGCAACGACAGTTTCTGGACCTGGCGGGAAGAAATGTACCGCACCGTCGGACTGGTGAACCCCGACGACGTCGAGGCGATCGCCGCCAAGCTCTACATGGAGATACTGAAGGGCGGCTTCGGCCATGTTGCCGAATTCCATTACCTGCACCACACCGCCGACGGCACGCCCTATTCCGACCCGGCCGAGATGTCGCTGCGCATTCTCGCTGCCGCGCAATCGACCGGCATCGGCCTCACCCATCTGCCGGTCTTCTACGCTCATGCCAATTTCGGCGGCGTCGCCCCGAACGTCGGCCAGCGCCCCTTCCTGCATGACCCCGATCGTTTCCTCGCACTCCTGGAACGCCTGGCGCCGATCTGCCGCGACAATGGCCAGACGCTCGGCTACGCCATCCATTCACTGCGCGCCGCGACCCCGGAAGAGATGCGCACGATCCTCGAACGTGCACCCGTCAACGAACCGATCCATATTCACGTCGCCGAACAGACCAAGGAAGTCGAAGACAGCCTTGCCTGGAGCGGTCGCCGCCCTGTTCAGTGGTTGCTCGACGAAATGCCCGTCGACGAGCGCTGGTGCTTGATCCACGCGACCCATCTGACCGACGAGGAAAGACAGCGGCTGGCACGGTCGGGCGCGGTCGCCGGCCTTTGCCCGGCAACGGAAGCCAATCTTGGCGACGGCATCTTTCCAGCCGTCGACTACATCGCCGAAGGCGGACGCCTCGGCATCGGCACCGACAGCCATGTGGCAACCAGCGTCGCCGAAGAACTGCGGTTGCTGGAATACGGCCAGCGCCTGCGCGACCGGCGTCGCAACCGGCTCGCCGCCGGCCCGGGCGCATCGGTCGGCCACACCATTTTCGATGCGGCCCTCAAGGGTGGCGCCCAGGCTGTCGGCCATAAGGCTGCCGGCATTGCAGTCGGTGCCCGCGCCGATTTCGTCGTGCTCGGCGGCTCCAATCCGTACATCGCCGCCGCAAGCGGCAATCAGATCCTCGACCGCTGGCTGTTTGCGCTCGGCTGCGAGACCGTCCGCGACGTCATGGTCGCGGGACAGTGGAAGATCCGCAACGGACGCCATGATCGGGAGGAAGACATCGACCGTGCTTTCGCGCGGGTGCTTATGAAACTGAAGTAGCAATCGAAGCGACTATCAAAAAAAGGGGAATGCGCATGTCGATCAGCAAACTGAAACTCACCCTCGCCGCCACCGGCCTCGTGCTTGCCGCTTCTGCCGGCAACGCCAGCGCCTCCTATTGCGGCGACGGCAAGACCGTTACCTTCGCCGGCATCGACTGGGAAAGCGGCGCGTTCATCACCGAGGTGATGAAAACCATCCTGTCGAAGGGCTACGACTGCCAGGTGGATTCGATCCCCGGCAATTCGGTGACGCTCGAACAGGCGACCGCCAACAACGACGTCCAGATCTTCGCCGAGGAATGGCTCGGCCGCTCCGACATCTGGAACAAGGCTGTCGAGGAAAAGAAGGTCGTGGCCATCGGCAAGACCTTCGTCGGCGCCAGCGAAGGCTGGTTCGTGCCGGAATACGTCATCAAGGGCGATGCCAGCCGCAACATCGAGGCCAAGGCGCCGGACCTGAAGAGCGTCTCGCAGCTTTCCGATGCCAAGATCGTCGAACTCTTCGCCGATCCGGAGGAGCCGTCCAAGGGCCGCTTCCTCAATTGCCCGTCCGGCTGGACCTGCGAGGGCGTCAGCACCGCCAAGCTTGATGCCTACAAGCTCGGCGAAACCTATGTGAACTTCCGTCCCGGCACCGGCACGGCGCTCGATTCCGCAATCACTTCGGCCTATCTGCAGGGCGAGCCGATCCTGTTCTACTACTGGTCTCCGACCGCGATCATGGGCAAGTTCAAGCTCGTCCAGCTTGAAGAGCCGGCCTACAACGAAGCCTGCTGGAAGGAGCTTTCGAGCGCCACCGGCAAGCGCGACCAGGGCTGCGCCTTCCCGTCCGTCGATGTTTCCTACGGCGTCAACAGCACCTTCGCCCAGGAAGCCCCCGAGATCATCGCCATCCTCGAAAAGGCGACCTTCCCGCTGGAAGACGTCAACGGCAGCCTTGCCTACATGACCGACAAGAAGGTCGATGCGGTGGCGGCAGCGGCCGAGTTCCTGAAGACCAAGGGCGACATCTGGGGCAAGTGGGTCTCCGACGAGGCCCGCGGCAAGATCGAAGCCAGCCTGAAGTAAAGTCCGTTCGGTCGGCCGACGCGGGTCTGATGCGCCTCGCCTCTGTCTGAGACAGGGCGGTCCCATCGGACCCGCGCCGGCCCCACCCTTCGACACCCCGAGGCAAGCGCCATCGGCGGCGGCATTGCGTCCGTCATGGCCCGAGCAAGGAACGACATCCGATGTTTCCGGATTCCCTCAATCTCTCCATCCGCGCGCCGGTGAACGAGTTCATCCAGACGCTGGTCAGCAGCTATGGCTGGGTCTTCAAGGCGATCAGCGCGGTGATCCTGAAAGCCGTGCTGTTCATCGAATGGATCCTGCGCGGCCTGCCCTGGTGGGTCGTCATCCTCGCCTTCATGGCGCTTGCCTGGCAAAGCTCCAAGCGCTGGACGCTGACGGTCGCCGTCGGCGCGCTCCTGTTCTTCGTCGGCGTGCTCGGCCTCTGGGATCTTACCATGCAGACGCTGGCGCTGATGCTGATGGCGACGCTGGTGTCTGTGGCCATCGGAGTTCCCATGGGCATTCTCGTCGCCAAGAGCCGGCTGGTGCGCAACATCACGCTGCCGGTGCTCGACGTGATGCAGACCATGCCGAGCTTCGTCTATCTGATCCCGGCGCTGATGCTCTTCGGCCTCGGCAAGGTGCCGGCGATCCTCGCCACCATCATCTATGCCGTGCCGCCACTGATCCGCCTCACCGACCTCGGCATTCGCCAGGTCGACCACGAGGTGGTCGAAGCGGCAACGGCCTTCGGCGGCAGCCCCAACCAGATCCTCTTCGGCGTCGAACTGCCGCTGGCAACCCCGACGATCATGGCCGGCCTCAACCAGACAATCATGATGGCGCTGTCGATGGTGGTCGTCGCTTCGATGATCGGCGCGCGCGGCCTCGGCGAGCAGGTGCTGAACGGCATCCAGACGCTTGACGTCGGCAAGGGCCTGGAAGCCGGCATCGGCATCGTCATTCTGGCAATCGTACTCGACCGCATCACGCAAGGTTTCGGCAAGAACCGGACGGAGGATCCCCGCAATGGCTGATATCGAGATCCGCAACGTCTACAAGATCTTCGGCCAGGACGCCAAGGCGGCACTCGCCATGGCCAAGGACGGCCTCGACAAATCTGAGATTCTCGCCCGCTCCGGCTGCAGCGTCGGCCTCAACGACGTCAGCCTGACGATCGGTGCCGGCAAGATCTTCGTCATCATGGGCCTGTCCGGATCGGGTAAGTCGACGCTGGTGCGCCACATCAACCGGCTGATCGAACCGACCAGCGGCCAGGTGGTCTTCGACGGCAGCAACATCCTCGAGCTCGACGCCAAGGCGCTTCGCACCTTCCGCATGCACCGCGTCAGCATGGTGTTCCAGAGCTTTGCCCTGATGCCGCACCGCACCGTGCTGCAGAACGTCGTCTACGGCCAGCGGGTGCGCGGCCTTTCCAAGGCCGACAGCCGCGACATCGGCATGAAATGGATCGAGACGGTCGGGCTCTCAGGCTACGACGCCAAGTTCCCGCATCAGCTGTCGGGCGGTATGAAGCAGCGCGTCGGCCTTGCCCGGGCGCTGGCCGCCGACACCGATGTCATCCTGATGGACGAAGCGTTCTCGGCGCTCGATCCGCTGATCCGCGCCGACATGCAGGACCAGTTGCTGCAGCTGCAGCAGAACCTGTCGAAGACCATCGTCTTCATCACCCATGACCTCGACGAGGCTTTGCGCATCGGCTCGGAAATCGCCATCCTGAAGGACGGCCAGGTGGTGCAGGTGGGAACGCCTGACGATATTCTCGACAAGCCCGCCAACGACTATGTCGCCCGGTTCGTCCAGCGCCGCCAGGGAAGGCCAGAAACTCATGACTGAAACCGTCACGCTTGATGGACCGGCAACCTGGGTGGAGATCGCCGCGGTCGCAGATGGCGCTCGGCTGACGCTTTCCGCGGCCACTCGCGAGCGCATCGTCCAGGCCCGCGCCGTGGTCGAGGCGCTGGTCGATCGCGGCATTCGCGGCTACGGCATCAACACAGGTGTCGGTGCGCTTTGCGATGTCATCATCGACAGGGAAAACCAGCAGGCGCTGTCGCGCAACATCATCCTCAGCCATGCCTGCGGCGTCGGCGAGCCGCTCGGGCGGGCCGAGGCACGGGCGGTAATGGCCGCCCAGATCGCCAATTTCGCCCATGGCTATTCCGGGGTGCGCATTGAGACGGTCGAGACGCTGCTGGCGTTGCTCAATGCCGGCCTCATTCCCAATATCCCCTCGCGCGGCTCGGTCGGCTACCTCTCTCATGCCGCGTCCATCGGCCTCGTGCTGATCGGCCATGGCTCGGCAAACGACGGCAAGGCAACAGTCGGCGGTGCCGAAGCCTTGCGTCGGCTCGAGCTCCAGCCCCTGCAGTTGCAGGCCAAGGAGGGCTTGAGCCTCGTCAACGGCACGCCCTGCGCCACCGGCCTTGCCGCGCTGGCGCTGTCGCGCGCACAAAAACTCTTCGCCTGGGCGGATGCCGCATCGGCGCTGACCTATGAAAACCTCGGCAGCCAGGCCAATGCCTTTGCCGCCGGCCCGCTGGCGCTGCGGCACTCGTCCGGACTGCAGGCGGTCGGCAAGACGCTGCGCGACCTTCTGGAGGATAGCCCAATGCTGGCGGCAAGCGCCGGCACGCGCACACAGGATCCCTTGAGCCTGCGCGCCGTGCCGCATGTGCATGGCGCCGCCCGCGACGCCTTCGACCATGTGGCCGAGGTGGTGAACCGGGAGCTGGCAAGCCTCACCGACAACCCGGCCGTTTCAGGCACGCCGGAGGCGCCGGAGGTGCATTCGCAGGCTCATGCGGTTGGAGCAGCACTCGGTCTCGCCATGGACAGTCTCGCGGTCGCCGTTGCCGAAGTTGCGGCGATATCTGAGCGTCGCATCGACCGGCTGGTCAACCCGCTCGTCAGTGGCCTGCCCGCCTTTCTCGCCGGCGACAGTGGTGTTTCCTCCGGCTACATGATCGCCCAGTATACGGCGGCTGCCCTTGCCGCGGAGAACCGTCGCCTAGCAGCCCCCGCCAGCCTTGATGGTGGCATCACCTCGGCGCTGCAGGAGGATATCCTGACGCACGCCACGCCCGCCGCCTGGAAGGCGCTTGAAATCGTCGACAACCTCGAGCGCATTCTTTCAATCGAGCTGCTCGCGGCCGCACAGGCCTATGACCTGCAGCCCCGCGCAACGGCCAAGGCGAAACGCACCGAGGCGCTCTACCAGCGCATCCGCGCCGTCGTTCCCGTCTATGCAGACGACCGGCCGATGAACGAGGATTTCGACCGCATGCGGCTCGTCATTCAGGAAGAGACGCCATGAAGCTCCTGCCCGCCTCCGGCCACAAGCGCATGCCCTGGAAAAACGGCGGCGGCGAAACCATCGAGATATCAGTCTTTCCGGAAGGCGCATCGCTTTCGGAGTTTGACTGGCGGGTGAGCATGGCGACCGTCGCAAGCGATGGCCCCTTCTCTGCTTTTCCCGGCATCGACCGCACGCTGTCGATCCTTAAAGGCAACGGCATGACGCTCTTGATCGAAGGCCGCGACCCGGCCCGATTGACGGAAGCGGATGCGCCCCTTGCCTTCCCCGCCGACGTCGCCACATCGGCCAGCCTGATTAACGGCACGATCGTCGACCTCAATGTCATGACCCGCCGGGGCAAGCTCATCCATCGGGTGCGCCGGCTGGCGATCGACGGCGAGCATTCGCTGGCGAGCGAGGCTACCACCACCATGGTCTTTTGCCATCGCGGCGCGGTGGAGCTGGATGGTAACGGCCAGACGCTTGCGCTTTCCGTCGGCGATGCGGTGATCCTCGAGGGGCCGGTTGCGGCCACGGTGAAGGCGCCGGCGCCGTGCGAGGTGTTTCTCATCGAGATCGACCCGGCGCCGAGCGTCTGACTGCGCCTGGTGCCGGCGGCCAGCTCCGCGCCGCTCTCCGATCGCGCAACCTCAGCTTACAACCGAACGGACGGCGCCAACACCAACGGCTACTTTGCGTCGCTGGCGCTGATCTCCTTCTGCTGCGTCACGATCGCCTCCGTCTGGATCTTGGTGTTCTCGCCGACGGCGATTATCCAGCGCTCCCCCTCCTTCACCAGGATGTAGAGCGGGCTGCCTTCCGCTTCTCCGAGGATCGGCGAGCCATCGTCCAACACCGGGCGCTGGCGCCGGGAGATAGCGTCGAAATCCGGCAAGCCTGAGCATTCTCGACGCTCCTCGCCAGGATTGGCACCGATTTTTCCGTTCATAATTCGGTAACCATACGGCGTGTTACCCGGGGAACAGCGCATTCGACGCCACACGATAGTCTCCATGCCACGGTTTGACAGTCTCTCAACAGCAAACACAAGGCTTGGAGGATACGGACATGATCAAGACCGGTTTCGGCGTTTCCATCACCGTTCTGGCCTTCTCTCTGGCAGTGATCGCCTTCATGAATGTGGCCCTGTCCCAATATCGGGCGGCAGAAATTGCCGACATCACCCTGCCCGACTACAGCACGATCACCTCGTCCATCCATCGCTAAAGCGCGCCGTCTCGATTTCCACCGGGCAGGAAACCGGGTGGCTTGCCCGACGCTGAGGGGCAAGAATGCTCGATCAAACGATGGAGCCAGCCATGATGTCCCTGCTCACCCTCCACGCGTTGGCAGCCACACGAGGCGACGGTCTTCGCCTCGAACTCCTCACCGCTATCGCCCAAGAAAACCTGATGTCCGTGGCCGGCAAACACGGCGTTTCACTTTACGCAGGCATTGAGCGCCTTGATGGCCTCATCGGCTCCCGCGAGATCGACCCTGGTTTGCGCAGCGCCGGCCGATCGAAACGTCAGTTCAGCGCTTTGCGCTAACGCCGATTGCAACGCGTCCCTGTCAGCGCCGACGTGAACAGTCAGGAGATGAGGCGTGCGGATATCGACTCCGCGTACTGCAAACGCCTTGCCGCCGATCCTCAAGTCACCCGCGGATGCGCTCTTCTCGGTGAGATTCCAGCTGTTGTTGAAGAGGCTGAGGTGAAACGCCTGATTGCGGTCGGCATACAGGATGAGCGCGACCTTTCGGTCGACGTTTTTCGACATCAGACAGCCTTTTCGTCCCCCATCCAATGGGTCTCCAGTCCAACTGCCCACCTGAAATTTTTGCTCAGAGCTTTCGCGCTTCGCCTCGTCCTGGTCACTTCCATCGCGCTCCATCTGCGGCGGCTTTCCGTCGGACCTGAACTGCAGAGCGTACTGGCTTTTGCCGATATCGGTGGCCTCGCAAACCGTCATGGCCTCGCCCTTGAAGGGGTTGGTGTAACCGCATCCGCCAGCCACTTCCTTCATCTCGAATTCAGCCGCTTCCTTACCGGGGTCCACAACGATCCTGTTGACGCTCTGCAACTGACTGTCCGGGTCGGGCTTCTCGGCCTCGCGTCCTCGGAAAGTCACTGCAACGCCGGACTTGAGGAAAACCGTGAAACCGGATCGGCCGTCTGGATAAACCGATTGTACCAGCATGCCGTCACATTGGCTCGTCCAGTCTTCACCTGCAACGATGAGGCTCTCACAGGTGCCGGTCAGCGTTCCCGTGGTCAGATCATCCGTGAGGGCCTGAGACTGGGCCGGCAGACTGATCAGCATACACGCGGCCAAGATAGCGGAAAACGGGCCAGCACGGAGTTTCGAAACTGCAATCGTCATAGTATTCGCCGAATCGCTCATATATTCAAAGTTGCGTTTAGCCTACAACGGCAATGGTCGGCCCGCCAGCGTTCCGCGCTGACAGCAGGAGGCTGAATTGGCAGCAGCAACCTGGGCGGGCAGCCATTGGCTACGACCGGTTCAGGCACCCCCAGAGCTTCGAGACCCGCTTTTCTCCAGATCTCCCTGATAGCCGCACTCTTGGCGGCAAGGCGACGGGCGAACCTAAGTACGGCGATCGCCATGATCGCGGCCTGACCGTTGCGCAGTCGGCCGGCGCTATTCTCCGCGTCAGGCAGAGCCGGCCGGTCTCCTTGAAACGTGAACGGCCGATGTCCTGGTGGAGAAACCTCCCTTCCCATTGTCGGCACGAACAAAGACTTCCCCTGGCATGACTTTGCTGCTTGGATGGACCGCACCGGCCGCCTCATGGCCGATGCCCATCCGTTGCCAGGAAGTTTCCGATGTCGAGCGATCATTCCCACCTCTGGCCCGGCGTTCCCCTCGCCCTGGGGTCCGCCGTTCTCTTCGGCGCCTCGACGCCGCTTTCAAAACTTCTGCTCGGCACCATTGACCCCTGGCTGCTCGCCGGCATGCTTTATCTCGGCGCCGGGATTGGCTTGGCGATCGTTCACCGCGCCCGCGCCCTGGTCGGACTCGATGGCGTCGAAGCGCCGCTGGCGCCCGCCGATATTCCCTGGCTGATTACCGTGATCCTGTTCGGCGGCGTGCTCGGCCCGCTGTTGCTGATGTTCGGCCTATCCCAGACCACGGCCGCCTCCGGATCGCTGCTCCTCAACCTCGAGGGACTGGCGACAATGGCGATTGCCTGGCTGGTGTTTCGCGAGAATGTCGATCGCCGCCTGCTCCTGGGCGCAGCCGCAATTTTATGCGGCGCGGTTCTCCTGTCGTGGAACGGTGCAGGCCTGAGCCTCGATCGCGGCAGCCTGCTGATATCAGGCGCCTGCCTTGCCTGGGGCATCGACAACAATCTGACGCGAAAACTCTCCTCCGCCGATCCCGTCCAGATCGCCATGATCAAGGGTTTGGCTGCCGGCGCCACCAACCTCGCCCTTGCCCTGTCGCTCGGCGCCTCGCTGCCGTCTGTCGGCCTCACGGCAGCAGCCGCCCTCGTCGGCTTCCTCGGTGTCGGCATCAGCCTCGTCTTCTTCATGCTCGGCCTGCGCCATCTCGGCACGGCGCGCACTGGCGCTTACTTCTCGCTCGCCCCCTTCATCGGCGCCCTTCTCTCGATCGCCCTCTTCCGCGACACGATCACCCTGCAATTCCTCTCAGCCGGCCTGCTGATGGCCTTTGGCCTCTGGATGCACCTGGCCGAGCGCCACGACCACGAACACACCCACGAGGCGCTCGAGCACGAACACGCCCATATTCACGACGAACATCACAACCACAGCCACGACGGCCCGGTCACCGAGCCGCACTCCCACTGGCACCGGCACGAACCGATGCGGCATAAGCATCCGCATTACCCGGACCTGCATCACCGGCATAGTCATGGGTGAGGGCGTTTAGGTGCCCTGAAATTACCTCTGAGACGGCTTGAAAGTGCGTCGAAGTTGCGGATTTTGGAGCATATCGGAAATGCAAATTTTCCGGACTTGCGTGGCAAAATTCCGGAAAAGCGCGAGCTATAGCGGCGATGGTTCGCGCTGGTGCGGGACGGACCGGGCATTCTGTGCCTGATCCGCCTGGGGATTGATCCCCGTTATGCCTGGACCAGCATCTTGACAACCTCATCGGTCGTCCAAAGGCCGTTGGCCATGTAGCGGAAATTGATCAGCGCAGAGAGATAGCCGTCACCCTCCGGCAACTTCGGCGCAGCGACCGCATCGCGAACGATGCCGACTTCGAAGCCAAGTTCGAGGAATTCGCGGCAATGCGACTCCACGCACATATTGGCGAGCATTCCTGCCAGGATGATCTGGTCAACGCGCTGCTTTCGCGCCTGCAATGGCAGGTCGTTGGCTTGCGGGCCGTATAGCTTGTGCGGCGAGCAAATGATCGTCTTCCCGTCCTCGATGTACGCTTTAAATTCCGGAAGGAAATCTGCGCCGGAGCCACGAAATCCGTCCTGCGTGTATGGGCCTTTTCGATCGAAGATGCCGACCTTATGCTGGAAGACTTCGAGTGGGCCTTGGATTTTCCACGAATGGTCCCAGTGGTAATAGTAGTGCGGCGAAATTGCCACGACGATGTCGGCTGCTTTGGCGGCCTCGAAAAGGCGGCCAAGGTTTGCGACTACGTTGTGCTCGGTCACACTCTCTCCCACGACCGGCCAGGCAAGGCCCTTCGGGCTCATGAAATCGATTTGCGGGTCGATCACGACCAGGGCCGCACGCGATCGGTCCAACTTCATGTTGCCCTTTTCAAGGGCCGGATTTGGTGGATCGGCATAGGGATCATTGGTGGCCGCTTGCGCTCCTCCGCCGCCGACAGCAGTGAGCGCGGTCGCCGCCGTGATCCCGGCGACGGCACTTAAGAAGGATCTGCGGGGTGGGTTGCAACAATTATCATCATGCATATCGAAAGCCCTTTTGTGTTGGATGGGTTGACTGAATCACCGTCTGGGTCTCAAACGTCCGAAAGGACACAGTTCAGGTGATTTCGGACATGCCTCTGATGTCGCCTTTATCCGCCGACCGCGGTGACAACGGCAGGGGAAACACACCGAAGTCGATAGATCGCCGCACCGGGAGGACAAAAGTGTTGAGGCGATGAAAGGAACCTATCAGCCGACCGCAGCTTGCGAAATTATACCGAGGTTTAAAGAAGCTAGGCGTATGTGTTGGGGACGCCGTCCCGCGTGTCGTTTCCATGTCGCGTGCAGTAGCCGCGCCCTGCAGCGGAGGTCCGATTTGGTCGCCCCCCCCACTCGACAGCAGAACCCAGGCTCGCATGCGCCTCGCTGCGGACATGTCGCGCCGACGCAATGATCTGGAGAGCCGCATCAAGGACGCCACCATTGCTCAACGGCGTCATCAACGTTGCCAGCATAGGCACCGAACACCGCGACCTGGGGGATAACATTCGTTCGTGGCAGGCAGAGTTGGCCCAAGAGCCGGAGCCCGTCAGCCCAGTCACTCTGCACCCGGCAGCGATCGAGTCGTACCGCCGCTCGCTGAAAGACCTGCGGAAGGTGATCGAGCGGAACCCGAAGAGCGCAGACGCCTATTCGAGGCTGATGCGCCAGTTGATCAAGGAAGTACGGGTCAGAACTTGGAGAAGCGCAAGCCCGATATCCAACTCATTGGAAAGCTAAGGAGTTCCTTTGCAGAGACCCAACCTAAGGTACGAGCGGGGTGTCTAATGGTAGCGGAGGAGGGATTCGAACCCCCGACACAAGGATTATGATTCCTCTGCTCTAACCTACTGAGCTACTCCGCCGGGTACCGCGTCAGGGCTTCGAAGGTGAAGCCGTCTTGACTGGACGGGCGGCTTATAAGGCCCGGTTCTGCCTAGTGTCAAGCCAAGTCGCGGGGAAAATGTGAAGTTTTCCCGCGCGATCGGAAATGACTGCCTCAGGCAGCCGCAGGCGCTGCCAGAAGCACCTTCAATGCGGCTTCCGCACCGGCCTCACGCTCGGATTTGCGGATGAAGCCGCCGCCATAGACGCGGGCGTCTTCGCCGACGCCGGAATAGAGCGCGCAGGCCTGGCCGGGCGCGATGCCGGCTTCGCCTTCGGCAAGCTCGACATAAAGACCCTCGGCGTCACGCTTCAGGATAGCGGGCGCCGGCTGGCGGGTGGAGCGGACCTTGGCGAAACAGTCGAAGCCATCGGCTGCCACGTCTTCAAGATCTTCATCGCCCAGCCAGTTGACGTCGCGCAGGTAGACGCGGCGCGTTTCCAGCGCTTCCTTGGGGCCGACGATGACGCGGCGCGAGCGGGCGTCGAGATAGACGACATAGAGCGGCTCGCCGGTGGCGATGCCGATGCCGCGGCGCTGGCCGATGGTGTAGTGCAAAATGCCGTCATGGGTGCCGAGTATGCGGCCATCGAGATGCACGATCTCGCCGGCAAGCGCTGCATTCGGCTTCAGCTTGGAAACGATATCGCTGTACTTGCCCTGCGGCACGAAACAGATGTCCTGGCTGTCGGCCTTCTGGGCAACGACAAGGCCCATCTCTTCGGCCAGCACCCGCGTTTCGGCCTTGGAGAGGTGACCGAGCGGGAAGCGCAGATAGTCGATCTGCTCCTGCGTGGTGGCAAAGAGGAAGTAGCTCTGGTCGCGATCGGCGTCAGTCGGGCGATAGAGCGCCCGCTGGCCGGCATAGCGCGGGTTCGGGCTCGGCCGCGAGCGGATGTAGTGGCCGGTCGCCAGCGCATCGGCACCGAGCTCCTTGGCCGTCGCCAGGAGATCGGCAAACTTGACCGTCTGGTTACAGGCAACGCAGGGGATCGGCGTTTCGCCGGCGACATAGCTTTCGGCAAACGGGTTGATCACCGTTTCGCGGAAGCGCGCTTCGTAATCGAGCACGTAATGCGGGATGCCGAGCGTTTCGCAGACGCGTCGCGCGTCGTCGATGTCCTGGCCGGCACAGCAGGAGCCGGCACGGTGGACGGCGGTACCGTGGTCGTAGAGCTGCAGCGTGATGCCGAGAACGTCGTAACCCTCGCGTTTGAGCAGGCCCGCGACGACGGAACTATCGACGCCGCCGGACATGGCGACAACGACACGCGTATCTTCGGGCTTGCGGTCAAAATTGAGAGTATTCACGGGATCCAATCCGGCCTTCGGGTGGCAGCGACAACGCTCGCCCCTGTTTCACGCTTCATGCGATGCAATGCCTGCGCGATAGCACGCGGCACGCGTTCGGCTTCTACAGCGCCGCGCGTCTTATTCAGACGCGCCAAGGTCGCTGTAGCACGACAATGTCCAGAGTATCTTCTCCGCTTTCTTGAAAGCGGGAGGCTCCAGTCGCCGACATATAGAAACTTGTCCGCCCGGCGGCAAGGGCGGTGCTATGGCGCAAGGCCGGTCAGGGCGGTCCGTCTCAGATCAGTTTCAGCCGCATGGCGCGGGCGATCGCCTGCATGCGGTTGACGGCGTCGAGCTTGCGGGTCGCGCTCTTGAAGTAGCTGCTGACCGTATAGGTGGAGATGCCAAGGATGATGGCGATCTCGTCGCTGCTCTTGCCGGCTGCGGCCCAGCGCAGACACTCGATCTCGCGGCTCGACAGCTTTTCGCGCGCCGAGCTGCCGGTGTCGAAGGTGCGTTCGAGGCATTCGAACAGCTGCACGAGGGAAAGATAGAGCGTCGCCTGCTCGACGCCGACAGGCGGGTCGCGTCGTCCGGACAGCATGGCGACGAAGGGATCGCCGCTGCTGGTATGCAACTGGACGGCGAAATGGCGCCCCATCTCCGGATGCGCCAGCAGCCGGTGCACCATCGCCTCGTCGGTCGGTTTGCCGGCCGCATCGAGCAGCTCGGCGCCGCCGGTTACCGGCAGCTTGGTACCGCGCAGGCGCTCGACGAGCACGCTCGACTGAAAGGTCTCGCAGGCGTCGTACTGGCGCACCAGCTCCGACGGCCAGTTACTCAGCACCAGGCGCTCGGAAAAGCGCTGCTGCTCGGCCAGCGGCAGGCGCGCGATCATGAAATGGCCGAAGCCATAGCGCGCGATCAACCGCCGCATCAGGTGCAGAAGTTCGTATTCCGTGCGGACGGCAGCCGTATCGATTTCGGAAATCATGTCCGCCGTCTCAGCCTCGCGCAGCAAGGCTGGTTCATTCGATTCCTTCATCTCTGATCACCACATCACCGGTGCCAACGCACCTGGTCGAGAGAATACAAACAGCCCCGAAAATCATCCGGTGCATGAACTTCACCCGGCAGCCAGAATACAGCCACCCTCTCCGGCATGCCCGCGAAAGCAACGCGACCGGTTGTGAAAATATGACGATGCACCAAGAATGATTCGGGAGCGCACAAACGTCGCTCATCCTTTATTTCGGCGCCTCGTTACCAAGAATTTTAGTTAAAGTGAAATGTGGTAATTGCATGGCTCCCATGTAAAATCCGCGATAATCCAAAGCTTTCCGGGCATTAAGGCGGCTCTTGTCGAGCGCGACAGGCGTCGCGATCGCCGGCGGGACGTTGCGGAAGTGATCGAGGGAGTGTGCGGAAGTATTTAAAATTATGAGCAAATTGTTACCGACCGCTTAGGCAAATGTTAAATGTGGCGGGCTAAGGTCAGCAACATATGGTCTTGAGTTTGTGTAGAGAGTCCCATGACCGAAATGATGCGACCACGTGTAAAATATGTCATCGGCCCCGATGGCAGTCCTCTGACGATTGCGGATCTGCCGCCGGCGAATACCCGGCGCTGGGTTATTCGCAGGAAGGCTGAGGTGGTTGCCGCTGTCCGCGGTGGCCTTTTGAGCCTTGAGGAAGCGTGCGAACGCTATACCCTCACTGTCGAGGAATTCCTTTCCTGGCAGTCCTCCATCAACGATCACGGTCTGGCCGGCCTGCGCACCACACGCATCCAGCAATATCGCCACTAAAAGCCCCCAACAGGGCCATAGGTCGAACGGCGGCTCCGGAATTTCCGGTGGCCGCCGTCTTCGTTTTCCGTCGCCCGCTCCGCCCCGTCTTTCAATAGGCAACATTTCGGCGACAGTGCGTTTCCCCTTCGCGTTCGCCAAACCGGTTTCGAATGCTGCAGTCATGCGATAGCATCTTCAGCAACACGCAAACGTTGAATGTGAAGGGATGCTGAGATGGATATCGCCCACGAAGAAATCGGTTCGCACGGCCGCTACTCGACAACCGTCGAAGGCTATACCGGCGAGATGACCTATTCCCGCTCATCGCCGAAACTGATCATCGTCGATCACACGCTCGTTCCCGACGAGTTGCGCGGCAAGGGCGTCGGCCAGGCGCTGGCAAAACATGCAATCGACGAAGCGCGCAAGGGCGGCTGGAAGATCATTCCGCTCTGCCCGTTCATGCGCGCGCAGGCGCTGCGCCATCCCGATTGGCAGGACGTGATCCAGGCCTGAGGCGGCAAACCACCAAAGTTCCGAAATGGGAAAACCCGCCCGACAGATGCCTGTCGCGCGGGTTTTTCGTTCTTGTGACAATCGTGCCGGATCGGGCCATGCCATCGGCATCGCCCGACAAAGAATGAAAATCATCTGCCTCGAAACGGCTAAGGAGCTTACGCCCTGAGACGCGTCGTCGTATCCCGTTCCTCGAGCGCCGCCGCCTTCGCAAATTCGGCCTGCACTTCTTCAAGTGCAAGTTCGGCCGCATCCTGCTGCGCCTTCAGTTCACGAATGGAGACCTGAAGATTGTCGGCTCTTTGACGAGCAGCCTTGGCGAAAGTGGGATAGGCAAAATGCGAGGGATCGGAAATGCCCGACTTCTTTTCCTCGAAAACAATCTGATTTTCCAGATCCTTGGTCATCCGTTCGAACTCAGCCATCATCATCTGAAGCTGGCTCAGCTGACGCTGCTTCTCCCTGACCTGAAATTCCTTCAGGCGGACAAGGCTCTCACGTGCTTTCATACGCAATACTCCCGTGGATAACGAGACCCCGGTTACTGATTTGGCCCGTCGAGCCTGCCCCAACAGACAGAAAACGAAAATCGACAGCGATATTAACAAAAGCCTACCGCTGGTAACCTTTCGTTTACGGGCATCGTTAATCATAGGGGTGATGATTTAAGGCTCCGTAAATACTGAGGCACGAAATATGACGGCCCCGGCATTAACGAGTCAGAAGAGTCAGATAGCGGCATTTCCTCATGTTTCGCATGAAAAGTGCCATTTTGGATTCACGTTTGAAATCAGGGAACTGCTAAAAATATTTAACAATCTCGATACAGCTTGCCAGAGTGAATCAGAATTTGTTAACCATTTGATGGCAGCCTCCAAATCAGGCAACGACTGGATCCGTATCGCGTAAGGGGGCCACGATGACCTTGGGCGGCGGAAAAGGGGAAGAATATGCGGGTTCTACTAATTGAAGACGACAGCGCAACGGCTCAGAGCATTGAGCTGATGCTCAAGTCCGAGAGTTTCAACGTTTACACCACCGATCTCGGTGAGGAAGGCGTCGATCTCGGCAAACTCTATGACTACGACATCATCCTTCTCGACCTCAACCTTCCGGACATGTCCGGTTACGAGGTCTTGAGAACACTGCGTCTTTCCAAGGTGAAGACGCCGATCCTCATTCTCTCCGGCATGGCCGGAATTGAAGACAAGGTTCGCGGTCTCGGCTTCGGCGCCGACGACTACATGACCAAGCCGTTCCACAAGGACGAGCTGGTGGCGCGCATCCATGCGATCGTCCGCCGTTCCAAGGGTCATGCCCAGTCGGTCATCTCGACCGGCGAACTGATCGTCAATCTCGATGCCAAGACGGTGGAAGTCGGCGGACAGCGCGTCCACCTCACCGGCAAGGAATACCAGATGCTCGAGCTGCTCTCGCTGCGCAAGGGCACGACGCTCACCAAGGAAATGTTCCTCAACCACCTCTACGGCGGTATGGACGAGCCGGAACTGAAGATCATCGACGTCTTCATCTGCAAGCTGCGCAAGAAGCTTGCCAATGCTGCCGGCGGCGCCAACTACATCGAAACCGTCTGGGGCCGTGGCTACGTTCTGCGCGAGCCGGATGGTGCCGAATACGCCGAAACCGCCTGATTTCGAGCTTTCTTCCGGGCGCGGCATGGACCCGCATATCCAGGCATGACGCCAACGGACGCCTTTTGAACAAACCCGCCCTTCGAGGCGGGTTTTTTCGTTATGGTCGCCCCTTCCCTCGGTGATCAGGTGCTTCCTGGTGTCAAAGGTCCGAAGGTGGTGACATGCGCCTGCCTCGGCCTTGATCTCGGGTGTCATGCAAAAAGTGCCAAGACGAGACAGCAAAAAGCCGCAGCAACTGCCGCGGCTTGTTCAGTCCGGAAACACGTTTATTGCGGTTCAGGCCGCCATCGACTGGCTGGCAAAGACGCTCGTCAGGATCTTGCGATCGAACGGCTTCAGCAGGAAATCATCGGCACCGGCGCGCTTGCCGGCCATCATCTTCTTCAGATCCGCCTCGACGACGCAGTAATAGATGCGCACAGACGCACCATTCGGCAGTCGCCTGATATTGGCGATGAGATCCAGAGCGCCCTCCAGGCCGGCGTCGACCACGAGAATATTCGGCAGCTCGGCTTCGCAGCGCACCAGCGCCTCAAGGCCGCTCGGCGCTTCGTAGACAAGGAAGCCCATGCCGGACAGGATACGTTTCCCAACTTTCCTGACGACATCCGAGCCGTCGGCAATCATCAAGCGCCGCATGTCCAACTCCTTCATGACTTACCTATACGCGTGCTCGCACGCTTGGAACAACCCTACACAAATTTGGCAAAGATTTCGTTACGGAGCTTGCTTAACACAGGCTTTCCGAAGCGTTTTAAAGCGCTGAAAACATTAATGTTTTGAGCGGACCGGTCAAAAGCCGGCAAAAGCAGGCGCTCAATCGGTGGCCACGCAAATATCCGGCGCGGGGGCCATCACCACACCGCGCCGGACATGTATCAAAACAGCAAAGGCAGCGCCGGACTTAGGCGTCGGCCGGCTTCATACGCGCCGTGAAGATGATCTCTTCGCCGGTCGAAACCACATCGATCGTCATGCCCGCTTCCTCGCCGAGCAGCACCGTGTAGTAGGGCTGGATCGAATGCGCATCGACCGCCTCTTCCGGCGTGCCGGACAGAAGTTCGACCAGACGCGGCGGCACGCGCATCATCCGGCCCTTGCAGGCCAGCGTGAACACCGCGTCGAGTTCGGGATTTTCGAGCGTGATGTCGATGACGCCACCGCGCGGGATCGCCCCATAGGCAATGAGGAAGAGGTTGAGGAGCAGCTTGACCCGGTTCTTGGCGATGATGGCGCGCGGCCCGTGCCAGTTGACCTCGGTCTTCTTCTCGGCGGCGGCAAAGTCCTTGGCCGCCTTTTCCGCTTCGCCTGTGTCGATCGACGCGCCGACCGAGCCGGAGGCGCCGAAGGCGAGACGGGCGAACTTCAGGCGGACGGACGCATTGAGAGCGCTGGTGCGGATGAGGTCCATGGCGTCGGCATCGGCGCCGCCCTCGTCCAGAAGTTCCAGGCCATTGTTGATGGCGCCGACCGGCGAGATGATGTCGTGGCAAACCCGGCTGCACAGAAGCGCGGCCAGATCGGGTCCCGTCAATGTCAGGTTCGGATTCGTTGCCATCGTCTTTCCTTGTTCGGTTCCATCGGCATGCGGACATGAGGCACGCGCTCGGGCAGAGCCGGTAAAGCCTCAGGCGCTAAGACGCAAGCCATGGGCTGCCCGGCGCAGCCGTTCATCAGTGGATCATAATGACACCACATTTGGTAAACCGATTGTTAAGACCATCGGTTCAAATTGCAGGGAAATGGTCCAGACCCCCGCTGGCCGCGCCGTCACAGGCGATGCCGGCCATAGCAAACCCGCAAGCGAGTGATTTTCGCGCCTGACGGAGGAAACGATGCAGCAGATCATGAAGGCAGCCACGATGGCCAGCCGCGCTATCCTGGCGACGATGTTCCTGATGGCCGGCGCCATATCCGCCGCCCATGCCCAGCAGGCGAATAGTCAATATTCGATGCAGGAGATCGTCGATGCCGGTCACGGCTTCTTCGGCGAAACCTCGGGCGGCCTCGCCAAGGTGGTGGAGCGCGCCTTCGAACGTTACGGCCTGCCGAACGGTTATATCCTCGGACAGGAAGGTTCCGGCGCCTTCATCGCTGGCCTGACCTACGGGGAAGGCGAACTCAACACCAAGAATGCCGGCCAGCACAACGTCTTCTGGCAGGGCCCGTCACTCGGCATCGACTGGGGCGGACAGGGCAGCCGCACGATGATGCTGGTCTACAACCTTCCGAGCGTGCCATCCCTCTACAAGCGGTTTGGCGGCGTCTCCGGTTCGGCCTATGTCGTGGCCGGCGTCGGCATGACGGTGCTCACCGACGAACACATCGTCGTCGTCCCGATCCGCACCGGCATCGGCGCCCGGCTCGGGGTCAATGTCGGCTATCTCAAGATGACGCAGAACCCGACCTGGAACCCCTTCTGACCTAACTGCATGTTTTCTTGAATCCTATTCGATTTAAGGAAAAAACATGCAGCAATTTAAAGTGCTACAGCGACCTTTGCGCGTCTAACAAGACGCGCGGCGCTGTAGATGGCGGGTGCGCTTTGGCGAAATCCCGCGTCAAATACTTGCAGCGCACGAAACGTCATGTTTAGTGCAGGAAAGTAACATCAAGCGCCTTGCTCTGACTATGATGGTCGGGCGGGGCGTTTGCTTCCGGTCCAGCTTTGAAACGGCCAGCTCGTGATTGAATTCTCGCTCCTCTTTGCCCTGGGCTTCCTGACGGCGATCATCATCGGCCTTCTCGTCGCGCCGGCCATTCACCGCCGCATCGTGCGCTTTGCCGAGGATCGCCTGAAAGCGACCATGCCGCTCAGCCCCCAGGAAGTGCGCGCCCAGAAAGATGCCGCCCGCGCCACCTTTGCCGCCGAGAACGCCCGCACGCAGCAAGCCCTGAAGCGCGAGCGCGACAAGGGCGTGTCGCTGATGCTCAACAACGAGAAGACACTGCAGGAGGCGCGCCGCCTGAACGGCGAGAATGCCGATCTGCATTCCCAGCTTGCCGACATGAACGTCGAAGCCGCCGACATGCGCTCGGCGATCCGACAGTTCGAGCAGCGACTGGAGCGCATGAAGGTTTCGCTCGAAACCGTCGAGCGCGACAACGCCGGCAAGGCGGAAACGATCAAGACTCTGACCAATCAGTTGGCGCAACAGGCCGCCGCCATCGACAATCTGCGCCTCGACCTTGCCGCCGGCGAGACAGAGGCCGAAAACCTCAAGAGCCGCGTCGCGACGCTCCGCGACGAGCGCGATGCGCTGCGTGCAGATCTGAAGACGGAAAGCGCGCATGCCAAGGAAATGGAGCTGCGTCTTGCCCGTGACGAGAGCCGCCTGCAGCGACTGGAAGACAAGCTTTCGCGGGAACTGGCTGCAGGCGCCGATCGCGAAAGCGCGCTCGAGCGACGCGCCGATGAAATCGAACGACTGAAGACCAAGGTGAAAGACGTGAACCAGGACATGCGGGATGCCGCCAAGGTGTTGCGCGCGGCAGGTATCGCCTTCCCAGCGCGCAAGGACCGTCGCGCAAGCGGCAGCGAGCCGTCGGAGGGCGTTGCCGCGCACCCTGCGCAGCCCATCGAGCAACCGGGCGTGCCGCCGCTGGAAACTGCGGCGCTTTCGCATGAACTCAAGAACCGTGCGGCCGCCGTGTCGGAACGGTTGACCAATTCCAAGACGACCGCCCATGACGATGCCTTGCGCGAGGAAGTGGCGGAAATTGCCGCCGGCATGGTGGCTCTGACGGCAACGCGCGAGGGCGCCGCCTCGCCGATCCTCAGCCTGCTCGCGGGTGACGAAAACAACGATGCTGCCGGCCGCAAGAGCCTGGCAAAGCGGGCAAAGGAAATCCTGCCGAAGGAATAGGCGCGTTCTGTGCGCGTCAGATCCGGTCGTTGATCAAGGCGACCTGATGCAGCGCGATGCCGGCTGCCATCGAGACATTGAGGCTGTCGAGCCCGGGCCGCTGGCGAATGCGCGCGGTGCGTATGGATTTCAGGATGGCCGGCGGCAGCCCCTCACCTTCCGTTCCGACGAGCAAGGCAGTGCGCCTGGCCGGCGGTATTCCGCCGATGTCGGTTTCGCCGGCCGGCGACAGCCCCCAGATCGCAAAACCCTCATCCTGCAGCCGTTCGATCAGCGACGCCGCCGACCCTTCGCGCGCAAACGGCACCGTCAGCACCGAACCGACGGAAACACGGATCGCCTTGCGGTACATCGGATCGCAGCTCGTCTCATCCATCAGCACCGCATCGACGCCGAAGGCCGCCGCATTGCGAAACAGCGAGCCCATATTGTCGTGATTGGAGATGCCGCAAGCGGCGAGCACAAGGCTGGTAGCCGGCAGTGAGGCGAGCAGCGCGTCCCGGCCGGCAACGCCGTCACGGCGCCCGAGTGCCAGCACGCCACGGTGAATGTTGAAGCCGGCAATCGCGTCGAACACCGGTGCCGCCGCCACATAGACGGGCACGTCAGCGGGAAATTCCGCCAGAATGGCCTCTACGCCGGGCACACGGCTTTCGAGAAGCAGGATCGCCTCGGCGCCAAGCCCGCTGTTGGAGCGATGCGCAGCCGCCAGCATGCGCAGCACCACCGTGCCTTCAGCGATGAAACGCCCCTGTCGGCCCGTCAGGTCGCGCTCCTTGATCGACACGAAGCCGGCGATGCGCGGATCTGCCGGATCATCGATGCGGATCGGAGGCGAGGCGCTTGAGCTCATACCGTCAGTTGGTCCTGACGGTGATGTCGGCAACGATGCGGCCGGCGGCGATATCGAAGACGATGGCGCGCGGCTCGGCGCCGGGCAGATTGCCGTAGAAAAGCACCTGCGAGCCCGACAGCGCGACGTTGGTCACCGTGAAGCCGGCCGGGAGGGCGGCAACCGCATTGACCGGCGCCTCGCTCGGAACGGCGATGGCTGCGGATTGCGCCTGCGCCTTTTCGTCCGTGCGGGTCAGCTTGTAGACAATCGTTCCGAGGACAGCCATAAGCATGACCAACATCACGCCTGCCGAGACGAGCTGCAGCCGCACCATCTTGCGGCGAACATTCTCCATCGCCGGGTCTAGCGGCTTGTCTTCCTGGTCATCGGGCGCGGTCGCGGTCATGATAGGCCTTTTATCGGAATTAAAACGGAATGAACGACCCCTTTAAACAAGCAGCAGCCAATAGGAAAGTCCTGACGGCGGGCGAGGACGCCGCAGGGCGGCTCGATTCCTTCCTGACCGAGGCACTTTCGGGCGAGTTTTCCCGCAACCGGATCAAGAGCCTGATCGAGCAGGGTGCTGTTTCGATCAACGGCAAGCTGGTGACCGAACCGAAGAAGAAGGTCCAACCGGGCGACCATTTCGAGATCGACCTGCCCGAGCCGGAAGATCCGGAGCCGAAGGGCGAGGATATCCCGCTCGACGTGCTCTATGAGGACGATCACCTGATCGTCCTGTGCAAGCCGGCAGGCCTTGTCGTTCATCCCGGCGCCGGCAATTGGACGGGCACGCTGGTCAATGCGCTCATCCACCATTGCGGCAACAGCCTCTCGGGCATCGGCGGCGTCAAGCGGCCCGGTATCGTCCACCGCCTCGACAAGGAAACGAGCGGGGTCATGGTCGTCGCCAAGAACGACGCCGCCCACCGCCACCTGTCGGACCAGTTTGCCGATCACGGCCGCACCGGCCCGCTCGAGCGCGCCTACCGGGCTGTCGTCTGGGGCCGGCCGCGCCAGTTGAAGGGCACCATCGACGCCCCTCTCGGCCGAGCGGGCGACCGCACCAAGCGCGCCGTAAAGCGAGAAGACAGCGACGACGCCCGCGAAGCGATCACCCATTACGAGGTCGTCGAGCGCTATCTGGAAAAGCCCGACGGCACCAGCCTGGCATCGACGGTGGAATGCCACCTCGAAACCGGTCGCACCCACCAGATCCGCGTGCACATGGCTCATATCGGGCATCCGCTGATCGGCGACCCGGAATATGGCGCGGCCTTTCGCACCAAGGCCAACCTCCTACCGGAGGCGGCAAAGTCCGTGGTCAGCCAATTCCACCGCCAGGCCCTGCATGCCTTCATGCTGCAGTTCGAACATCCGTCGACCGGCGAAACTATGCACTTCGAGGCCCCGATGCCTGAAGACATGGCGGCCCTGGTCGAGGCCCTGCGCGGCGCAACGTAGCGCCACCTCTTGAATTTCGGCCGCAGGATTCCAATCTTAACTTCGCCTCTATTCGTGATCTGTCTTGCCTCCGGCGTCACATGTTAGTGAAACCGGACTCCTTGAATCATGCTTTCGCCGTACTTATTTTGTAGCCTCGTGGGGTCTTAACGAAGACCCACATGCCCGGCCTGCCGCCCGGAGGCCGGAGACTATAAAGGGGGTGCTTCATGGCCCGAAACAATTTGCCGTCCATTGCCGCTGGTGAAGGCGGCCTCAATCGTTATCTCGACGAAATCCGCAAATTTCCCATGCTCGAGCCGCAGGAAGAGTACATGCTCGCCAAGCGGTATCAGGAGCATGACGACCGCAACGCCGCTCACAAGCTCGTCACCAGCCACCTGCGCCTCGTCGCCAAGATCGCGATGGGTTATCGCGGCTACGGCCTGCCGATCGGCGAAGTCGTGTCTGAAGGCAACGTCGGCCTGATGCAGGCCGTCAAGAAGTTCGAGCCCGATCGCGGCTTCCGCCTGGCGACCTATGCCATGTGGTGGATCAAGGCCGCCATCCAGGAATACATCCTGCGCTCCTGGTCGCTGGTCAAGATGGGTACGACCGCCAACCAGAAGCGGCTGTTCTTCAACCTGCGTCGACTCAAGGGCAAGATCCAGGCGCTCGATGAAGGCGACCTGAAGCCCGAGCACGTCAAGGAAATCGCCACGACCCTGAAGGTCAGCGAGGACGAGGTCATCTCGATGAACCGTCGCCTGTCCGGCGATGCTTCGCTGAACGCGCCGATCAAGGCGAGCGAAGGCGAATCCGGACAATGGCAGGATTGGCTCGTCGACGACCACGACAATCAGGAACAGATCCTGATTGAACAGGATGAGCTGGACAGCCGCAAGGCCTTGCTCGCAAACGCGATGAAGGTGCTCAACGATCGTGAACGCCGCATCTTCGAGGCGCGCCGCCTTACCGAAGATCCGTTGACGCTCGAAGACCTATCGACCGAGTTCGATATCAGCCGCGAGCGCGTGCGCCAGATCGAAGTCAGGGCCTTTGAAAAGGTCCAGGACGCCGTCCGCAAGGCGGCGTTGGAGAATGCCCAAGCCTTGCGCGTCGTCGAAGGCGCATAGGTCCGAGGCTTGGCATAACAGGAAACGAAAAAACCCGGCGAAGTTCTCGCCGGGTTTTTTGTTGTTCCTGCTTCAACTCGTCCGGCCCTATTGGCCTGTCGCTGCCGTATTGCCTGACGATCCCCAAGCGCGCATCGCCTGGCTGAAGGCTTCGTTGCCACTCTGGCCCTTTTCAAGCGTCAGCAAGGCGCGGCGACCGTTGCGGTATGTCAGCGGGATATCGATCCAGCCGCGGCTGCGCAGCAGTTCGGTATTGCTGCCAACCGCTTCGGCGAAGTCGTTGAGCGCGATCATGTGGAAGTCGTCGGTGATCTTGGCGGGTACCGCGATCAGCGCATCGCCACGATCCTGCTCCGTCCGCTTCATCGAAACGCGCTGCACACCGTCGATGGCGCCGCCTTCGAAGTTCTGCGGCAGCGAGAACACGAACTCGATCACGTGGCTTGCCGGCAGGGACGGATCCGCATTGCGCTTGATCGTCATCAGCGCCGTCAACCCGCGGTCCGGCACGGTGATCTGAGCCTGGATTGCCGGTTCCGGCTTGGCGTCGCCACCCGGAGACTCCTCCTTGACCGACCAGGCGACAGTTCCCGGAATGGCGGTCGGAGAGGATTGGCCAAGCCGCTCTTCGTAGAGGAACATCTTTTCGCCGTTGGCAACCGCAACATCCGGCTGTGCCGGCTGAGCGCCGGGTTGCAGACCTGTACCAGGCGTTCCGGCGTCGGTACCAGGCGTACCGGCCGCTTCTTCCTGCGGTTTTCCGGCTTCGGTCTGCGGTGCGACCGACTTGCCTTCCTGCGCGGCACTTTCACCGTTCAAGACAGCCGGGCCGGCATCGGTTTCCGAGCCATCGGCAAGCAGGCGCTGGGTAAATTTCGTCGACGTGTTGTCCGGAACAGCCGTGTCGTCATGCGCGCCGGGCTGTTGCGTCACGGTCTCGCCGGTCGGCGCCGGGGGCGTGCTCTGCTGTTCCGCCGGCGTCTCACCCTTGCCGGAAACGGCCGACGTTATCGAAGCGACCATGCCGGAAATCCAGGCATTGCCCGCCTCCCGGTTCTGCCAATAGGCAAATCCGCCGCCACCGAGCACGAGCAAAAAGCCGGCGGCGATCACCAGGCGCTTGACGCTGAAGCGCGAAGGCTTTGGCGTCGTGCTATACGAAGTCGGCCGCGCCGGCATCTCGATGCCGCGATCGATATCCTTGGCCGTTGCCGCTCCCGCACCTGCCGCCGTCGCACCGCCTTCAAGACCCAGAAGATCGTCAATGTGATCCCAGGCCGTACCCGCGCGCTCCTGCTGGCTTGCGGATTCCGCCGAGTTTGCGGCCGGCGTTAGCGATGTCTTTTCGACCGGCCACGACCAATCGGAAATTTCGGCGTCGCTGGCCTTTTGAGCGGGGCGCTCGGTGATCGAGGCAAACGGATCGTCGTCGTCGAACGACCAGGAACGGCTGGCATCTGCTTTCGGCGCCACCGGCTCTATTTCGCCAGGCTTTTCCTCGACGGGATGCATGCCGAGCAACTCAGGTGCACCGGCATCGTCGACCCCGTCGTCCGGCTTCGCGTCCAGCGAGGCAGGTGCAGGCTTCGTGTCGTCCCAGTCCGGCAGTTCCCATTCCGAACGCGCTGACGTTTCCGAAGCAGGCTCGACAGCGGGCGCATCCCAGATCGCTTCCTGCACCGATTCGGGCTCAGGCTCGATGGCCGGGGCAACCGGCGCGTGGTCAAAGACCTCTTCAGCGGCAGGCTCGGCGGATGCGACGATTTTCTCATCATGCGCGTGTGCGTCGGCCGGCTGCTCGTCCTCGACCGGCGGCTGCCAAGTCGGCTCGGCCTGCTCTTCGACGGCTTCGGCGTGTTCGGCCGTTGCTTCGGCGGGCACGGGCTCGGCATAGCTTTCCAGCTGCTCATCATGCTCGACGGACGCGTCGGCGTCAGCAGGCTCGACATCGCCAACGGCTTCTGTCGCCGGCTCTTCGGCAGCGGCCGTCACCGGCTCGCTTTCCGCCTCGGACTCGACCTGCTCGACAGGCGTCTCGACGACATCGCCCGGTTCCGGTTCCGCCTCAGCGGGCACGACCGCTTCCGCAACTTCAGCCTCGGGCTCGAACGCGTCGATCGCCGGCAGGGCCTCGGCATATTCGCTGTCGACCTCGCCGATCGCGTTTTCGAGCTTTGCCAGCTGACGATTGATCATATCGTCCGACGGACGCGGATTCATATTTTCGAGTTGGCGACGCACGGCGGCGCGCGCCTTCTCGTAGACCTTATCCCGCATTTCCGGTGTGTTTTCCGACAGGCCGTCAACGGTCCTGCGAATAACTGCAACAAAATCCGCCATCAGAACTTTCTCATACGCTCAGGCATGTGTTTGCGATCACGACGCAATGTCAGTCCGCCGACACTAGTCCTCAAAGGGGTCCGTCACAAGTATTGTGTCGTCCCGCTCCGGGCTGGTCGAAAGAAGAGCCACCGGTGCACCGATGAGTTCCTCGACCTGGCGAACATACTTGATCGCCTGTGCCGGAAGATCTGCCCAGCTGCGTGCGCCGACAGTCGATTCCTTCCAGCCTTCAAGTGTAATATAGACTGGCTTTGCCGAAGCTTGCTGCGCCTGGCTTGCCGGAAGATGATCGATCTGCTGTCCGTCGAGAGTATATCCGACGCAAATCTTCAGTTCATCAAGGCCATCGAGCACGTCGAGCTTGGTCAGCGCGATGCCGGTGATGCCGTTGGCGGCGACCGACTGGCGCACGAGCGCAGCATCGAACCAGCCGCAGCGGCGCTTGCGCCCGGTAACCGTACCGAACTCGTGGCCGCGTTCGCCCAGGAACTGGCCGATCTCGTCGTGCAGTTCGGTCGGGAACGGGCCCTCGCCGACGCGGGTCGTATAGGCCTTGGTGATACCGAGAACGTAGCCGAGCGAGCCCGGGCCCATGCCCGAACCGGCGGCGGCCTGACCTGCAACGGTGTTGGACGAGGTTACGAACGGATAGGTGCCATGATCGATGTCGAGAAGCGTGCCCTGCGCGCCTTCGAACAGGATGCGGGCGCCCTTGCGCCGCGCCTTGTCGAGCAGCACCCAGACGGTTTCCATGAACGGCAGTACCTTGTCGGCAACCGAAGACAGCTCGAGCATGATCGCGTCATGGCTGATTTCCGGTTCGCCGAGGCCACGCCGCAGCGCGTTGTGGTGCGTCAGCAGGCGATCGACCTTGGCCGGCAGGGTTTCGAGGTCGGCAAGGTCCATCACGCGGATCGCACGACGGCCGACCTTGTCTTCATAGGCCGGGCCGATGCCGCGGCGGGTGGTGCCGATCTTGGTGCCGCTGTTGGAGGCAGCGTCTTCGCGGAAGCCGTCGAGTTCGCGGTGCAGCGAAAGAATGAGCGTGGCGTTGTCGGCAACACGCAGGTTCTCCGGGGTGATCGTCACGCCCTGCTTGCCGAGCTTGTCGATTTCAGCGATCAGCGCATGCGGGTCGATGACCACGCCGTTGCCGATGACGGCGAGCTTGCCGGGACGCACGACGCCGGACGGAAGCAGCGACAGCTTGTAGCTGACGCCGTCGATCACCAGGGTATGGCCGGCGTTGTGACCGCCCTGAAAGCGCACGACGATATCCGCGCGTTCCGAGAGCCAATCTACAATCTTGCCTTTGCCTTCATCACCCCACTGGGATCCGACCACCACGACATTCGTCATAATTCTCTTCCTGTTGACGCGCGCAAGTAGGGTTGCGCTGTTCTCAAAACCCGCGCATCTATACTGTGTTGTCACCGGGAAAGCGACCCCGTTATGACGGGCGTTCCGCCCTTTTTGCATGACAAGCGCTGGATTTAGCGCCTATATCTTGCGTCTCTCCCGCCCTTGCGGCAATCAATCCCCGTCATCCTAGCAGGTTGCAGCATCGTGAATTCCAGGGCTTATTTCTATCTCTGCGTCACCGCACTCTTCTGGGGCGGCAATTCGGTCGCCGGAAAAATGGCCGTCGGGCATGTCAGTCCGATGATGCTCACCACCCTTCGCTGGGTGTTTGCGCTTCTCATCATCCTGGTGCTGATGACGCCGCAGATCCGCCGCGATTGGCAGAAGATCAAGCAGCATTGGCTGCAGCTGCTGGCCTATGGCGTCATCGGTTTCACCACCTTCAACGCCCTGCTCTATTCTGCGCTGAAATACACCAGCGCGATCAACGCGGTCATCCTGCAGGCCGGCATCCCCATGCTGATCTTCCTGTTCAATTTCATGCTGTTTCGAACCCGCGCCTCGATCGCACAGGTGATCGGCTTCACCGTGACGCTGATCGGCGTGCTGATCACCGCCGCGCACGGCGACATCGCCAGCCTGCTGCAACTGGAGTTCAATTTCGGCGACGCCCTGATGATCGCCGCCTGCATCGTTTACGCCGCCTATACCGTGGCACTTCGCTGGAAGCCCACGATGCATTGGCAGAGTTTCATCGCCGCACCCGCCTTCGGCGCCCTGCTCAGCGCCATTCCACTGCTCTTCTGGGAGATCGGCAACGGCACCGCGATCTTTCCTGACACGACCGGCTGGATCATCCTGCTCTACGCCGCCATCTTCCCGTCATTGATGTCGCAGGTGCTCTATGTCCGCGGCGTCGAGATGATCGGCGCCAACCGTGCCGGGCTCTTCATCAATGCCATCCCGGTCTTCGGCACGCTGCTGTCGGTCATGCTGGTCGGCGAGACCTTCCACACCTTCCATTTCATCGCCCTGCTGCTTGTTCTCGGCGGCATCGCCATTGCCGAGAAGGGCCGCCCGAAACACTAATACCAACCCGCACGGATATTGACCTCTTCCGGCCGAGCCGGCGCCCCTCTTTCAGGCGAGCAACCGTTCCCTGTAGAACGCATCCTCGCCGTAGCTTGCAAGCTTGCTTGCCAGCCGCTCGTCCATGCGGACGGAAAACCCCTGCCGCTCCCAGAAGCCGCGCGAACCGTTGACCGACACCAGCGACATCGAGTGGTAGCCTTCCGACCGGGCGATATCGGCGAGCAGCGGCACGACGTTGCCCCCTGCCCCGGATCCGCGGGTCTCAGGCAAAAGCGCCAGATCGTGAATGTACCAGGTGTCGGCGGTTTCTGGGATCTCGCCCAGCACCGCGTTCAGCGAAGGCGGCGCACGGCGGAGCCAGGGATGGCTCAAGACATAGCCTTGGGCGACGCCGCCGACCTCCAGCATGAAGCAGCCCTCCGGGCTCAGTTCCAGTCGATCGGCAAGGACGTGATCGTCCTCGGGGAATGCCTCGTGAACCACCAGCTGGATTTCGGAGACCGAAACGAGATCGGGAAGGCTGGCCTCGCGCCAGCGGAATGCCTGTCGTGTCATTGCCGTCATCAATGTTTCAAACCGAAAGAACGCACCGGTTTGCCCCGATGCGTTCCTGGTCGTTCTCGAATTCAATCATCTGCCCGCCTTGGCGAGCGGGCCATTCGCTGGCGCATAGGTCACAAAATCATGGCCGATTTGCGCCCTTCAGCCTTGCGCATCAGGCGGTGCGCAAGGCTGCTGCATCGATGATCAATCGATGTTGAACACCAGCGGCTTTGCCTGGCGGATCGCTCCGTTGGCGCGCAGCTTGTCGAGCACGTCATCGGAAACCGGGCCGTCGACATAGAGCAACGCGATGGCGTCGCCGGCTTCCTTCTCGCGACCAAGCTGGAAGTTGGCGATGTTGACGCCGGCATCGCCGAGGGTCATGCCGATGAAGCCGATCATGCCGGGTACGTCGGTGTTGGTGATGTAGACCATGTGGCTGCCGACATCCGCATCAAGGTTGATGCCCTTGATCTGGATGAAGCGCGGCTTGCCGTCGGAGAACACCGTACCGGCGACCGAGCGGGTCTGGTTGGCGGTCTTGACCGTCAGCTTGATGTAGCCGTCGAAGACGCCGGTCTTGTCACGCTTGACCTCGGAAAGAATGACGCCCTTTTCCTTGATCATGATCGGAGCCGAAACCATGTTGACGTCGGCCACCTGCGGCCGGATGAGACCGGCGAGCGCGGCGCTGGTCAACGCCTTGGTGTTCATCGCTGCGGTCGCGCCATCGTAGAGGATCTCGATTTCCTTGATCGCGCTTTCCGTCACCTGGCCGACGAAGGCGCCAAGCACGTCGGCAAGCCGGATGAAGGGCTTGAGGATCGGGGCTTCTTCGGCGGTGATCGAGGGCATGTTGATGGCGTTGGAAACGGCACCCTTGACGAGATAGTCCGACATCTGTTCGGCGACCTGCAGGGCGACGTTTTCCTGTGCTTCCGTGGTCGACGCACCGAGATGCGGCGTGCAGACGACGTTCGCCAGGCCGAAGAGCGGGCTTTCCGTCGCAGGCTCGACCTCGAACACGTCAAAGCCGGCGCCGGCAACGTGGCCGGACTTGATCGCGTCGGCCAGCGCCTTCTCGTCGACGAGGCCGCCGCGGGCGCAGTTGATGATGCGCACGCCCGGCTTGGTCTTGGCCAGAGCTTCGGCATTGAGGATGCTGCGGGTCTTGTCCGTCAGCGGCACGTGCAGGGTGATGAAGTCGGCCTGGGCCAAAAGCTCGTCGAGCTCGACCTTGGTGACGCCCATTTCCTCGGCGCGCTCCTTCGACAGGAACGGGTCATAGGCAAGCACATGCATCTTGAGGCCGATGGCGCGCGAGCAGACGATCGAGCCGATGTTGCCGGCGCCGATGACGCCGAGCGTCTTGCCGGTGATTTCGACACCCATGAAGCGGGACTTCTCCCACTTGCCGGCCTGCGTCGAGGTGTCGGCGGCCGGAAGCTGGCGGGCAACGGCAAAGAGCAGCGCGATGGCGTGTTCGGCCGTGGTGATCGAATTGCCGAAGGGCGTGTTCATGACAATGATACCGCGGCGCGAAGCGGCCGGAATATCGACATTGTCGACGCCGATGCCGGCACGGCCGATGACCTTGAGATTGGTCGCAGCCGCGATCAGCTTCTCGGTCGCCTTGGTGGCCGAGCGAATGGCAAGGCCGTCATAATTGCCGATGATTTCGGCGAGCTTATCCTTGTCCTTGCCGAGTTTCGGCTGGAAATCGACTTCAACGCCGCGGTCGCGGAAGATCTGGACGGCGGTTTCCGACAGTTCGTCGGATACGAGAACGCGAGGTGCCATGATGGCCTCCTTGAAAAGATCAGGTCTGAACGGGAATGCGGTACAAGGGCTTCGCTCCCCATCGAGAGCGAAGCAAACGCTTGGGTTAGGCCGCTGCCTGCGACAGCGTCGCCTTCTGGGCCTCAAAAGCCCAGGTCAGCCACGGCATCAGCGCTGCCATGTCGGATGCCTCGATCGTGGCACCGGCCCAAATTCTGAGACCGGACGGTGCATCGCGATAATGGCCGATGTCGAACGCGACACCTTCCTTTTCGAGCAGGGCGACAACGCCCTTGGCAAAGGCAGCCTGTCCGTCCGCATCCAGTGCGGCGACATCAGCGTCGACGATCTTCAGGCAGACCGACGTATTGGAACGGGTCTCGTCCTTGACCGCCAGATTGGCGATCCAGCCGTTGGCTGCAACGAAGTCGAAGATCACCTTGGCATTGGCGTCGGCACGCGCCATCAGGCCCTTGAGCCCGCCGACCTTCTCAGCCCAGACGAGCGCATCGATATAGTCTTCGACGCAGAGCATCGACGGCGTGTTGATGGTCTCGCCGGTGAAGATGCCTTCGATCAGCTTGCCGCCGGAGGTCATGCGGAAGATCTTCGGCAGCGGCCAGGCCGGCACATAGGTCAGCAGGCGTTCGACGGCACGCGGCGAAAGAATGATGACGCCGTGTGCGCCCTCGCCGCCCAGAACCTTCTGCCAGGAGAAGGTGACGACATCGAGCTTGGCGAAATCGAGGTTCTGCGCAAAGGCGGCAGACGTCGCGTCGCAAATGGTCAGGCCCTTGCGGTCGGCCGGAATGAAGTCGGCATTCGGAACGCGCACACCCGAGGTCGTGCCGTTCCAGGTGAAGACGACGTCACGATCGAAATCGACCTTGGAGAGATCGGGAAGTTCGCCGTAACCGGCTTCGAACTTGCGTACATCGGCGAGCTTCAGCTGCTTGACCACATCGGTCACCCAGCCGGCGCCAAAGCTTTCCCAGGCGACCATGTCGACGCCACGCTGGCCGAGCATCGACCAGAGCGCCATTTCGACGGCGCCGGTATCGGAAGCGGGCACGATGCCGATGCGGTAATCGGCCGGCACGTCAAGAATGTCACGGGTAAGATCGATGGCCTGCTTGAGCTTCGTCTTGCCGACCTTGGCGCGGTGCGAACGACCGAGCGGAGCGTCGGAGAGAGCATCGAGCGACCAACCGGGGCGCTTCGAGCAAGGGCCAGAAGAAAAATGGGTGTTGTTCGGACGGATGTCCGGCTTGGCAGGCTTCGTCATGCGCTATCCTTCCAGATAGATAGCCCTTCGTTGGGGAAGGGTGTCCCGCCGTCGGAAATATTGCGGGTCCGGAAGGAAGTCAAGCGACTTGTGTCGCAATCGAGAATATTTATGGCGTCGCAGGCAATATCCGCAAAGATGAGGCTGCGCCTGCCGACCGATTGTTACCAGAACGAGAAGCGCAGGCCGGCTCTGATCTCGTGACGGGAAAGTCCATCGTCGAAACCCTTTGCCCCGCTCGCACCCGCCAGTGCCTCGGCGCCGAAGCCGAACATCTCGCCGTCGCCGATATGCGAGTAACGGTAGCCGACATCGAGCTTCAGACGATCGCTGAGGTCGTAGGAGACGCCGGCCATCAGCGCATAGGTGAAGCGCCAGCTGTTGCGACCGTCAAATGAGGTTGTGGCCGGAGCACCGGCACAGGCGCCGCCGCGGCAACGCAGCTCTCGCTGGCAAAGGCGGTATTCCAACGCAGATTGGTCGCGCCGATGCCAGCGCCGAGATAGGGCGTGAAGCCGGCGAGCGTTCCGAAGTCGACATAGGCGTTCGCCATCAGGCCGAGTGCGGAAAAATCCGCCGTCGCGGCAAAAGCGCAGGACGTACCGGCACCCTGCCCCGCGCAGGGGCTTGCGGTCAGCGACGAACCGTCGAAACGACCCTCGAAATAATCGGCCGTCAGATCAGCGCGGAAAGTGTCGGTGATCTGGTAGCCGAGGCCGATGGTTCCCGAAAACGGTTTATCGAAACGTGCGCCGTCGAACGGAATATTGCTGTAACCGGTCCCCGCATCGAAGGTGCGATAGGTGGGATTGCCCTCGTCGCGCCAGCCGGCGTAACCGATGTCGCCGCGCAGGTAGAGGCCGCTGCTGCCGGTTGCTTCCTGGGCAATCGTGATTTCGGGGGCGTCGATCAGAGTCTCGTCTGCGGCAAGTGCCGGACCGGAAAGCAACAGGCCGACACCGAACGCGGCTCCGCAGATCCCGTTTCGCCATTCCATGCCCATGCCCTTTCGCTACCATTGCCGTCGCCGAATAGGATCCACCCACCAGCTGCTTCGTTCAGCGTTAACTATTGCAGACGGAGGTTAACTCGCGGTTAACCATGCCCGTTAGGATTTGCGCAAAGCTTTGGGCGAAACGACAAAGGCCGCCCCGGGGGCGGCCTTCATGATTTCAGCGTCATATGTCTTACTTGTAGACGATCGGCTCCGGCTCGTAGGGAACCTCGCAGACATTGCCGAAGGAGTAGCGCAGACCAGCGCGTGCCTCGTGGATGTAGAAACCCTCGTCGAAGCCCGGGCCGCCGCCGTTGTTGTAGCCGAACATGTCGCCATCATCGACCTGGCGGAAGCGGTAGCCAACGTCTGCCTTGAGATTGCAGGTCAGGTCGATCGCAGTACCGGCCATGAGCGCGTAGGTGAAGCGCCAATCGCTCTCGCCACCGTGATCCGTCGTCGGGTCGCAATCTGCCGGATTGCTGACACTGCAGCTGGTGTTGCGCAGTCCGTCCCATTTCACGTGCGTGGCACCGATACCGGCACCGACATAGGGGGTGAAGGCGCCGTAGGTGCCGATGTCGACATAGGCGTTGGCCATCAAGCTCCAGGCGGAAACCGAGCTTGTGTCACTTGACACGCAGGGACCCGCGACGATCCCGCAGCCGCCTAAGGTCGAGCCGTTGAAGTCGCCACCGCCCCAGTAGTCGAGCGTGACGTCGGTGCGCAGATAGTTGTTGAACTGGTAACCGACACCGCCGCCAATGACCCAGGAGTCATCGATATCGGCCGAGGCGAACTCAGCGATAGAGCCGCCCGGGCCTCCCTGGTAGTAATTCGCGCCGCGCAGGTCGTTCCAGGCGTAGCCGACGTCGCCGCGCAGATACCAGCCGCTGGCCTGGATCACTGGCTCGACGATAGGCGCTTCGACAGGCGGTTGGTAAATGTCGGCAGCAAAAGCTGCGGTGCCGCTGAGCAAGACTGCAACAACGCCACTCAAAATTCTCTTCATGGCCCACTCCAATACATTCGGTTGCTTGGTGCACCATGAAAGTGGTGTCCAAATCCTGACGTTGGTTATGGATAATGAGGGGGAAAGGTTAAACTCCGATTAACTACAAACGTTTACCGTGTGCATTAAGGAACGTTAATACTCCGCGCTGCGGCAACTTGTTCTTTGGCGAGCAAAGAAAAGGCCGGTGATTGTCACCGGCCCTGGAGGAAACTTCTGAAGGTACGCTTTTAAGCAGCGTTACGCGCGCTGCCTATGACATTGATCAGCCCGTCGACGATCCGCTCGACCTGGCCGCGGTCATCGCCCTCGGCCATGACCCGGATCAAAGGCTCTGTACCCGACGGACGGATCAGCAGGCGGCCGGACTTGGCAAGCTCGGCTTCCGCATCGGCAATCGCCTGGCGCACGGCTGCATCCTCGAGCGGCTTGCCGGCGGACACGCGCACATTCTTCAAGACCTGTGGCACCGGCTCGAAACGGTGGCAGACCTCGCTCACCGGCTTGCCCAGGCGCTTGACGACCGCAAGGATCTGCAGGGCGGCCACGAGACCGTCACCGGTCGTGCCGAAGTCCGACAGCACGATGTGGCCGGACTGCTCGCCACCGACATTCAGGCCGTCCTGGCGCATCTGCTCGACAACGTAGCGGTCGCCGACCTTGGTGCGGCGCAGCTCGATACCACGGCCCTTGAGGTAACGCTCCAGCCCCAAGTTGGACATGACGGTTGCGGCGATCGCGCCGCCACGCAGCGTGCCATCCTCGGCCCAGCTGTCGGCGATAACAGCCATCAGTTGGTCGCCATCGATCACGGTGCCGTTCTCATCGACGATCAGAACCCGGTCGGCGTCGCCATCAAGCGCGATACCGATATCGGCGCGCACCTCATGCACCTTCCTGGAAAGGGCCGCCGGATGGGTCGAGCCGCAATCGAGGTTGATATTGACACCATTCGGCTCGGTCCCGATCGACACCACCTCGGCGCCGAGTTCCCAAAGCGCCTGGGGTGCAACCTTGTAGGCGGCGCCGTTGGCGCAATCGATGGCAATCCGCAGGCCCTGAAGGGTGACGTCGCGCGGCAGGGTGCGCTTGGCGTGTTCGAGATAACGATAAATGTCGCCGTCGACGCGCTTGGCGCGGCCGATGTCTTCCGCCTTGGCGAGCTGGCCGGACAGATCCTGATCGAGCAGCGCTTCGATCTTGGCTTCGATATCGTCGGAGAGCTTATAGCCATCAGGGCCGAACAGCTTGATGCCGTTGTCCTGGAACGGATTGTGCGACGCGGAAATCATCACGCCGATATCAGCGCGCAGCGAGCGCGTCAGCATGGCAACGCCGGGGGTCGGGATCGGTCCGAGCAGGAACACGTCGAGACCCGCAGCCGTAAAACCGGCAACCATGGCGTTTTCAAGCATATAGCCGGAGAGGCGCGTGTCCTTGCCGATCACCACCCGGTGGCGATGGGCGCCATTGCGGAAGATCGTACCGACTGCAATGCCGACCCGCATGGCGAGATCCGGCGTCATTGGAAAGATATTGGACTGACCGCGGATACCGTCCGTGCCGAAATACTTGCGCTTCATAAGAACTCCATCGTTCTGCTGGGTCAATGCAGGCTTTGCCTGCTTCACCTGTCTGCGTGCTCCGCGACTGGGTTTCATTGACCAGACCTCATATCATTCCGGCTGTTACCGTGGCCCCCGCGACCTTGATGCCGAAGCAAAGGCCGAGAGTATTTCGTTTCTTCTTTGACACAAAACCAATGCAAACGGCAGCGACGATAGCATCAGAAATCATTACATCGCGTTACCAAGTGCAATCCTGCACATACAGCGCCGCGCGTCTTATTAGACGCGCAAAGGTCGCGGTAGCACTTCGAATTGCTGCATGTTTTTATCCTTAAATCGAATGCGATTTAAGGAAAACGTTGCAGTAGCAACAAAAAGCCGCCGCACCCTCCGGCGCGGCGGCTTCTGAGATAAGCGTCTGAAACCAAAACCGCTATTGCGGCTGCGGCTCGAACCCACCTTCGGATTCTTCGCCCTTGTTACCCGACGAACCCTCTTTCTTCACGCCAGCGGAAGGCACGGCGGAGCCGCGATGCGGCGGGGTGTCGTCGCCGAGGTCGCGCGCCGGCTTTTCGCCGCGGATCAGCGCTTTGATCTCTTCGCCGGTCAGGGTTTCGTATTCGAGCAGCCCTTCCGCCAAAGCCACGAACTCGTGGTTCTTGTCGGTGAGGATCTTGCGGGCGGTCTCGTAGGCCTCATCGATCAGACGACGGATTTCGTTGTCGATCTTCTGAGCGGTCGCTTCCGAAACGTTCTTCTGCTGCGCAACGGAGTGACCAAGGAAGACTTCCTGCTGGTTCTCGCCGTAGGAAACCTGGCCAAGCTGGTCGGAGAAGCCCCATTGCGTCACCATCGCACGAGCAAGCTTGGTCGCCTGCTCGATGTCGGACGAAGCGCCGGAGGTGATGTTCTCCTTGCCAAAAGTCAGTTCTTCGGCAACACGTCCGCCCATCATGATGGCGAGCCGCGAGACCATCCACTTGTAGCTCATGGAATAACGGTCGCCTTCCGGCAGCTGCATCACCATGCCAAGCGCCCGTCCACGCGGAATGATCGTCGCCTTGTGCAGCGGATCGGCCGAGGGAACGTTGAGCGCCAGGATTGCGTGTCCGGCTTCGTGGTAGGCGGTCAGCTTCTTTTCGGCTTCGGTCATGGCAGAGGAGCGGCGCTCCGCACCCATCATGATCTTGTCCTTGGCGTCTTCGAACTCGAGCATGGTGACGACGCGCTTGTTGCGGCGCGCAGCCATCAGGGCCGCTTCGTTGACGAGGTTCATCAGGTCGGCACCGGAAAAGCCGGGCGTGCCGCGGGCCAGAACCTTGAGGTCGACATTCGGCGCCAGCGGCACGTTGCGAACGTGCACCTTGAGGATGCGCTCGCGGCCGTTGATATCGGGGTTCGGCACCACGACCTGGCGGTCGAAACGGCCCGGACGCAGAAGGGCCGGATCGAGAACGTCGGGACGGTTGGTCGCCGCGATCAGGATGATGCCTTCATTGGCCTCAAAGCCGTCCATTTCGACCAGCAACTGGTTCAGCGTCTGCTCGCGTTCGTCGTTGCCGCCGCCGAGACCGGCGCCGCGATGGCGACCGACGGCGTCGATTTCGTCGATGAAGATGATGCAGGGCGCATTCTTCTTGGCCTGTTCGAACATGTCGCGCACACGGCTTGCGCCGACGCCGACGAACATTTCGACGAAGTCCGAACCGGAGATGGTGAAGAAGGGAACGTTGGCTTCGCCTGCGACCGAGCGGGCAAGCAGCGTCTTACCGGTACCGGGAGGGCCGACGAGCAGCACGCCGCGCGGAATACGTCCGCCGAGCCGCTGGAACTTCTGCGGGTCGCGCAGGAATTCGACGATTTCTTCCAGATCCTGCTTGGCTTCATCGACACCGGCAACGTCGTCAAAGGTGACGCGGCCATGCGCTTCCGTCAGAAGCTTGGCCTTGGATTTGCCAAAGCCCATGGCGCCTCGCGAACCGCCCTGCATCTGACGCATGAAGAACAGCCAGACGCCGAGGATCAAAAGCATTGGCAGCAGCGTGCCGATATAGCTCAGGAACCCGGAGGAGCCGTCGGTTTCCGGACGAACGGTCACCGTCACGTCCTTGGCTTCCAGACGCTCGGTGAGCGCGGTGTCAACCGAAGGTGCATAGGTCTGGAACGTCGCGCCGCTTTCAGAATAGCTGCCGATGACCTTGGAGCCAGTGATCACGACTTCCTTGACGCGGCTCGCATCGACGTCCTTGAGGAACTGCGAGAACGGAATCTCGCGCGAGCCGGTGCGCTCGGTCGGTTGCTGAAACATGCTAAACAGCGCGATCAGCAAAAGCGCTATGATTGCCCATAGGGCAAAATTACGAAAATTAGGGTTCATCGAACTCCCCGGAACCTGTCACGACCCGCACATTTCGCCGGGCCGCTTTCTTGCCCCTAACATAGGGTTCTGGCGACGCCTTGCCAAGGCAAACCGCCAACTACCGTTCCATTTCTGTCAACAGATCGTGAACCGGCGACCGAACATAGGGCTGACGCCCGAACAATCCGGCAATCATCTCCGCCATGATCAGGTCGAAACCCGGCAAAAAGGTGTCGTAGGGGCCTATGCGCGGCTCAACGTCGGTCTTCGCGACGCAATTGTCGTCTGTGGATACAACACAAGGCGCGGAAACCGACGCCCGCTTGGCAACGCCCGGTGGCAGTCCTGCGGCAATAAGTCTCTCCTGTTGCAGGCCGCCATCGTTGGTGGCGCCGATCTGCACCATGCCATTTCCGACATTTCGAACCGTAAAGCGGCCGTCCCAGATGCCGGCTTCGCCGGGCCTCAGCGCCAGAAGCCGCAGATCACGCGCCTCGCGATAGAGGTAAAGGCCGGTCGCACGCCTGTCGAACACGACGCGTCCCGCCGTCAGCCGTCCGGGTTCGTCCCGCTCGAGAAACGCCATCAGTCGCGTGACCGTTTCCGCGGCCAGTGGATGCGTCCTGCCACCGACGACGGCAGCCATCGCCAGAAGCGCGCGGCGGCAGTCGGCGTCGACGCATCCGGCGACAGCAGCGCCCGCAAAGCTCACCACGAGGTTTTCGTGAACGCGCGCATGAAGCTTCAGCCAGGCGGCGGCCCTTGCCGAGGAGCGCGCCCGCGACGCAGCATCCCATGCGGCAGCCACTTCGCCACCCGTTTCGGCGAGGCGCTCGCGGGTGCGCACACGCTCAAAGCGCATATTCATGTTGCTCGGATCGTCGAACCAGCCAACGCCCTCCGCGCTCAGAAAAGCGCGTATGTCGGCGCGGCGAAGGCCGAGAAACGGGCGCAACACCCAGAAGCGCCTGTCGTAGAGCGTTGCGCGGGCCATTCCGGCGCCACCGGGCCCCTGCCCACGCTCGGACCGCATCAGGATCGTCTCGCGCTGGTCATCGAGGGTGTGCCCGGTGACGATGCAGGTGGCCCCGAATTCATCGGCAGCGCTCGCCAGCAGTTGATAGCGCTCGTTGCGTGCCGCGGCCTGAATTCCCGCCGTCGGCTTGTGGCCGTCCCAGCGTTTGACCATATGTGCAATGCCGAGGCTGGCGCAGAAGGCGGCGATCGCCTCCGCTTCATCGGCGGAGCCGGGCCTCAGGGCATGGTCGACCGTGCAGGCGGCAAGGGAAAGGTCGGCTTTGCCGGTTGCCTCGATCGCCCGGTGCAGGGCAAGAAGCAGTCCCTTGGAATCGCTACCGCCTGAGACAGCTACGAGCAGTCGGGCGGGCCGATGGAAGAATGAAAGAAATCGTTTCGCCGTTTCGAGAACGGCCAGGTGCGCCGGCGTCTCAGCAGCCAAAGCGGCTTTGCTCGCTCGTCACCTTTGCGCGCACGGCCGGCGAGGCCTTCGGGTAGCGCTTGTTCACCTCGCGCAACGTGGCGCAGGCGGTTTCCTTGTTGTCGAGCGCGCCAAGCGACATGCCGAGTTTCAGCAGCATTTCCGGAGCCTTCGGCGATTTGGCGTGCGCCTGATGCGCATTCAGGAACGTCTTGGCGGCTTCGCTGTACTTGCCCTGCGAATACTGCGCTTCGCCCATCCAGAAGCTGGCATCGGCTGCCTTTTCGCCCTGCGGGAACACATCGAGATAGTCGCGGAACTCCTGTTCGGCGGTGCTGTAGTCGCCGGAAAGCACGTGCCCATAGGCCGACTGGTAGAGGTCGCCGGGGTTGTCCAGCGCTGCCGTCTGCCGCTGGCTATCCGGATTGGCGTTGAGCCCGCCATCGGTGCCCGGAAGTGCTACGCCGGGATCGACACCGGGAGGCGTGGCGTTGGCGCCAGGCTGTGCGTCTGTCGTCGTCGAAATCGGATTGCCGCTCTCGTCGAAGACGATCTGGCCGAGCGTCGTCGGCGGTGCCGCACCGGTCGTGCCCTGATTGGCACCCGATGCGGCCATGCCGGTGCCAGGATCGACAGGCGCCATCGTCTGGCTATCCGTCACCTGAGGGGTGACGGACGCCTGATCGCTGGACTTCGGCGTCTGCAATGCGCCGCTCTTCTTCGGGGAGGCCTTGCCGCTTTCCAGATCCTGGAAGCGGAACTCGTTGTCCTCCTGGAACTTCCGGATCTGCTCCTGCATCTGCAGGAGTTGGAAGCTCATTTCCTCGATACGCCCGTTGAGCGAGCGGATCTGTTCTTCAAGTTGGCCGACCCGTGTGGTTTCGGACGCCTGTACCTTCACGACGGGAAGACTGTGCGCCCCTGCCGTGTCGGCGTGTGTCGTTCGGGCCATGAGCCCGGAAAGCGGCATGGCGTTTACTGTCTGGCCCAGGCCCGAAAGGGCCGCGAGACCAAGCAGTCCAGCCACGACAAATTTCTTCATTTCATTTGTCCTGTTCGAATACCGGTTTTCCCACCCTGGAATCGGGGCCCGCAATACATCTCGCCGATTCATCTGGATGATTGCCGCACAGTTTTCCAATTACCCTGAAAAAGCAACGGAGTTCGGCCAAAGTGTGGTAAAAAAGCAAAGGGCGGCACAAGGCCGCCCTTATAATTTAGCGATGCGTGATCGGAAGATCACATGCCGGCGCCACCGAGAACGGTCACGGCGCGGCGGTTCTGCGACCAGCACGAGATGTCGTCGCAAACGGCAACCGGCTTTTCCTTGCCGTAGGAGATCGTCTTCAGGCGGTTGGCCGGAACGCCGCGCGAAATCAGATAGTCCTTGGTGGAAGCAGCGCGGCGAGCGCCGAGTGCCAGGTTGTATTCGCGGGTGCCGCGTTCGTCGGCATGGCCTTCGACGGTGACGGCGTAGTTCGGGTACTTGGCCAGCCACTGAGCCTGACGGTCGAGCGTCTGCTGGGCGTCGGCGCGGATCGAGGTCGAGTCCGTGTCGAAGAAGATACGGTCGCCGACATTGACGGTGAAGTCCTGCTGCGAACCCGGCGTTGCAGCGCCGGCGCCGAGACCAAGCTCGTTGGCATTGTTCGGCATGTTCTTCTTCGAGGCGCAGCCAGCGATGGCAAGGGTCATGACAAGTGCGATCATGACCGGGTTGCGAGCGATGGTCTGCATGCGGCCTGCGGCCGGGGTGTCAATTCGGCTCATGCGCCGGTCTCCTTGAGAAGTGTCTGAATTCACGGTTGCCAGACTGTAACCGGAAGCGGTTAATCGCTATTCAACAGTTATGGTTAACAAATCGATAATTTAAGCTCGGCGCCTGCTAGACCAGCACTTTGCGGCGAGAAAGCGGCATCGTAGCCACAATCCCCGCCGCAAAGGCGAGCCTGCTATTCAAGCCGCGGCGACCAGGCCGGGTCCGAGGCAAAGCCCTGTGTCGGGACCGCCTGCTCGTTGTAACCGGTCAGATCGATCGAGTAGAGCTGCGGTCCGCCGGCACCGGCGTTCTGGCGGAAGAACATCAAAACGCGGCCGTTCGGCGCCCAGGTCGGCCCTTCATTGTGGAAGCCTGTGGTCAGGATGCGCTCACCCGAACCGTCCGGCTTCATCACGCCGATCGAGAACTTGCCGCCCGACTGCTTGGTGAAGGCGATGAGGTCGCCACGCGGAGACCAGACCGGCGTCGAATAGGAACCGTCGCCGAAGGAGATGCGGCGCTGACCGGAACCATCGGCACCCATGACGTAGATCTGCTGGCGTCCGCCGCGGTCGCTTTCAAAGGCGATCTGGCCACCATCCGGCGAATAGGACGGCGCCGTATCGATCGCCGGCGTGCTGGTGAGCCGTGTCGTCGTGCGCGAGCGCAGATCCATCGTGTAGATGTTGGCGTTGCCGTCCTGCTGCAGGCTCATGATGACGCGCTGGCCATCGGGCGAGAAGCGTGGCGAGAAGGTCATGCCCGGAAAGTTGCCGACAACCTCGCGCTGTCCGGTCTCCAGTTGCAGCAGATAGACCCGCGGCTGCTGGTTTTCGAACGACATGTAGGTGACTTCCTGACGGTTCGGCGAGAAGCGCGGCGTCAGAACGATGTCGTTGGAGTTGGTGAGCGGTCGTGGATTTGCGCCATCCTGGTCCATGATCGCAAGCTGGCGCTTGCGGGCGGTCTTCGGGCCGCTTTCGGCAACGTAGACGACACGCGTATCGAAGTAGCCCTTTTCGCCGGTGATGCGCTCATAGATCGCATCGGCGATGATATGGGCAACACGACGCCAGTTTTCGGGCTGGGTGAAGAACTGCTGCCCGGTCATCTGCGTGCCGGCAAACGTGTCCCAAAGCCGGAACTCGGCCTTCAGGCGACCGTCGGCCTCCTGCGTCACGCGACCGGTGACGAGCGCCTGGGCGTTGATGACCTTCCAGTCCTCGAACCGCGGCGCGGCGTCGGGGTTGCTGATCTTTTCGATGAAGGCACCGCGGTCGATCGGCTTAAACAGGCCCGACCGCTTGAGGTCGGCTGCGACCACGTCCGAAATCTTCTTGCCGAGTTCACCCTGCAGGAAGTCGGTGATCGCGATCGGCAACGGTTCGACATTGCCCTTGTTGATGTTGATTTCAACGACCGCATTCGCCGGCGTCGCCGCCACGAAGGCGGCCAGCAGACCCGCTGCCACCATCAGGGCGCGGAAAAAAGAGCTCTTGATCATAGAGACAAGCCTTTCAGCTTAGTACGAAGGGTTTGCAGGGTTGGTTTGCTATCCGGCATGATTCCAATCCCGGCAGCTCTAGAGTGCGAAATCCGAGGGGTCGAAGTTCAGCACGAGGGTATTCCATCCTTTTTCGCCGTCATATTTTTCAGGCGGCAGGTTCTGTAGCGGTGCCGAGCGGCGGAGCGCGCGCAGCGTGCTGCTCTCGACGGCGCGGCGCGTTCCTTCCGGCCCCCCCGTGGCGGTCACCTCCGGCTCACCGACGATGTTGCCCGAGGGATCCAGTTGCACCCGGATCGAGACGCGCACTTCCTCGACGCCTGTGAGACCGGCCATCAGCGACCATTTGTCCTGGATCTGACCCTTCACACCGTCGATCTCGTTGGCGCTCAAGCCCACGCCGATGGTCTTCTTGCCACCGAGAGCCGCCTCCTGCGTCGAGCGCTTGGCGCCACCGGCAGAGGGATCTTGCCGGTTGAGAAGGGCGGCAATTTCGTCAGCGTTGAACTTGCTTTCCTCAGTGGAGGCCGCCTTCTTCTGTTCCTTCGGCGTCTGCTCGTTCTTGCGGTCAGGTGTCTTTGCCGACTGTGCCGGTTTTTCGACCTTGGGCTTGGCAGCCGGCGTCGGCACCTTTTCGGGCAACGCTTCGGCTTCCGGATTTTCGGCCGGCTTTTCTTCGGCCGGCGCCGATTGCGGCTTGGTTTCGGGCTTTACTTCCTGCTTGGCTTCCGGCAGTGCCGCGACTTCGGTCGCCGGTTCGGAAGCAGGCTTCGTCTCCTCGACCTTCTTGATTTCCTGCTCGACCGGATCGGGCGTCGGTTCGGGCTTCTCGTTCTTTTCCGGCGAGGCCGTGGCCTCGCTCTTCGACGGCTTGGCGTTCGGCGTCGGCGGCGTTTTCAGGTCCGTGTCGTTGTCGCCGATGTTCTCGGCCGGCTGGCTCGTTTCCGGACGTTTGGTCGGAACCGGCGACGATGTTTCCTTCTTCGGTGCCTTCTTGTCGCCCTGCTGGACCTGGGTTATTTCCGAATAGGGTACGATATCGACAGGCAAGGCTTCGACGTCGGCGACCTGGAAGTCAGCCGGGCTGCCGAGCGAAACCAGCGCCCAGGTCAGAACCAGAGCGTGAAGCAGACCAGATGTGGCGAGACTGCCCTTCATGGCCAAGGATCACTTTTCCTGTTCTTGCAGCGTCACGAGGCCGAGGTTCTTGAACCCGGCAGCCGAGATGCGCGCCATGACCTTCATCACCGTGCCATAGTCGGCGTTGGTGTCGCCGCGGACATAGATGCGTTCGTTGTAGCCGGTGGTGGCAATCGCCTCGAGCTTGGGCACAACCTCTTCGATTGCGATCGGCGTTTCCTGCAGGAAAATCTCGCCGGCCGGGTTGACCGAAACGGTGATCGGCTGCGTATCGGAGTTGAGCGCCTTGGCCTGCGTTTCCGGCAGGTCGATCGGCACGCCGACCGTCATCATCGGTGCGGCGACCATGAAGATGATCAGCAGCACCAGCATCACGTCCACAAAGGGCGTGACGTTGATTTCGCTCATGATCGCTTTCTTGCCGCCGCGGCGGCGGCGACCGCCGCCCGACCCCTTGGCTCCGCCAACCGACATACCCATCAGCGTGGTCTCCGTGCTCTCTGGCGATTACTGCGCGGCCTGGCGCGGGTTCTGCAGTTTCTCGTCGATCTGCCGCGACAGGATCGCGGAAAACTCGTCGGCGAAGGCTTCCATACGCGCCGACAGTTTGCCGGCGTCGGCAGAAAACTTGTTGTAGGCGATAACGGCGGGAATAGCCGCAAGCAGGCCGATGGCAGTTGCCAGCAGCGCTTCGGCGATACCGGGGGCCACAACTGCAAGGTTGGTCGACTTCGAACCGGCGATCGCCTGGAACGAGGTCATGATACCGACGACGGTACCGAAGAGGCCGATGAAGGGTGCCGCCGAACCGATGGTCGCGAGCGAACCGAGGCGCGCTTCCAGCGATTCCGATTCACGCGCAAGCGTCACGTCCATGGCACGGTCGATACGCATCTGCAGGCCGATCGGCGAGCGAGCGCCGCGCTCGAAGCTCTTCTTCCATTCGCGCATCGCCGAGACGAAGATCGCCCCCATGCCCGCCGTCTGGCGGTCGGAGAGCGTGCGGTACAGCTCTTCGAGCGATTGGCCCGACCAGAACACCTGCTCGAAGCCGTCGAGCTGGCGACGGACACGGCCGTAGTTCAGCGTCTTGTCGACGACGATCGCCCATGTCCACACCGAAGCTGCAATCAGCCCCAGCATGACCAACTTCACGACAAAGCCCGCTTGCATGAACAGCGACCAGAGGGTCACATCGTGCGTCGCAGCGGCCAATCCAACCTGTTCCATCGTTTTCAGTCCCCGAATCCAAACACCCGGCAAGAGCGGCTCATGCTCGTGACCGGGTAGCCCAAACGTCCTGTTGCAAGAATGCCCCGGCGCCGCCGCTGGTCGCACCATCGCGACCTTTATTAGCTTATGGTTGCCTTCTTGCCGTCAATTTTGGTCAAAGGATGACGTGCACTGCACAAATCCTGATGGGCTGATTAAGACACCATTATGGTTAAGGGAGTGTTACCGTGCTGTGTCTTTCCGGCCGCACCTTGAGGCCAAGCGCCCATCACGGAACTTCCCTCGTCGGCGGGCGTTTTCTCGCCATGACCACGCAAACGACACGACATCGCGACCGGCGGTCCACCCCGCAGCACTTCGATCAGCGCGATCGCTTGATCCTGGCACTCTACGCGCAGTTGAAGGCCGAGCGGGAAACCCGCGCCGCGCTGGAAGAGGCACTCGCCAACGGCGTCCTATCCAGCGAGGTGCTTCAGGCAATCATCTCCGATCCGATCCCTGCCATCACCAGCGAAGATATCGCGGGCATCGAGCAGGCCCTCGCCCAAGACGCAGTCCGCGCGTCAGGCACCAAACCGCTGAACGGAGAACGCTGACCTGCGCAAGAACCCGCTCATCAAGCGACGGCACGAGCTGCAAGCATTGCTCGACGGCATGGGGCCCGCCGGCACACGCCGGATCTGGTGGCCTAGTTCGACTTAGCCGAGTTCTCTGACGATGGACACATTCGCCACGGCGCTTCGAAGGGCTGCGCCGCGACAAGGAGGCCAAGGCCGTGACACAGGAAAGACCGAAGATGACGAAGGAGCCCGAACCCGATGCGAAACGTGCGCCGAACCAAGCAGTGCGTGCGCAGGGCAACGCGAAGCGTGCCTCGCGCGAAACGCCGAGCGCGGCGAATTCGGTTACGGACGACACCGTTCTCGGCGTTCGCATCACCCATCCGGAGCGCGAGCTGTTCGAGGGAGGGCGCATCACCAAACTCGATCTCGCCCGCCACTACGCCGTCGTGGCGGACAAGATGCTGCCCTTTGCCAGCGGTCACCTGCTGTCGCTGATGCGGTGCCCGCAGGGCGGACGCGGCCAATGCTTTTACCAGAAGCATGCCAGCGAGGGTTTTCCGGCCGAGATCCGCGAGACACCGGTGAAGGAATCCTCCGGCGACACCGAGAACTACATGTATGTGCGTGATGCCAAGGGTCTTGTTGCGGCGGTCCAGATGGCAACGCTGGAATTTCACATCTGGGGATCGCCGGTCGACAAGATCGAGACGCCGGACCGATTGGTGTTCGACCTCGACCCCGACCCAAGCGTCGATTTTTCAACCGTCAAGGACGCCGCACTCAGCCTTCGAGACGCGCTCGACGACATCGGCCTGCAATCGGTTCCGATGGTTACCGGCGGCAAGGGCGTGCATGTCATCGTTCCGCTGGCGCCACGCGCACCATGGGAGGACGCGAAACGCTTCGCCAAGTCGTTCGCGCAGGGCTTTGCCGACCGCGATCCGGATAATTTCATTGCCACCATGTCGAAGGCAAAGCGCCAGGGCAGGATCTTCATCGACTGGCTGAGGAACGAACGCGGCGCGACAGCGATCGCTCCCTATTCCACCCGAGCCCGCGCAGGTGGACCGGTGGCAACGCCCGTCAGCTGGAGCGAGCTTTCCAACCTCGACGCAGCCAACGGTTTCCATATCGCCGATATCCTCCAGCGCATCGAAAATGGAATGGAACCCTGGTCTGAGCTTGGCGATACAAGGCAGTCCCTGACCAAGAAGATACTGGATACGCTGGCCGAATAAGCGGGGCGGCTAGGCCGCCACCTGCCGCAGGCCCTCGATCCATACGTACGTCCGCATGATCGTCAACTGCACAAACGGTACGGGTTGCAACTAACCTCCTGGCAACGAAAAAAGCGCCCTTCAGAAAGGACGCTTCGATGCATGCAACAGCACGTGCCGGCTTAACCCACGCTTTGCCTTGCCTGTGTGAATTTCGTCGCCAGCGCTTCGGGCAGGCGGCGGGGACGGCCCTGGCCGTTGATCACCGCGATAATCACCTTGGCGGCGATCAGCAATTGCCCATCACGGCGGATCTCCTGCAGCAGCACCATCTTGGCACCGCCCGCTTTCTCCGTCACCGTGCCGATCGTCAGGATGTCGTCCATGCGCGCCGGCGCCTTGAAGTCGATCTCCATCCGATGCACGACAAAGACGAGACCCTCGCTGTCCCCCTCGATCGCCAGCGTCGCCTGCTCGACGCCGAGCAGCCGCAGGAAATCCGTGCGGGCGCGCTCCATGAAATGCAAGTAGCGGGCGTGATAAACGACGCCGGAAAAATCGGTGTCTTCGTAATAAACGCGCTGGACCAGTCGATGGCCGCCTTCGGTCAGTTCGCCTGCAATCGAGATCAGGGACATGCTTCTCTCCGACAAGAATTTCCCAAATCCTGTGCAGGAACAAAAAGGCATTTGCAAGCATTGCAGCTTTGTCACAAACCTATCCTACACGTGACACAGCTTTCCTTCCTGATCAGGAGAACCGTGCATGAAGATTGCGATCCTCGGCGGTGATGGTTTCATCGGCTGGCCAACGGCCCTTCACCTGTCCGACGCCGGTCATGACATCCATATTCTCGACAATCTCTCACGCCGCTGGATTGATACCGAGCTCGGCGTGCAGTCTCTGACCCCGATGGATTCGATCCAGGAGCGTACCCGCATCTGGCATGCCGAAACCGGCCGTCGCATTCATTTCAACCTGATCGATCTTGCCCGCGACTACGAGCTTTTGAAGAACTGGCTTACGCAACACCGCCCCGACGCGATCGTGCATTTCGCCGAACAGCGCGCAGCGCCCTATTCGATGAAGAGCGACCGGCACAAGAATTACACCGTCAACAACAACGTCAATGCCACGCATAATCTGCTGAACGCCCTCGTCGAACTCGAACTCGATGCACATCTGGTGCATCTCGGCACCATGGGCGTCTATGGCTATTCCACCGTCGGCGCGGCGATCCCCGAGGGTTATTTGCCTGTTCGCATCGAGACGATGGCGGGCAAAACCGTGAGCCAGGACATCCTCTATCCCTCGAATCCCGGCTCGATCTACCACATGACCAAGTGCCTGGATCAGCTGCTTTTCCAGTTCTACGCCAAGAACGATGGCCTCAGGATCACCGACCTGCACCAGGGCATCGTCTGGGGCACCCACACGGAGCAGACCCGCAGGCACGCTCAGCTGATCAACCGTTTCGACTATGACGGCGACTATGGCACGGTGCTGAACCGTTTCCTCATCCAGGCGGCGATCGGCTATCCGCTGACCGTGCATGGTACCGGCGGCCAGACACGCGCCTTCATCCACATCCAGGATTCCGTGCGCTGCATCGAACTGGCGCTGAAGAACCCGCCGGCCCGTGGCAGCCGCGTCGAAATCTTCAACCAGATGACGGAAACCCACCGGGTGCGGGACCTCGCCGAAATGATCGCCACGATCTCCGGTTCGCAGATTGCCTGGCTGCCCAACCCGCGCAAGGAAGCGGCGGAAAACGAACTCGTCGTGCACAACAAAAAGTTCCTGGGGCTTGGCCTTGATCCGATCCGTCTCAGAGATGGTCTGCTTTCCGAAATCGTCGATGTCGCCAGGAAATTTGCCTATCGCGTCGATCGCTCGCGCGTTCCGGCCGTCTCCGCCTGGACCAAGGATATCGCGATGCGCATCAACCACGACCCTGAGGGCAAGCGGCTGAAATCCGTTTCATGACATCACTTGACGATCACCCGGAGGGGCTCCGCCCCTCCTCCCCTGCCTCGTCCGATCATGCATTCGTGACGCTCGTCACCAATGCCGACTATGCGCTCGGCGCCCGCGCGCTCGTCCGCTCGATCCGCCTGACGAACACCCCGGCCGATATCGTCGTTCTCCACACTGGCGGCGTTGCCGCCGACGTCCTTGCGCCACTCTCAACAATCGGCTGCCGCCTTATCGAAACGAAGCTGCTGCCGCTCTCGGAAGCCTTCAACGAGCGCCACGGCAAGCGCAACGTCCACGACAAAGCGCCCTTCACCAAGGGGCGCAAGCCGGCTTTTCATTCGCCGCTCGACAATTTCTGCAAGCTGCGGCTCTGGCAGCTGACAGAATATCGCCGCTGCGTGTTCATCGACGCCGATGCGATCGTTCTCAGAAACATCGACCGGCTGTTTGGCTATCCGGAGTTTTCCGCCGCGCCGAATGTCTATGAAGGTCTTGCCGATTTTCACCGTTTGAATTCCGGCGTCTTCGTTGCCGAGCCATCCATCGCGACGTTCCGCGCCATGCTCGAAAGGCTCGACGCGCCTGAAGCCTTCTGGCCCCGCACCGACCAGACCTTCCTGCAGAGCTTTTTTCCCGAATGGCATGGCCTGCCGGTGACCATGAACATGCTGCAATATGTCTGGTTCAATTTGCCAGAACTCTGGGACTGGTCGTCGATCGGCGTGTTGCACTACCAGTACGAAAAGCCGTGGGAGAAGGACCATCCCCGCACCAAGCAGCTTCGTCCGTTGATCGACCTCTGGTCCGCCTACCTCACCGGCGAGAATATTCCAGACATAGCAACCCTTGCGAATCCGGCTCAGTCATGACGCGCGTGCTCGTCTCCGGTGGCACCGGTTTCGTCGGCCGCTTCATCGTCGAGCATCTGATGGCCGCCGGGTATGACGTTGTTGCCGGCGGCCGCACTCCGCCCGCTCCCGCCTTCTTCTCGAAGCCTGTCGCTTTCGTTCCGCTCGCTCTCGACCCGGATATCGATCAGAGCGTCGCCTTCCGTGACGTCGACCACTTCGTCCATGCCGCCTTCCAGCATGTCGCCGGGCGTTATCGGGGCGGCGAAGGCGATGACCCGGACGGGTTCCGCCGCAGCAATCTCGACGGCTCCGTCCGCCTGTTTCGAACCGCCCGCGACCACGGCGTGAAGCGCTGCGTCTTCCTGTCGAGCCGCGCCGTCTATGGCGACCAACTGCCGGGCGTAGAACTGTTTGAAGATACGGCCTGCCATCCCGAAAGCCTCTATGGCAGCCTCAAGCTGGAAGCCGAAAATGCACTGGCCGCACTAGGCACGAACGCATTCAAGGCGGTGAGCCTGCGTGTGACCGGCGTCTACGGACCGTCCGGCACAGGTGCCGCTCACAAATGGCAGCCGCTTTTCGATGACTATCTCGCGGGCCGAGAGATTGCGCCACGCGCCGGCACGGAAGTTCATGGCGATGATGTGGCCGCCGCCGTTCGCCTCACCCTCGAAGCACCGCTCGACGGCCTGACGAGCGGCGTGTTCAACGTCTCCGATGTGCTCGTCGACAACTGTACCATTCTGGCAATGGTTCAGGATATTACCGGCTCCAAGCACGCCCTTCCGCGCCCGGCCACGCTGACCACCTTCAACGCCATGAATAGCGAGAAGATCCGAGCAGTTGACTGGCGGCCGGGCGGGCTGGAGCGATTGCGGGCAACGGTCAGAACGCTGCTTGCCTGACGCCGCAAGCGCATAGGACCAGCGTCCTGCTTGTCTAATTTTAGGACTCGTTTAAAGAGCTTTAATGTACAAATAATTACCTCAGGTTGTCTTCGAATATCTGCGTTAAGGTGGCTGCGCGGGCCGGTTCCGGTCTCGCTCCACAGCTCAACCTCCCGTCGATCGACGGCGCTTCGAAGGAAACAAAACGATGCCTATCGAGACGTTGAATCCTGAAGTCTGGAAGCTTGTCGGCACTTTGAACGGTGAATGGAGAACGAACGGCGGTAAGGATTTTGGATGGGGTACGGTCAAAACCTCATCGCAAACCCTGACCGCGAACGCCTTGCTATCGGTCTACAAGCTGATACACGGCGATCAGAATCTGACGCGCGACTATTATCTCGTTGCCGGCGATGTCTACCACGGCATTCAGGGCTCGCCGTCCAAGCCGTCGTCCAATTGGGTCTCGGTCGGCTTTTATGCCAACCACATGAATCTGCGCATTGAAACGACCTCGGCACAGGCACGTCTCTTGACGTTCGGGCCGAACAGCACGGTCGAGCAGGCAACCATCAGCTTCTCGATCGGCGGCGAACTGAGCGCCGAGTATAGTTCGGAAGGCCCGAAGGCGGGCGCTTCGCTCAGCGCCAACGTCGGCGTCAGCTTCACCGCTTCCGAGGTCTCGTTCGCGGCCCGCCCGGAATCGCGATCAATCGAATGGCACACCAGCTTGCCGCATGTCGGCTGGGTGTCGTCGGGAATGCCGGCAAATCCCGGCCGCCCATCCTATGCCGGCTATATCTGGAACCCAGCCGTGATCATCGAGGTGCCGCAGGGCGCAGTGCCCAATCTCAAAGGTCGCTTCGAAGTGGATTTCGAATACAATTGGACACGCGGCATCCGCAAGCGGTCGTTCACCCCCGGCATCGACCTCGTTTATCAGTCCCTCATCAAGACCGGCGCCGACGACGCGCAACAGGAACAACAGCTTCCGACGATACTGGAGACGCTACGCTCTCTCGCGGCGACAACCGGCCGGGACGGCAAGACCGATACCTTCCTGATGGCGCTTGAACGCTCACGCGTCATCGATGCCTTCGGGGACAGCAATCTCGACCAGATCGTCATCGCACCGACCAATATCGCTATTCAGGACTATTTCGACAAACACCCACAAACCGCGCTGGAGGCTGTCTCACCCGCGAACCAAAGCTGGCTTGACGCCTGGATTGCAGAGCGGGTCATCAGCACCCCGCCCAACTCGATCGAGGTTGCCAAGCTCAGCACATCAATCAAAGGGATCGCGGGGATGGCAGGAGATTGGTTCGAGTGCGCGGATGGTTTGCTTTTGGTAACCGACACCTATGAAGTCGTACCCGGCTTGCGTAGCGCTCTACAAAATCTCTTCGGCAAGGCCGCCTGACGCGGTTTGCTCAACACCCATAAACAGAAAGGCCCGGCGTCGCGCTCGACGCCGGGCCTTTCCTTCTGATCACGGGTCAAACCAGACCCCTGATCCCCCAACTCAAGCCACCGACAGCAGGCCCATCATGGGCTCGATCCGCGCTTTCATCGAATTTGCCGGTTTTATCCGCCGTAAGCACGAAGAGAAGGCTGTGCGAGACAACGATCGCGGCGGCAAGCAGCAGGCCATAGGCCATCAGGATCACCGTCATCGGAACGACGAAATTGAGCTGTGGCAATGCGCCGAGCATCAACGGCACGCGCCAGGAGGTTGCCGATATTACACCGGAGACGAGGAAGGTGCTGCGCTGCTTGGTCGACATGCCTTCCGTCAGCGAGCGGCCGATCTGCATCTTCACCTTCGGCAAGATCACCGAGCCCGTTGCTTGAATCGACGCTGTCATTAGCCGATATCGATGGCAACGATTTCCGGAGGCGATCCGATCCGGATCGGCAAATTCGAAAGACCCAATCCACCGGAGACGATCATGTGACGACCGTCCTCGACGACGTGGCCGTAGGCATAGCGGTTGCCGTATCGCGACGGGACAAGCGGCGCATAGCCGAGAATCCTGACCTGCCCGCCATGGGTATGGCCGGCGAGTGTCAACGATACACGCCGGGGCACGTCGACAAAGATGTCCGGCTCGTGGGCCATCAGGATGATCGGATCGTCACCATCCATGCCGGCCATCGTGCCGGGCAGGTCATCGAGCCCGGGGATCATGCCTGAGCCGTCGGGAGCCAGGTAGGTTGGCTCGAGTTGATCGGCCAGACCGGCGAGCCAGAAGGATCGTCCGTCCTTTTCGAGCCGCAGCGCACGATTGTCGTAGACCGGGATGCCAACGCCGGCAAGCGCCCTGTGGGCTATTGTCGGACCATGCCCGGCCAGACGGGCGACCGGATCGTTGAGCCAGTCGTGATTGCCTATGATCGCGTGGACCCCGAGAGGCGCTTTCAGCCGCGCCAATGCCTCGGCCCAACGGGCGGGTTCGACGAAACCGGTCAGGCGCAGGCTGCTCATATAGTCGCCGAGAAGGAGGATGATGTCGCCACCAAGCGCACTGGCCTGATCGCAGATGCCGGCAATCCGGTGCACAGGCATCCAGGGTTCGCAGGCGTGGATATCGGCCAGGACGACGACCCTGAGCTTGAGGCCTGGCGGCCAGTTGGCAGGCCGCAAAGCGTAGGACGTCACCAGCGGCCGCTGCAACGGCTCGACCCCCACCGCATAGGCGCTGGTGCCAAACCCAGCCATCACCAGCCCGCCGAGAAGCTTGAAGAACCCGCGCCGCGCCAGCATTCACTCTTCCCTTCAATGGATGGACGCCAAGCCGCCTGCCACCTTCATCGAGGCGATGCAGGTAATGGAAAGCGCTCGTCCAACGTCGACGGCCGGCTCTTTCCCTACTGCATGTTTCCTTAAATCGTATCCGGTTCAAGGAAACATGCAGCAATTCAAAGTGCTACAGCGACCTCTGCGCGTCTCATGAGACGCGTGGCGCTGTCGCGGATCATAGCGAGCCCGCCGCCACGCCGAAATACGCCATTTGGCCGCGCGCCTAAGCCATGCGGCCGGAATCCCCTCAGCCGAGGTCGATGACGACGATCTCCGGCGGCACGCCGAAGCGGACCGGCGCAATCGAGCAGCCGAGCCCGCCGGAAACGATCAGGCTGCGATCCCCCTCGACCATATGACCATAGGCATAACGATCGCCGAAGCGCGAGGGTACGACCGGAGCGTGGCCGAGAAACCGGACCTGCCCGCCATGGGTATGGCCGGAGAGCGTCAAGGCGACACGCGAAGGCACTTTCGGAAAGATGTCCGGCTCATGGGCAAGCAGGATCACCGGCGCGTCGTCTTCTACTTGTGCCAGCGTGCCATCGAGATCGTCGAGGCCCTGCATATGCTTGCGCATCCATTTCTTGCCCGGCACCAACGCGAGTTGGTCTTCGAGGCCGGCGAGCCAGAAGCCGAGGCCATCCTTTTCCAGGCGGATGGCGCGATTGCTGTAGACGTTGATGCCGACGTCGGCGAGCGCCTTGTGACCGAAGGTGAGGCCGCCGCTGTTCTTCTGCGCGGTCCTGTCCTCCCACCAGTCGTGATTGCCCATGATCGCATGCACGCCGAGCGGCGCCTCAAGCGTCGCGAGCGCCTTCGACCATTCGCTGGAATGCACATAACGCGTGACAAGGTTCATGCCGGCGGCATAGTCGCCGAGAAGGACGGTGATATCGCCACCAAGCGCATTGGCCTGCCGGCAGATCGAGGCGATGCGGCTGGCGGACATCCATGGCTCACAGGCGTGGATGTCGGCAAGTGCCACCACCCGCAGCTTCAAGCCCGGCGACCAGCCCGGCGGCGTCAGCGCATAACGCGTCACGCTCAGCCGGGCGAGCGGCTCGATGGCAAAGGCATAGCTGCCAAGCGCCGCCATGCTGGCAATCCCGCCGCCGAGAAACTTCAGAAGCCCACGGCGCGTGATCATTTACTCGTCCTCGAGCGTCAATCGAAACTGGGTCGCCTCGACCTCTTTTGGCGGATTGAGGCCGATATGTTTCCAGGCATTGGCGGTCAATATGCGGCCGCGCGGCGTGCGCTGGATGAAACCCTGCTGGATCAGATAGGGTTCGATGATGTCTTCGATCGCATCGCGCGGTTCGGAAAGCCCCGCGGCAATGGTCTCGATGCCGACAGGCCCGCCAGCGAAATTCTGGGCGATCATGAAGAGATAGCGCCGGTCGAGCTGGTCGAGCCCCATATTGTCGACGAGAAGCCGCGTCAGTGCCTCGTCGGCGATCGTCTTGGTCACCGCCTCGGCCCGCGCCACTTCAGCGAAGTCGCGCACGCGCCTAAGCAGCCGACCGGCAATGCGCGGCGTGCCGCGCGCGCGGCGGGCGATCTCGCGCGCGCCGTCGTCGGTCATGCCGAGCCCCATCAGCCGGGAGCCACGGCGCACGATCGATTCCAGTTCCTCGACCGTGTAGAAATTGAGCCGCACCGGAATGCCGAAGCGGTCGCGCAGCGGCGTCGTCAGCAGGCCGAGACGGGTGGTTGCAGCGACCAGCGTGAACTTCGACAGATCGATCTTCACCGATCGCGCCGCCGGCCCCTCGCCGATGATCAGATCGAGCTGGAAATCTTCCATCGCCGGATAAAGGATTTCCTCGACGGCCGGGTTGAGCCGGTGGATTTCGTCGATGAACAGAACGTCGCGCTCTTCGAGATTGGTCAGAAGCGCTGCCAGATCGCCCGCCTTGGCGATAACAGGCCCGGAGGTCGAGCGGAAGTTGACGCCCAGTTCCTTGGCCATGATCTGCGCCAGCGTCGTCTTGCCCAGACCGGGCGGCCCGACGAACAGCACGTGATCGAGCGCTTCGCCGCGGTTCTTCGCCGCCTCGATGAAGATCTTCAGGTTGGCGCGGGCTTCCGCCTGGCCGGTGAATTCGTCCAGCGACTGCGGACGCATGGTCGCATCGAGATCTTCGCCGCGCTTTTCCGGCGTTATCAGACGTGCGGCTTCAGTCATCCATCCGTTCCAATCGATCGGGCATGCTTGCGCGTGGTGTCAAAGAGAATGCCCGTTTTGCATCGGCCGGCACGACAACGCAAGGATTCATCGCGCCAGTTCCTTGAGACCCAGCCGGATCAGCTTGGCACTGTCGGCATCCTCGCCGCCGTTCTTCAGCGCCGCGGCAACCGCATTTGCAGCCTGGTCGCGGGAATAGCCGAGGTTGGTCAACGCCGACACCGCGTCTGAAACCGGCGCCGAGGCAACACCCTCGCCAAGCTCCTGCTTGAGGCCGATCGTGCCGGACATTTCGCCGGCAAACGCCGGCGCCTTGTTCTTCAATTCGGTGACGATGCGCACCGCCACCTTCGGGCCGACGCCCGGCGCCCGCGATACCGAGGTCTTGTCCTGCAGCGCAATCGCGTTTGCAAGCTCGCCCGGCGTCAGCGTCGACAAGAGGGCGAGCGCAACCTTGGAGCCCACCCCCTGGACGCTCTGCAACAGCCGGAACCACTCACGCTCCAGCGCCGTCAGGAAGCCGAACAGCTTCAACTGGTCCTCGCGCACATAGGTCTCGATAAACAGCACCGCCGCCTCCCCCGCCGAACCCAGCTTCGACAATGTGCGCGCCGAACAATGGGCGACATAGCCGACGCCATGCACGTCGAGAACGACATGATCCTCGCCGATTTCGTCGATAGTACCCTTCAATTTGCCGATCATGTGGCGTCGTCTCTCATGGATGGATTGCGGGATGATCGGACCGACCATCGGAAATTAACGGCAGCAGCGCAACTACCCCATCAGGGCCGCAAGCCGGCTGGTCACCGACAGGCGGTTGTGCGCGTGGCAAATGGCGATCGCGAGCGCGTCGGCAGCATCGTTGCCCTTGAACTCGGCCTTCGGCATCAGAACCTTCAGCATCATGTGGATCTGCTGCTTTTCACCGTGACCGACACCGATGACGGCCTTCTTGACCGCGTTCGGCGCGTATTCGGCAACCCTCAAGCCCGCGCGCGCCGGCACCAGCATGGCGATGCCGCGCGCCTGCCCGAGCTTCAGCGTCGCCGTTGCATCCTTGTTGACGAAGGTCTGCTCCACCGCAGCCTCGTCCGGCTGATAGCTGTGCACGACTTCCGCCAGGCCATCATGCAGCTGGCAGAGCCGCGAAGCGAGATCCATGTCGCCATCCGAGGTCACGGTGCCGGAGGCAACGAATCGCAGCGAATTGCCAAGCGTTTCGATGATACCCCAGCCGGTACGGCGGAGGCCCGGATCGATGCCGATGATGCGAATCGTGGTCTGCATGAATTTCACCCTATGCTGCGTGTCCGGACGCTGCCAGCAAAAAGTGAACAAAACAAAAACATCCACATAAGGCAAACGCGGCTGCCGGAAATCTCGAGCACTACCCTTGGATTGAGGAATTTTGACCTTACATAGCCATTCAATCAATTTCGCTCAATAAAGGGCCTTGCTCATGGCGTCTTTCTCCGTCCTCGATCTCTCCCCGATCACCGAAGGCGGCAGCGTCGCCCAATCGCTCGAAAACTCGCGGCTCTTGGCGCAGGCGGCCGAAGAAAACGGCTACAAGCGGTTCTGGCGGGCCGAACACCACGGCATGAAGGGCATTGCCAGCGCTGCGACCTCGATTGTCATCTCCCATGTCGCAGCGGGAACGAAGACGATCCGCGTCGGCTCCGGCGGTATCATGTTGCCGAACCATTCGCCGCTGGTGATTGCCGAGCAGTTCGGCACACTTGCCGCCCTTTATCCCGGCCGGATCGATCTCGGGCTTGGGCGGGCGCCGGGCACCGACATGCGCACCGCCCAGGCGCTCCGCCGCAATATGGAGGCGAGCGCCAACAACTTCCCCAATGACGTCGTCGAACTGCAGGCACTGCTCGGCCCCATCGCCGAGGATCAGAAGATCATCGCGGTTCCGGGTTCCGACACCAATGTGCCGATCTGGCTGCTCGGATCGAGCCACTACAGCGCCCATCTCGCCGGCATGCTCGGTTTGCCCTTTGCCTTTGCCTCGCATTTCGCGCCCGACATGCTGCTGTCGGCGCTCGAGATCTATCGCGAGCGCTTCACGCCCTCGGAGACGCTGGACAAGCCGCACGTGATGGTCGGCGTCATGGGCGTGGCAGCTGCCACCGACGAGGAGGCGAACTACCTCTTCACGTCGATGCAGCAATCCTTTGTCGCCCTGCGGCGCAACGCCCGCGGCCGGTTCCCGGCACCGGTCGCATCCATGGACGGGCTATGGAGTTCGGACGAGAAGATCTTTGTCGATCATGCGATGTCCTATGCCATCGTCGGCGGGCCGGAGACGATCCGCAGAAAGATCGAAACGTTCCTCGACCAGACCAAGGCCGACGAACTGATCATCTCCATGCCGATCTTCGACATGGATGCCCGGCTCAAGTCGCTTCGGCTTTTCGCCGAAGCGCAGCAGGAGCTTGCCAAGGCGGCCTGACTGATCAGCCGTTCGCGCCCCGAAAGGCCGGCAGGATCTCGTCGATGCGATCGAAGAAACGATCCGGCCCGAGCGATTTCAGAAACGCGGGATCGGCGTAACCCCAGCCGACGGCGCCCGCCGCAATGCGTACTTTGCGGGCTGCCTCGATGTCGCGAGCCTCGTCGCCGATCGCAAGCATCCGCGAAGGATCGATACCAGCAAACTTGACGACCCTCTTGAAATGCTGCGCCTTGCCGAACAGCGTGGCGCCGCATTCGAACAGGTCGATAGCGCCAGCGGTCTCGCCTAGCGCCTTGCGAACGGCCGCTTCGCCATTCGAACTGACGACCGCGATGCCGATGCCAGCCGACTTCAGCGCCGTCAGCATGCCCGAAACGCCGGGGAAAAGCTGGATGGCCCGAGCCTGGGCGGCCATTTCCTGCCGCATGAAAGTGGCGATCTGCGGCAGTTTCCACATCGGTACGCCGAGATGCGCGATGATCTCGCGACTGCCCATGGCGCGCAGCCCCTTGAACTCCTCGACCGTGAGCTGGCGAAACCCGAAGCGCGCGGCAGCAAGGTTGCTCGCCGCCATGAACAGCTCCGCCGTATCGGCGAGTGTACCGTCGAAGTCGAAGATCGCGAACTCATACGCCATCGGTCACATCCCATCGGTGACGCCCAAAGAAAAACCCGTGCCCTTTAGGACACGGGTAGATCAAGACGTCTACAGCGCGGTGCGTCCGATTGGACGCGCAAGGGTCGCTGTAGCACTTTGAATTGCTGCATGTTTTTGTCCCTAAATCGGATGGGACTTAAGGAGACATGCAGTAGGCCTGAAAAAATCGGATCAGGCCGAAAGCTTCGCCATGACCTCATCGGACACTTCGAAGTTCGAATAGACGTTCTGCACGTCGTCGTCGTCTTCAAGAATGTCGATGAGCTTCATCAGCGACTGCGCCTTCTCCTCGTCAACAGGCACGGTGTTCTGGGCTTTCCAGATCGCATTGACGGTCTCGGCTTCGCCGAGCGTGTCTTCCAGAGCCTTGGAGACTTCGCCGATCGCTTCGAAACCGCAGATGATCGTGTGGCCGTCCTCGTCGGTGGTCACGTCGTCGGCACCGGCTTCGATCGCCGCTTCCATCACCTTGTCGGCGTCGCCGACCGAAAGCTTGTAGGTGATCTCGCCGACACGGTCGAAGGAGAAGGAAACCGAACCGGTTTCACCAAGCGCGCCACCCGCCTTGGTGAAGGTCGAGCGGACGTTGGAGGCGGTTCGGTTGCGGTTGTCGGTCAACGCCTCGACGATAACAGCGACGCCGCCCGGGCCATAACCTTCGTAACGGACTTCTTCGTAGTTCTCCGCGTCGCCGCCGGAGGCCTTCTTGATCGCCCGTTCGATGTTGTCCTTCGGCATCGATTGCGCCTTGGCGTTCTGGATCGCCAGACGCAGGCGCGCGTTCATCGACGGATCGGGCATGCCGGTCTTCGCCGCAACCGTGATTTCGCGCGCGAGCTTGGAAAACATTTTCGAGCGCACCGCATCCTGACGGCCCTTGCGGTGCATGATGTTCTTGAACTGTGAATGGCCAGCCATGGCACCCTCTGCATGCATGAATTTGAATGGAATGGGGCGCCTTATAGTTTTATTGCCGCTTTCCGTCCAGCAGGGGGCGTTTCTTTTCAGTTGGCGGAGATGCGCCCGCGACTGAGAACGAAGGCATGGCCGTCGTCGCGGCGGCAGGAAAGGCCCGTTCGTTCCGAGATGCAGGAAAAGGGCCCGCCCTGCCATGTCACCCCATATTCGAGGATCGGCCCGGCCGAACAGCAGCTCGGATCTCCGACCTCGCGATTGATCGTTGCCGCGCCGGCCCGTCCGAGCGTTGCCCTGACGTAACGCGGCGCGATGATATCGCAGGAAAGTTCCGGCCCGCCGTCGGCAGGCTGATAGGTCGGCGTGCCGCCCGCGGGCGTGTAGATGCAGCCGATATTGCCCGATGGCATCACGAACTCTTCCTGCTCGGCAACGGGCGCGACAGTCGCCTGGGGAACAGCTTGCGGGTGCTGGGTGTCGGGAGGCGGCATGCGCGGTGCAGGCGCGCCTCCGGCCAGAGCTGCCGTTGCCAAAACCATTGTTGAAAAGGACAGAAACGCAACGACGCCGGCTGCAAACATTCTCATTGGGCAATCCCGATGTTCAGACTCCCTGGAGGATATAAATCAGCGGTTTGCTTGGCAAGGAACGCAGCGAGACTTTGACGCTCGCTCCAGTCGCGAAGCTCTTGTCGAAATCGTCGCCGAACATGTCGAGGAAGGCGTCGATCGGGGGACCGCGTCGATGCATCGGCAAGATCAGCGCCGCGCGCAGCCGCGAAACGACGCGACTCATGCTTTCGGCCCCCATCGTCAGCCCGCCATCGACCGGTACCATCAGCACGTCGAGCCTGCCGATCTGCCGGTAGTGGCTGTCATCGAGCTCGTGGTGCAGATGGCCGAGATGGCCAATGCACAGACCCGCCACCTCGAAGATGAAGATGGAATTGCCATCATGCTCCATCGTCATGGCGCCGGAGCGGATGTCCGTGGTGACATTGCGGATATAGGCATCGCCGACGACGAGGTCGTGTCGCGCCGGCTCGCCGTCTTCACCCCAACCATGCAGCACCGTGCGGATCGCCGGATCCGGCGTCAAAGTGTAGTGGCTGGAATGCGCCTTGTTCATCGTCACCACGGTCGGCGGCGCCGACGGACGGAACCAGCCATTATAGTCCGTGGCGATCGAAACACCGCCCGGTGTCTCGATCAAAAAGGTCGAGTGGCCGAGATAGGTGATCGTCACTTCGCCAGCGACCATCTGCCCCTTCGTTGCGGCGGCCGGTGTGAAACTGGCGAAAGTGGCCTGCGGCAACGCCTCGGCGATCGCCTGGCATTGGCTCACTTGTGCGGGCGCTGCCTGTGCATGCGCGGCCGACGGCCAGAAGGCATGCAGAAGCCAGATCGCGGCAAAAGTGTAGGCAAGGTAGCGGAGCATCATCCATCACCTTTCACACCGCGCGCGCATGACCTGTGCTCAAGCACGTCAGACTTGGGTACAGGTCATGCGGCCGTTGACAGTATCGGCAGTGAACGCGTCAGTTCGAGAAACGCTGCCGTCACGGGCGAAAGGAGGATTGTTCAAGCGCGCCGTAACGTCCAGCGACAAAGCTGCATCAAGCACTCACGTTTGCGTCATTGTGCTGGCATTGCGAACAGCGGCGCGCGTCCTGTTCACAGCAAAACGCCCCGGCGCTGCCACCGGGGCGTTGGATCACAAGCAACAGCGCTCGTGTTACTCGGCCGGCGTCGCCATCGGCTCGCTCGCCGCAACCGGCTTGCGCCGGCGGAACGAGCGCAGCGTAACGTAGAAGACCGGCGTCAGGAACAGGCCAAGGAAGGTCACGCCGAGCATGCCGGAGAACACCGCCGTTCCGAGCGACTGGCGCATTTCGGCACCGGGTCCCGTGGCGATCATCAGCGGCACGACGCCGAGGATGAAGGCGAAGGCAGTCATCAGGATCGGCCGCAGACGCAACTGGCTGGCCTCGACCGCCGCTTCGATCGGTGTTTTCCCCTCATCCTCGCCCTGGCGGGCGAACTCGACAATCAGGATCGCGTTCTTCGCAGCAAGCCCGATCAGCACGATCAACCCGATCTGGGTCAGCACGTTGTTGTCGAGCCCCCGTAGGAAAACGCCGATGAGTGCCGAGAGCACACCGAGCGGCACGATCAGGATGATCGCCAGCGGCAGGACCCAGCTTTCATACTGCGCTGCCAGCGCCAGGAACACAAAGACGACCGACAGCGCGAAGATGAAGACCGCGGTGTTGCCCGTCTGGCGCTCCTGGAAGGCGAGTTCCGTCCACTCGAACGATGTGCCTTGTGGCAGCATCTGGGCCGCAAGCGCCTCCATCTTGTCGAGGCTCGTGCCGGTCGAGACACCCGGCGCCGGGTTGCCCTGCAACGGTACCGAGACATACATATTGTATCGCTGCACCAAGGCGGGACCCGCAGTGTCGCGAATCTCGACCAGTGTGCCCATGGGCACCAGTGCGCCGGTGGCAGAGCGGACCTTCAGCGCCAGGATGTCGTCGCGCTCCAGACGGTACTGCTGGTCGGCCTGTGCCCGCACCTGATAGACGCGGCCAAAGGCATTGAAGTCGTTGACATAGGATGTGCCGAGATTGATCGACAGTGCCTCGAAGATGTTCGGGATTGGCACGTTCAAGGTCCTCGCCTTGTCGCGATCGATCGCCAGGAAGTATTGCGGGCTCGACGCCGAGAACGTCGTGAAGACGCCGGTCAGCCCCTCGGTCTGGTTGGCAGCACCCATCATCTGGTAGGCCAGCCCCAGCACGCGGCGCATGTCGGCACTCTGCCGGTCGACAATCTGCATTTTGAAGCCGCCGGAGTTGCCGATGCCACGCACCGACGGCGGGGGAACGGCGATGATGAAGGCCTCCTGGATACTTTGCAGGCTGCCATAGAGTTGGCCGATGATCTGGTTGGCGCTCTCGCCGTGCTTGAGCCGCTCCTCGAAGCTCTCGAAGGACGCGAAGATGACACCGGCATTGGACGCATTGGTGAAGGTCGCGCCGTTGAAACCGGCGAAGGCGACGGCGTTTTTCACGCCGGGCACTTCCTGGATGATCTTCGAAGCGCGCTTGACCACCGCATCGGTCCGATCGAGCGACGCGCCGTCGGGAAGCTGGATGACGACGATGGCATAACCCTGGTCCATGGTCGGTACGAAGCCGCTCGGCACGATCTGCGCCATGTACCAGGTGGCGCCAAGCAGGCCGACGAAGACGATGAGCGCCGCAGCGAGCGCCGTTTTTGTCGAAATCAGCTTGCGCACGATCCAGGCGTAGCCTTCAGCCATGCGGTCGAAACCGTTGTTGAAGCCGTTTGCCAGCGACCGACCAAACCGGGTGAGCGGGTTGCCGCTTTCGTGGTGATTGTTCTCGTGCGGTTTCAACAGGATTGCCGCGAGCGCCGGCGACAGCGTCAGCGAATTGAAGGCGGAAATCACCGTCGCGACTGATATCGTGACGGCGAACTGCAGATAGAACTGGCCGGCAATACCGGGGATGAAGGCCGTCGGAATGAAGACGGCGGTCAGCACCAGCGAGATCGCGATGACCGCTGCCCCCACTTCGTCCATGGTCACGTGCGACGCCTCGCGCGGGGTCATGCCGCGCGCCAGGTTTCGTTCGACGTTCTCGACCACGACGATGGCATCGTCGACGACGATGCCGATCGCCAGCACCAGGCCGAACAATGTCAGCATATTGAGCGAGAAGCCGAAGGCGTAGAGGAAAGCGAAGGTGCCGACCAGCGACACCGGGATCGCCACGATCGGGATGATCGCTGTGCGCCAGGATTGCAGGAAGATGAGAACCACGAGCGCCACCAGAATGGCGGCTTCGCCGATCGTCTTGTAGACCTCGTTGATCGATTCGGAGATGAACTCGGTCGGGTTGTAGACGATCCGGTATTCGAGGCCCTCCGGAAAGTCCTTCGAAACGTCCGTCATCACCTTCTGGATCGCGTCGGCCGCGTCGAGCGCGTTGGTACCCGGCCGCGAGAAGATGCCGAGCGCCACGGCCGGGCTGCCGTCCAGATAGCTGTTGTTGACGTATTCGCGGGCGCCGAGTTCGATGCGCGCCACGTCCTGCAGCTGCACCAGCCGTCCGCTCTCCGTCGCCTTGACGATGACGTAGCGGAACTGGCGGGCATCGCTGAAGCGGCCGTCGGTGGTAACAGTATATTGGAACGCGCTGTCGCCCGGTGTCGGCGGCGCGCCGATCGAACCGCCCGAGACCTGCACGTTCTGCTCGCGCAACGCCTGCACGACGTCGCCTGCCGTCATTCCGTAGGCCGAGAGCTTTTCCGGATCGAGCCAGACGCGCAGCGCATATTCACGCTCGCCGAACAGGATGACGTCACCGACGCCGTCGAGACGGACCAGCAGGTCGCGGATGCGGGTGCGGGCATAGTTCGAGACGTAGAGCTGGTCGTAACGTTCGTTCGGCGACAGCAGATGCACGACCATCATCAGGTCGGGTGAACTTTTCGCCGTAGTGATGCCGATGCGCCGGACATCTTCGGGCAGGCGCGGTTCGGCGATGGACACGCGGTTCTGCACCAGAACCTGGGCCTGATCGAGGTCCGTTCCAAGCTTGAAGGTGATGGTCAGCGCCATCGAACCGTCGGCGGTCGAATAGGAGGACATGTAGAGCATGTTCTCGACGCCGTTGATTTCCTGTTCCAGCGGCGTCGCCACCGTGTTGGCGATGGTTTCGGCATCGGCGCCCGGATAGGCCGCGCGAACGACGATGGTCGGCGGTGCGATTTCCGGATACTGCGCCACAGGCAGCTGGAAGTAGGCGATGCTGCCGACGATCAGCAACACGATCGAAAGCACCGATGCGAAGATCGGCCGGTCTACGAAGAAATGGGCAAACCTCATTGAGCGCTCCCCGTCGCTTGAGCTTCAGGAGGCAGTTCAACGATCTCGGGCTTCACCTTCGTGCCCGGACGTGCCCGCATCAGGCCGTTGACCACGATGGTTTCGTCGCCGGTCATACCGCTGCGGATGACACGATAGCCATGAAGCTTCGGACCGAGCCGCACCGGCTTGGTCGCAACGGTGCCGTCTTCGCGCACCTCATAAACGATGCGTTCGTTCTGGTCGGCGCCGATCGCTTCATCGGGAATGAGCACAGCCTTGTAGGTGTTCGAGCCCTCGAGTTCGGCGCGACCGAAGAGACCCGGCTGTAGCACGTAGTTGGGATTGTCGAAGCGCGCACGCACCCGCATCGTGCCGCTTGCCTGGTCCAGCCGGTTCTCGGCGAAATCGAGCTTGCCCTTGAACGGCGCCTCGTTGGAATCAGCGATGGTGACCATGACATCGAGCGCGCCGCCGCCCTCCTGAAGTGCGCTGCCGCGTTCGCGAGCAACACGCGCATAGGAAAGCAGGCGACGCTCATCGACGTCGAAATAGAAGTCGATCGGATCGAGCGAAACGATCGTCGTCAGCACGGTCTGGTCCGCTTGAACGAGGTTGCCGGTCGAGATCAGGCGGCGATCGACGCGGCCGGTCAGCGGTGCGATGATCGTCGTATAGTCGAGATCGAGCTTGGCGCGCTCGGCCGCGGCTTCCGCTCCGCGCACGGCGGCTTGCGCCGAAAGCAATTCCCGGCGGTGGTCATCGAGCGTCGAGACGGAGAGCGTGCCGGTTCCAGTCAGGGATTCCGTGCGCTTGAACTGTGTCTCGGCAAAGGCGAGAGACGAACGCGTCGACTCGAGCGTCGCCTCCGCCTGCGACAGCGCGGTGCGATAGGGGCGTTGGTCAATGACGAAGAGCTTGTCGCCCTTCTTCACCAGGGCACCGTCGGTGAAGTTGACCTCGTCGAGATAGCCCCCGACGCGGGCGCGGACGGAAACTTCATCGACTGCCTCGAAGCGACCGATGAACTCGTCGCTGTCGATCACATCGCGAACGACCGGCTTGGCGGCAGTGACGGTGGGAAGCTGCGCATCCTGCGCGACGACGTTGGCTGCAGAGAAAAGGGAAATCGAAACGCCGAAAATCATCGGCAAATGCCATCTTGAATACATGCACGCTCTCCGAATGCACCGACAGCGCCGCGCGTCATAGATGAAGCGCAAAAGGACGCTGTCACGCTTGAAACTCGCCGCATAATTTGCTCCTCAAATCGACGCCGATCCAAGGAATTATGCAGTAAAATCGAGAACGCCCGGCACGGGACATTGGTCGTCCGAGTACCTGCGGCGACATTTCGAACCCGCAATCCTGTGCTGCGGATGGTACTCAGTATGGAAGACTTGCGAGCGTCAGCCGTGTCCGAACGGCGCTGACGTGGCGTTACCCTGCCATCATTTCGCCGGCTTGTCACCTTGAAAAAAATCAATTCCGGGAAGGTGATACGTGTGCAAACCCGCGCCTTGGTCAGGCGCGGGCGAGACGATCAGGCGACCGAAAATCATCAATCTGAGGATGGCTCAGGCCCAGAAATCCGGGATCGTTTCGGTCAATCTCGGACCGAGGCGCAGCGGCGCGATCTTTTCGGCAAGGCCGGTGCGGTCGGAAATCTCAACGCCGAGGCCGCAGATGGTCGCCGGCCCCGATGCCGCCTCGAAACGCCCCTTCGGCATCTTCGAAATAAACCGGTTCAGCGGTTCTTCCTTGTCCATGCCGAGCGAGGAATCATAGTCGCCGCACATGCCGGCGTCACTCATATAGGCGGTGCCGCCGTTGAGGATCTGATGATCGGCCGTCGGTACATGGGTGTGGGTGCCGACGACGAGGCTTGCCCGTCCGTCGACGAAGTGGCCGAAACACTGCTTCTCGCTCGTCGCCTCGGCATGAAAGTCGAAGACGATGGCGTCCGCCTGCTCGCCGAGCGGGCAGGCATCGAGGATCGCTTCGGCCGATTTGAAGGGGTCGTCGAGTTCGGGGTGCATGAAGACGCGACCCATGACATTGGCAACCAGCACGCGTGCGCCGTTGCGGGCAAAGAACAGGTTCGATCCGCGCCCGGGCGTGCCCGCCGGATAGTTGGCCGGCCGTAAAAACTGGTCATGCCGCTCGCAGAAGACGACCGCCTCCTTCTGGTCCCAGACATGGTTGCCTGTGGTGACGACATCGGCACCGGCATTGATCGTCTCGAGAAAGATATCTTCGGTGATGCCGAAGCCGCCGGCGGCGTTCTCGCCGTTGACGATGACGAAGTCCAGCATGAGGTCACCGACCAGCCCCGGAAGACGCTCCCAGACCGCCGTGCGGCCCGTCTTGCCAACCATATCTCCCAGAAACAAAAGCCTCATGCCCGTTCAATCCCACCAGAGCAGTTCCAGGAGGTTTTGCGTCCGGAACTGCGTAAAACAACAAAGAGATAGAGCGTTTCCAGGAATCCGTAGATTGCCTGAAACCCTCTAGAAATGTCGAAATCCGCTCTCCGTGAGGACGGCGTCCAGCGCGACGTCGTGCGGTTCAGCGGGCACTGATGCCACTTCCTGGCAGTCAAATGCAATCCCGATCAGCTTCGGCAGATGCCCTTTGTTGCGCAGTTTGTCGATGGCGCGGTCGTAATATCCGGCGCCGTAGCCGATGCGATGACCGGTCGCATCGAAGGCCGACAGTGGCACGAGCATGATATCGGGGTCGAGTTCCGGCGCATCCGGGCCAGGCCCCGTCGTGCCGAAACCGGTCTCGATGACGGAAGCGCCATTGAGCAATTCGCGGAACACGATCGTCTTCTTGTCGATGATGACGGGCAGGCAGAGCCGCGCGCCGCGATCCCGAAGGCGCGCCATCAGCGGCCGGATGTCCATCTCGGAACGGATCGGCCAAAAGCCGGCAACGATATGGCCGCGATCGAGCGCAATGACGTCGCCAGCGTGATCGGCCATGGTCAGGCTTGCCTCGATGCGGCTCTCCGGCGCCATCGCGTCGCGAAGCGCCAGCTTCTCCTTGCGCAGAGCGGCCTTCAGATCCTTTGGTGACATCATTCCCCTCCGACAGACTGCGCGCAAATATTCGACCGCCCGCACATTCTTTTCCCAAAATGAAACAGAACGTCGTGGACCGATCGATTTCCCGCCTCCGCGCTTGCGATCTAACGCATTGCAGCCTTTAGCTCGAACCACGTCACCGCCGGTTTTGCAACAGTTTGCGACAGTCGAACAGCGCATTCCCGCAACGGCACAGAGTTAGCGTTCCGTTCATCATGGACAACGGTTCCGCTTTCGCATGAGTGGGGCCGCGTGCAAATACAGTCGTGATTTCAAATAATTAGCAGGAACTAATGCCCGCGTTCGATGTATGGACGCGCTCCTGCAGGCAGCAGTGGAAAAGCCGACGTCCATGAAGGACCAGATGAACGAACTCGATCCGTTGGAATTGCGTTGCCTGACGCTGGCCGCCCGCGGCCGCACCCGTCAGGACATGATGCGCGAGACCGACATTCCCCTCGACCGCATCGACAGGGCCTTGCAGGACGCCATGCGCAAGCTGCAGGCGGGCAATCTTGCAGAAGCGATTTTCCGCGCCGCCCGTCTCGATATTATTTCATAACATCCAGAGCGACCGATAGACCGCATCCCTGCCCAAACCCTCCCGCCAGCGGTCGTCGAACCGCAGCTCACGGCGCCCTGCATCGTGCAGCAGATGCGGCTTGTCGCGTGGGATCGCAGGCGGCGGCTCCACGGAAGCGGCTATTAGCATCCAGCGACTTGATGACACGAGCCGGGCACGGATGGTGGTGTGAAGATCGGAGAAGAAGAAAAGAGCAAGAACGCTCATCGGGACAGCCTTGATGTCTATAGGACCGGCTAATTGTCCTCGCCTCGTTGACATCTGACAAACGAATTGCAAGCATGACTACCATCAGAAACTCTGATGGTAGAGACAATGTCCGTCCCCCTCGACAGCGATCTGCTCAGAACCTTTCTCGCCGTTGCCGACGCCGGCAATCTGACACGCGCCGCCGACAGCATCGGCCGCACACAGTCCGCCGTCAGCATGCAACTCAAGAAACTCGAGGACATGCTCGGCGACCCGCTGTTCGAGCGTCATTCGCGCGGCGTGGTGCCGACGGCGCAGGGCTTGCGTCTCGTCGACAACGCCCGGCGGATCGTGGCTCTGCTCGACGATACCGCGGCATCGATGCGCCTGCCGGCGCTCGATGGAACGGTCAGGATCGGCATCTCCGAGGAATACATCAACTCCACGCTTCCGAAAGCTTTGGGCGCCTTTGCTGCCGTTCATCCCGGCGTGGAAGTGACGGTGCAGCAGGGTGTGTCGATGTCGAACGTCAACGCCCTTGCTGCCGGCGAAATCGACATCGCCGTGGTTTTCGAGCCTGGCGGACCGACGAAAAACGAAGTCCTCATGATCGACCCCACAGTCTGGGTGACCTCGGACCAGCACGCGGCCCATGAACGCCGGCCCCTGCCGATCGCCACCTATACCTATCTGGCAGGAGGGTGGTGCGATGACCTTGCGATGAAGAGCCTGAGGAAGCGTGGGCTCGAAAGCCGCGTCGCCTATGCGAGCCGGACCAGCAACGGCCTGATCGCCGCCGTGATCTCGGGGCTTGCCATTGCGCCCTTGTCGCGCAGCGCCATACCGGTCGGTTGCCGCGAACTGACCGAAGAAGACGGCTTCAGCGTCATCGATTTTTCCAACGTCGTGCTGCGCACCCGACCCGGCAAGCGCTCGCAGACCGTCGACGCGATGGCCGACGCCATCCGCAGCGCTTTTGCCGCCGGTTAAGACTGATGGAGAAGAGGGAAGAGGTGCGATCCACCCAACCGATGGATATTTTACGATCCCGGGTGCCTACAAAGTAGGTGGGCGCCATATGTCCGAGCCCACAAGCCCGGCCAGGGACAGCTCCCTTGAGATCGAGTAAGGCCCCGGGGATTGTGGATCCTGTCGGGAAGCGCAGACCGCATCCGACATATAGAGCCTATCCCTGCTTCGCGCCAGTGGCAGCCCGACGAAAGAGCTCAGTTTGTCGAAGACGTTGCCCGGCCATTGAGCTTGGCGGCAATGGTGTGGATTTGCGAGGTGACTTCGCTCAGCGCCGAGGCCAGGAGCTCCTCGCTTCTTGCCTGGTCGGTGAGGGTACTGTCGCGCCCCCGCTTGAGGGTGTCGACTTCCGCTTCGAGCGCCTTCAGCCGGCGGTTCACTTCGCTGAGTTCGTCCATGACCATGATGCCGGCCATGACCGTCAGCCTGAGGTCGCCGATCTCGCCGAACTGCGTCTTCAAATGACCGACATACTGATCGAAGTTGGTGGCCAGTTCGATCAGATGATCTTCCTGTCCCTCTTCGCAGGCCATGCGATAGGCCTTGCCGTCGATCGATACTGTCACCTGCGCCATGTCGCTTAAACCTCAGCGGTCGAGCACCGCTCGAATGGTTTCCATCGCCGTCACGAGGCGTCGGGAAACCTCGCGGTTGACCTCTTCAAGTCGGTTTGCCCGGAATTGGGATTGGTCGAGTTCCTGTGCCAGTCGCGACCGGTCCGAATTGACCCGCCGGACCTCGCCCTCGAACTCGCCGAGATCGCGTTCCCTGTCAAAACGGCTGTCGATCGCGTTTTCCAGGGACTGAACCGCGTTCTTCAGTTCGTCGATCGCCGCTTTGACCGTCTTTGCCGGCATGTTTTTCGATACCTCGCATGTGAGGCCGAATCGCCAGCATCCCGTCCGCCGCTTCGGCTCACTCCTTTTTAAACCTATTACGCAAATCTCAACAATGCCAACTGTAGCAAAGCATTACGGAAGCTGTGGATGGTTTGTATAGCCGGCTCATCCGGCCGCAGCGCAAAAACTCTGCTGCGACGCGATATCACCCCTTGAAAACCATGCTGCCAATGGCCGCAAAAGGCCTGTATTTGTTGACTCGCGCGGCGCAGATGCTATTTGTCTGCCGCTTCTTGCACGGTCTTTGGAGGATAGAGACCGTCCCCTGACCACCGAACTCAAAACGGAACAGTCATGATCTCTCGCGAAAAACACGACCGGATGGCGAATGCGATCCGTTTCCTCTCCATGGACGCCGTCGAGAAGGCAAATTCAGGTCACCCCGGCCTGCCCATGGGTGCGGCTGACATAGCGACAGTCCTCTTCACGCGCTTCCTCAGCTTCGATCCCAAAAACCCCTCCTGGCCGAACCGCGACCGCTTCGTGCTGTCGGCCGGTCACGGCTCGATGCTGCTTTATTCGCTGCTCTATTTGACGGGCTACGAAGACATCTCCATCGAAGAGATCAAGAATTTCCGCCAACTCGGCGCCCGCACCGCCGGTCACCCGGAATATGGCCACGCCGCCGGCATCGAGACGACCACCGGTCCGCTCGGCCAGGGCATTGCTAATGCCGTCGGCATGGCGATCGCCGAGCGCAAGCTGCGCGACGAGTTCGGCGCCGACCTGATGGAGCACTACACCTATGCGCTCGCGGGCGACGGCTGCCTCATGGAAGGCATCAGCCAGGAAGCGATTTCGCTTGCCGGCCACCTCAAGCTCAATAAGCTGATCGTCTTCTGGGACGACAACAACATTTCGATCGACGGCCCGATCTCGATCGCCGACTCGACCGACCAGCACGCCCGCTTCCGCGCCTCGAACTGGAACACCATCGCCGTCGACGGCCATGATCCGGAAGCCATTGCCGCTGCGATCGAACAGGCGCAGAAGTCCGACAAGCCGACCATGATCGCGTGCAAGACGACGATCGGTTTCGGCGCGCCGAACAAGGCCGGCACCCACAAGGTTCACGGCTCGCCGCTCGGCGCCGAGGAGATCGCCGCCACCCGCAAGGCGCTGAACTGGGAATCCGAAGCCTTCGTCGTTCCGTCCGACGTGCTCGACGCCTGGCGCCTGGCCGGCCTGCGTTCGACCAAGACCCGCAAGGACTGGGAAGAGCGCCTCGACAAGAGCGACGCCGAGAAGAAGGCACAGTTCGTTCGCCGCTTCTCCGGCGAACTCGAAGGCCGCCTGTCGTCGGCCATCGACGACTACAAGCGCAAGCTGGCCGAGACCAAGCCGTCGCCGGCAACCCGCAAGGCTTCCGAAGACGCGCTCGAAGTCATCAACGGCGTCCTGGCCGAAACGATCGGCGGCTCGGCCGACCTGACCGGCTCCAACAACACCAAGACCAGCCAGACCAAGTCGATCACCCCGGACGATTTCTCCGGCCGCTACATCCACTACGGCGTGCGCGAGCATGGCATGGCGGCTGCGATGAACGGCATGGCGCTGCATGGCGGCGTCATCCCCTACTCCGGCGGCTTCCTGATCTTCTCGGACTACTGCCGTCCGTCGATCCGCCTCGCCGCTCTGATGGGCATCCGCGTCATCCACGTGCTGACGCATGATTCCATCGGCCTTGGCGAAGACGGCCCGACGCATCAGCCGGTCGAGCACATGGCGGCGCTGCGCGCCATCCCGAACCTCCTGATGTTCCGCCCGGCCGACGCCACGGAGACGGCCGAGTGCTGGCAGCTGGCGCTTGAAAGCCACAACCGCCCGTCCGGCATCGCGCTGACCCGCCAGAACCTGATGGCCGTGCGCACCGAGTATGAGGAAGAAAACCTCTCCGCTCGCGGCGCCTACGACCTGATCTCGGCAAGCGACGCCAAGGTGACGATCTTCGCCACCGGCTCGGAAGTCGAAATCGCCGTCAAGGCCTGCCAGGCGCTGACCGCCAAGGGCATCTCGACCCGCGTCGTCTCGGTCCCCTGCTTCGAACTCTTTGCCGAGCAGAGCGAAGACTACCAGCAGGCGATCATCGGCAACTCGCCGGTCAAGATCGCCGTCGAAGCCGGCATCCGCCAGGGTTGGGATCATTTCATCGGCAGCGACGGTGCCTTCATCGGCATGTCGTCCTTCGGTGCTTCCGGTCCCTACAAGGAACTCTACAAGCACTTCGGCATCACGCCTGAGGCGGTCGTCGCCGCTGCGGAAGCCAAGCTTTCCTGATCAAGCCGCGGGGCGCGCGTGAAAGCGCGCCCCGCTTTTTTCCGACCATGCCATTCAGACAGGGAGAGACCCGATATGACAGTGAAAGTCGCCATTAACGGTTTTGGCCGCATCGGCCGCAACGTGCTGCGCGCCATCGTTGAATCCGGCCGCAAGGATATTGAAGTCGTTGCCATCAACGACCTCGGCCCGGTCGAGACCAACGCACACCTGCTGCGTTTCGATTCCATCCACGGCCGTTTCCCGGCTGATGTGAAGGTCGAAGGCGATGCGATCATCATCAACGGCGGCAAGCCGATCAAGGTCACCGCGATCCGCAACCCGGCCGAACTGCCGCACAAGGAACTCGGCGTCGACGTCGCGATGGAATGCACCGGCATCTTCACCGCCCGCGACAAGGCAGCCGCACACCTGGAAGCCGGCGCCAAGCGCGTCATCGTTTCGGCTCCGGCCGAGGGCGCCGATCTCACCGTCGTTTACGGCGTCAACCACGACAAGCTGACGAAGGATCACCTCGTCATCTCCAACGCATCGTGCACGACCAACTGCCTTGCACCGGTCGCCAAGGTCCTGAACGACGTCATCGGCATCGACCACGGCATGATGACGACGATCCACTCCTACACCAACGACCAGCCGTCGCTCGACCAGATGCACAAGGATCTGTACCGCGCTCGCGCTGCAGCCCTGTCGATGATCCCGACCTCGACCGGTGCTGCCAAGGCCGTTGGCCTCGTTCTGCCGGAACTGAAGGGCAAGCTCGACGGCTTCGCCATGCGCGTTCCGACCCCGAACGTCTCGGTCGTCGACCTCAAGTTCGTCGCCAAGCGCGAAACCACCAAGGAAGAGATCAACGCTGCGATCAAGGCAGCTGCTGACGGCCCGCTCAAGGGCATCCTCGGCTACACGCTCGCTCCGAACGTCTCGATCGACTTTAACCACGACCCGCATTCCTCGGTCTTCCACATGGACCAGACCAAGGTGATGGAAGGCAGGTTCGTGTCGATCCTGACCTGGTACGACAACGAGTGGGGCTTCTCCAACCGCATGTCCGACACTGCGGTTGCGCTCAGCAAGCTCATCTAACTCCGATGTTTCGCGCCCTTTCCCAAACGACGGTCCGCTGGCGTCCGCTGGAGGGGGAAGGGCTCGAACATCTGACGCTGACGCAAACCGACACAACCAACGGCGCGGTCATCCGCGCCGTTGGCGTTCTGATCGGCAACCGCGGCGGCACGCCCTACGGTGTGCGCTACGGGATCGATTGCGATGCCGGATGGCTGGTTCGAAAGCTCATGGTCGATACGACCGATGGCCGGAGCCTTCATCCGCGCTCGGATGCTCCGGGCCAATGGGCGACGTCGGGAGGCACGGCGCTGCCCGAATTCGACGGCTGCGTCGACATCGACCTCGCCGGAACGCCCTTTACCAACACGCTGCCGATCCGCCGCCTCGGCCTTGATTGCAAGGCCGGCAAGGCGCGGCTGAAAATGCTGTACGTGCCGTTCGACACCTTTGAACCGGTGGTCGACCGCCAGCACTATACCTGCCTCGATGATGGCAGGCTCTATCGCTACGAGGCCGAGGACCGCAGCTTTGCCGCAGACCTGCCCGTGGACGAGGACGGCCTCGTCATCGACTACCCCACCCTTTTCCAGAGACTATCACCGGAGACGATCTGATGACTTTCAAGACCCTCGACGACCTGACCGACATTGCCGGCAAGCGCGTGCTTGTGCGTGTCGACCTCAACGTGCCGGTCAAGGACGGCGTGGTCACCGACGCAACCCGCATCGAACGCGTCGCGCCGACTATCCGCGAACTGTCGGAAAAGGGCGCCAAGGTCATTCTGCTGGCGCATTTCGGCCGCCCGAAGGGTGAGCCGGTCGCCGAAATGTCGCTGAAGACCATTGCGCCGGCAGTGGAAGACATCCTCGACCAGCGCGTTCACTTTGCCGCCGACTGCATCGGCGACAAGGCTGCAAATGCCATCGCCGAGATGAATGACGGCGACGTGCTGCTGGTCGAAAACACCCGCTTCCACAAGGGTGAAGAGAAGAACGAGCCGGACTTCGTCAAGGCACTTGCCGCCAACGGCGACATCTATGTCAACGATGCCTTTTCGGCCGCGCACCGCGCCCACGCCTCGACCGAGGGCCTTGCCCACCACCTGCCGGCCTATGCCGGCCGCACCATGCAGGCCGAGCTCGAGGCACTTGAAAAGGGTCTCGGCCAGCCGAAGCGCCCGGTCGTTGCCATCGTCGGCGGCGCCAAGGTCTCGACCAAGATCGATCTGCTGCAGAACCTCGTGAAGAAGGTCGACGCCCTCGTCATCGGTGGCGGCATGGCCAATACCTTCATCGCCGCAAAGGGCGTCAATGTCGGCAAGTCGCTCTGCGAGCACGATCTCGCCGATACCGCCAAGGCGATCATCACTGCAGCGGCTGAAGCCGGTTGCGCCATCGTCCTGCCGGAAGACGGCGTCGTCGCCCGCGAATTCAAGGCCGGCGCCGACAATGAAGTGGTGGAGATCAACGCCATTCCGGCGGATGCGATGATGCTGGACGTCGGTCCGAAGTCGATCGCTGCGGTCAACGACTGGATCTCCAAGGCCGAGACGCTGGTCTGGAACGGTCCGCTCGGCGCCTTCGAAATCGCCCCCTTCGACAAGGCGACGGTCGCCGTTGCCAAGCATGCGGCTGCCCGCACCCGCCAGGGATCGCTCGTGTCGGTCGCCGGCGGCGGCGATACGGTTGCAGCCCTCAACCACGCCGAAGTCACGGACGATTTCAGCTATGTCTCGACCGCCGGCGGCGCCTTCCTCGAGTGGATGGAAGGCAAGCCGCTGCCGGGCGTCGACATCCTCAAGCAGCAGAAATAAGTCAGGCGCTCAGGCGCGCGGCTTACCCGCGCGCCTGAGACGCAGAAAAAACCAAGATAATTCAAACGATTAAAATTATTTAAATCGTTTCAGTCGCTTTTCCTGCCTTTTTCCCGGACAATTTCCCCTGTTACTCACGCCCTGTTTGGGGGCGTGGCGGTCACGTGCGCACCGACGGCCCCGAAACGGTTTCAGTGGTTGCCTGATCCTTGCTGATCGGCGCTGAGCGGGATGAGGAAAACGCCTGCTTTTTCCGTCCGTATCCCGCTCTACTTATTGGGAACGATCACGGTTATGATTTGGCCCGGCCCGGCCCAAATCATCGTGACCTAGGGAGAAAAACATGAGCGAAAGACTGGAAGACATCGCAGTTGCCATGGTCGCAAACGGCCGGGGTCTGCTTGCCGCCGACGAGTCCACGGCGACGATCAAGAAGCGCTTCGACGGCATCGGTCTGGAATCGACCGAGACATCGCGGCGCGACTATCGCGAAATGCTCGTTCGCGCCGACGAGGCGATGCGCAAGTACATTTCCGGCGTCATTCTCTACGAAGAGACCCTGTTCCAGAAGGCGGCCGACGGCACGCCGCTGGTGGACGTCATCCGCGCCGCCGGCTCGATCCCGGGCATCAAGGTCGATGCCGGGGCCAAACCGATGACCAATTTTCCGGCGGAGACCATCACCGAAGGTCTCGACGGGCTCGCACAACGCCTGACGAAATATTACGAGGCCGGTGCCCGCTTTGCCAAATGGCGTGGCGTGATTGCCATTTCGGACAACCTGCCGAGCCCAGGTGCCGTCAGCGCGAACGCACATGCGCTCGCGCGCTACGCCGCCCTTTGCCAGGAAGCCGGCATCGTTCCGATCGTCGAGCCGGAGGTGCTGATGGATGGCGCGCCGGGCGATCACTCGATCGACCGGTCGCAGGAGGTCACCGAATGGACGCTGCGCGTCACTTTCGAGGCGCTCGCCGAGATGCGTGTAAAGCTCGAAAGCATGATCCTGAAGCCGAGCATGGTCATCGATGGCAAGAAGGCGCGCAAGGCGTCCGTCGCCGAAGTCGCCGAACGCACGATCAAGGTGCTGCGACGCACGGTGCCATCAGCCGTTCCCGGCATCGCCTTCCTTTCCGGTGGCCAGACGACCGAGGAGGCGACGGCCCATCTCTCGGCCATGAATGCGACCCACAATCTGCCCTGGAAGCTCACCTTCTCCTACGGCCGCGCCCTGCAGCAGGAAGCGCTGTCCGCCTGGAACGGCAAGGCGGAGAATGTCGCCGCCGGCCAGCGGGCCTTCTCGCACCGCGCCGAAATGTGCAGCCTGGCCGCCAAAGGCAGCTGGAAGAAGGACCTGGAGAAGGCCGCCTGAGCGGCGCTGTCAGCCAAGTCGAAGACAACGCAAGGGGCCATTTATTGGCACCTTTTCGTGCGGCGCCCGTATGGTTTGCCGCTCGCCGTAGAGCGTAAATGCCGATCTTGTCACCAAGACAAGTTGGTGTCTTTGCCGGTTTCGCCGCCTGCCTTAGGCCTTTCAATCCAGGCCACCAGGCGGCGCTGATCGCCGCCGCATCCAGCGGAAGCGAGCGTTCATGACTTCTTTTGCCCCCGTGCACTCCGTCGATTACATCACCGTCGACGTCTTCACTGAAGATCGTTTCGCCGGTAACCAGCTTGCCGTCATCCCGGACGCACGGGGTTTAAGCGATGCGCAGATGCAGGCGATCGCAACCGAGTTCGGCTATTCCGAAGTCACCTTCGTGCTGCCGCCGGAGGATCCTGCCAACAGCGCGCGGGTGCGCATTTTCACGCCGACGATGGAGATCCCCTTCGCCGGACATCCGAATGTCGGCACCGCCTTCGTGCTTGGCCAGCAGGCGGAGATTTTCGGCCGGGCGCCCGGCGATCACCTGCGGTTTGAAGAGCTCGCCGGGCTGGTCGAGGTCGCCCTGTCGCGCGCCGATGGCGCGGTGAAGGAAGCGCGTATCGTCGTGCCGCGCGCCTTGAGCATTGGACCCAGCATCGATGTCGAGACGATCGCCGCCTGCGCCATGGTCGCACCCGATGCCGTCAGCACCGCCAACCATGCGCCGGTGCGCGTTTCCGTCGGCCTGCCCTTCGCGGTCGCGGAACTGAAAGACGTAGCCGCGCTGTCGGCGGCGCGTCCCAACGTCACCGCCTTCGAGGCCGCCAATCGGCGCTACAAGCCGGATGAGGACAGCTTCAGCCTGTTCCTCTATGCCCGCTCGGCCGAAAAGCCATGGCAGCTGCGCGCCCGCATGTTTGCACCGCTCGACAACGTCATTGAGGACCCGGCGACCGGCAGCGCCTCGGCTGCGCTTGGCGCCTATCTCGTTTCGCTTCTGCCTGAAGAGACCATCGACGTCGATCTGACGATCGAGCAAGGCGTCGAGATGGGGCGCCGAAGCATCATCGAGGTCAGCGTCAGCAAGCAAGGCGGCACCGTAGGCAAAACCAGCATTGCCGGCGCCTGCGTGACTGCGATGCGCGGTTCCATCGCGCTCTCAACACCCGCAAGACGCTGACCGGCGGCGCGAGCGAACCCGCATGCGTGCCTTCGGCGAACCCATTGACTCTTAATTAGGCGCCATACTATATGGCGCCTGATGGATATGCTTGAGCAAAAGCACCTCGCCCTGATCACCGAAGCCGAACAGCGCGGACACTTACCAACCGCCAACCTGCGTCTGTGCTTCGAAGTCATGGCACTTGCTGCACCAGCTGCCGCAGGGATTGTCGCCATATGAGCTTGCCGATCGGGCCGGCGTCACACGCGCAACCGTTACCGGACTTCTGGACGGGCTGGAGCGGGACGGCTTTCTCGCGAGGCAGCAGAGCAAGGACGATCGCCGAAAGGTGCTGGTGCAGTTGTCGCCGAAGGGCGAGAATGCAGCGCGCGAGCTGTTCGACACGCACACGCGCTGGATTGCATCGCTGTTTGCCGGTTTCGACGAGCGCGACCGACAGACGCTAAGTACGCTCATCCAGCGCGCGTGGCGCAACACCGACGCCGGCCGAAAGGCCGTATTGACGACGGCTGGAAACGAGATCGAGCCATGAGCCCTGCCCCACGACGCGTGCAGGATATCGACCCGCAACGGCTCGCGCTGTTGAATGCGGGAGCGGCGCAAACCTCGACGCTGACCGAATGCCTCGCGGTCGATTTCGCGGCGCTGATGCGGTCGGCCGTACCGGAAGTCGGCGACGATGCACTCGCCAGCATCGGCGCCATAGCCGGCACCGGCATTTCCAAACGCATGGCGCTCGCAGCAGGATTGATCCGCGGCCGGCTTGGCGATGGCGCAGTGACAAGGCTGCAGCAACACCAGTCCGACACGGTCAGGGGCTGGGCGTGCTTCGTGATCGGCGCAAATCCAGCGCTCACGCTTGAACAACGCCTCGAAGCGATCCGGCCGCTTGCCGACGACCCGCACTTCGGCGTGCGTGAATGGGCCTGGATGGCCGTGCGGCCGCATCTCGCCGCCGATCTCAAAGCGGCGATAACGCTTCTTGGCCGCTGGACCGCCTCCCCCTCCGACCGTCTGCGCCGGTTTGCAAGCGAAGCGACGCGCCCCCGTGGGGTCTGGTGCAGCCATATCCCGACGCTCAAAGACAATCCGGAAATGGCACTAATCATCCTCGAACCGTTGAACGCCGACCCCTCGCGCTACGTTCAGGACTCCGTCGGCAACTGGCTGAACGACGCGGCCAAGGACCGGCCCGACTGGGTTCGCGATCTCTGCGCCTCCTGGCAACGCAAGCAAGACAGCGCCGCCACCGCCCGGATCTGCAAGCGCGCACTTCGATCCATCGATTGATCCTGAAAAGAGAATGCATGCCCCACTATCTGAGCGAACTCTATACCTCGAAGCGAACATGGCTGTCGCTTGACGCCGTCGCGCGGCAGCAGTTTTTCGAGACCGTCGGCCATGGCATGGCCAAGTTATCGGATCTCGGGGTCGAGCCTATCGCCTTTGGCGAGGTGGATGCCGGCAAGCTTCATGCCGCATCGCAGTCCTATTTCGCCATCTGGCGCGTCCCCGATGAAGCAGCGCTTGATGCCCTGGTCTCGGGCATCGCGGCGGCCGGCTGGCACGACTATTTCGAAACGATCAACGCCGCCGGTCGCGGGACCGACCTGCCCGGCCACCTTGCCCAACTGGCGGCAGCCCGTAGCTGACGCCACGCGAGGGGGAGAGGGCCGTTCAACTCCGGCCGGCGCGCTCGACCACCTGCTCGATAAACTGCGTCTTGGCCGCGGTATAGCCGTCGCCATCGAAGGCAAATGTCGCGGCAAGGCTTCGCTTCAGCGCTGCGTAGGCGTCGACCGTCTCGCGGCTTTGACGAAGCTGATCACGAAAGATCAGGCGACGGCGATGGGTGTCGTTGTGTGGCGAACAGAGATAGACGCGCCGCCCCGGCGATCCCTGCTTGGCGAATGCCCAGACGCCATCGTCATATCTGTTCCCCCGTGACATAAAGCCGTCGGCGACGAGCGCCGCGCCGCCGGCGGCAATTGCTTCCGGCCTGCACAGCGTCACATCGATATCGATGATCGGCTTGGCGATGAGCCCGGGAACTGCAGTGCTGCCGATATGGTCGATTGCGACCGTGGCGGAGCCAAGCAGGCTCGCCAGATGCTTCGACATCTCCGCAAATGCTTGCGGCCACGCATCGTCGTAGGCGATGACTTCGACCAGCGTCGGCATGCTCTTCCCTTTGCTCGAAGCCCTGTCGCTTGCCGGATCGTGCCCGGCGGTCGAGGGGTCGCAGTCAGGCGTTTTCTTTGGGCACCAGGGCAACGATATCGGCAAAAATATCCTGCCATTCGGTATCGTCCATTTCGGCAAAACCGAAACTGCGCAGTAGGAAGGCGCCTTCCGTTGCGAGAAAGGCAAGACGCGCCCGGCGCCCCTCCTCGGTCGACAGATCGAGGCTGTCGAGGCGCCCGCGATACCAGGCCCGGTTCTTTTCCATATGGTCTTCGCGCTGCAGGAGCGCTGCCATCATCCCGGACGTGCGGGCATTCTCCGCCGTGTTCATGCGCGCCGTCACCTCCGCGTGCGCGCGCATCGCCGTTACCGGATCCGTCTCGTCTCCGACTTCGGCGGCGACCGCGCTGTCGAACTCGTTGAACCAGCGTTCCATCATCGCGTCGATCAGGCCGTCCTTGTTACCGAAGCAATATTGAACCCCGCCCTTGGTGATGCCCGCCGCCTTGGCCACCGCGTCGATCGTCAGGCCGGCAGCACCGACGGCGCTGACGGTCGCCTCCGCCGCATCCAGCACCTTGTCGCGATCGATCGTCCGGCGTCGTCCCATTTCAGATTCCCTCTTTCAATTCCATACGTATGTATTTATATAATCGCTCTGACGTCAACAAGGCCATAGGTCCCGCAGGCAGCGGGTCGGCCACAGAGGTGTACCATGTCCCCGCATAATCGCTGGCTCATTCTTGCCATCGTGTCGAGCGCGCTGCTGCTGATCGTTGTCGATATGACCGTGCTTTACACGGCGCTGCCCCGGCTGACCCACGATCTTGGCGCGTCCGCGTCGGAAAAGCTCTGGATCGTCAATGCCTATGCGCTGGTCGTTGCCGGCCTACTGCCGGGGCTCGGCACGCTCGGCGACCGGCTCGGCCACAAGCGGCCGTTCATTGCCGGTCTTGCCGTCTTCGGCCTCGCTTCGCTGCTGGCGGCCTATGCCTCGAACCCGTCGATCCTGATTACCGGCCGCGTGCTTCTTGCCGTCGGCGCCGCGCTGATGATGCCGGCAACGCTTTCGATCATCCGGCTGACCTTCACCGACGAGCGTGAGCGGGCGCTGGCGATCGGCGTCTGGGCTGCCATCGCCTCGGGTGGCGCGGCGATCGGCCCGGTGCTCGGCGGGTTCCTGCTCGAATACTTCTGGTGGGGCTCGGTCTTCCTCATCAATGTGCCGATCGTCGCCGTGGCCTTGCTGCTCGGCGTTGTCGTGCTTCCCGACAGCAAGGGCAACAAGGATCACCCGTGGGATCCGCTCGGCTCCGTCCAGATCATGGTCGGCCTGGTCGGGCTTGCCTATGCCATCAAGGAGATGAGCAAGCGCGAACCCTCGGCTGAAGCCGGGCTCATCGCCGCCGCCATCGGCGTCGTAGCGCTTCTCCTCTTCGTGCGCAGGCAGAGGCGCAGCCCGCACCCGATGATCGACTTCGGCCTGTTCCGCAACGCCGCCTTCTCCTCGGGCGTCGCCGCAGCCCTTGTCGCATCCGCGGCCATCGTCGGCGTCGAGCTCGTGCTCAGCCAGCGGCTGCAGCTTGTCGCCGGGTATTCGCCGCTTGAGGCCGGCATTTTCATCCTGCCGATCCCGCTTGCGGCCTTCGTCGCCGGTCCGCTTACCGGCATGATGCTGCCGCGCCTCGGCGCCGAGATGGTGCTGCGCACCGGCCTTATCACCGCAGCTGCCGGCCTCGGTGCGTTTCTTGCCGTGCACGAAGCCGGCGTGCTCGCTCAGATCGTCAGCCTGGTCGTGCTCGGCCTTGGCATTGGCGCTTCGATGACGGCAGCCTCCAGCGCCATCATGTCCAACGCCGCGCCGGAACGCGCCGGCATGGCCGCCTCCATCGAGGAGGTTTCCTTCGAACTTGGCGGCGCCATCGGCATCGCCGTGCTCGGCAGCGTGATGTCGGCTGTCTACACCGCCTTCGTCATGCTGCCGGAAGGGGCGGGCATATCGGCGATCGCACGCGACAGCCTGGACGAGGCGTTGATATTGGCGGAAAAACTGTCGTCGAATGATGCCGAAAATCTAGTGGCACTCGCCAAAGCGGCCTTCGAGAAGGCGTTCGTCGCCGTCGTCCTTTTGGCAACAGGCCTCCTGTTTGCCACCGGCGCCGGCATCTGGTGGTTTACGCGCGGCAATCGCCTACAACGCCGCGCGTCTTATTAGACGCGCAAAAGTCGCCGTAGCACTTTGAATTGCTGCATGTCTTTATCCTTAAATCGAATGCGATTTCAGGAAACGTGCAGTCGCGCCGGTCGGGTCCTACCGGGCGCACTGATTTCAGGTGGTCAGTGCTTTGCTGCCTCGCACTGGGCGATCGCTGCCACCAACGCCTCGAAACGCACATGGTGGCGAACGGCGTCCAGGTCGGAGTCCTGCTTGAACCAAAGCAGCTGGTAACAGGAACTTTGCGGCAACAGGCTCTCGAGCATGTCGAGCGCCGTGTCGACATCGCCGAGGATCGAATGGACGCAGGCCGTGTTGTAGCGCGCAACAACATCATCCGGATCGATGGCGATCGCGCACGCCGCCCATTCACGCGCGCGCTCTGCTTCGCCCATATGGGCCAGCGCCAGGGCGCCGCGATGGGCCGGACCGGAATTCTCCGGATGCAGCTCCAGCGCCCGCTCGGCCCGGGAAATACCAATCTTCGCCCAGTGTCCCCGCTCGGTTTCCTGGCCCAGCGACTTGTAGGCGCTCATCAGGTGGATCGGCGAGAGATAGTCATCCGGGCTGATTTCCGCGGCCCGCTTGAAGAACTGGATCGCCGTCTCGAACTCGCCGCGCATGAAGAGAAAGCGGCCATAGTGAAAGTTTGCCTCGTAGAGCTGCGGATCAAGCGTCAAGGCGCGCTCAAACTCGGCAACGGCCTCTTCGCTTTGCCCGTCCTGGTGCAGGACCAATCCCCGGGAAGCGTGCGCTTCCGCCAGGTTCGGATCGAGCGCCAGCGCCCGCTCGCTCGTGCTCAGAATGCTCTCGAGCGGGAATTCGTGCTCGTGCCAGTCGCGAAGAGCGGATTCGCAATCGGCGATGCCGGCATAGGCGCGGGCAAAATTCGGGTCGAGCTCGACGGCCTTCAGGAACATCCGCCGGGCGAGCAGCAGATAGTAACGGGTCCAGGCGTGCGAGAATCGCCGCCCGCGTAGATAGTAAGTGTAGGCCTCGACGCTCGTCGTCGGATCGCTCTCGATCGCCTTCTTCTCCTCAGGCAACAGCTTGATGCGCAATTGGTCGACGATGGCGTGAGTGATCTCGTCCTGGATGGCGAAGATATCGGTGAGATCGCGGTCGTAGCGGTCGGCCCAAAGATGCGTGCCTGTCAGCGCATCGATCAGCTGCCCGGTGATGCGCACCCGCGCGCCGGCCTTGCGCACACTGCCTTCGAGGATGAACCGAACGCCCAGTTCCTGCGCCACGGTTTTGACCCGGACAGACCGTCCCTTGTAGGTAAAGACCGTGTTGCGGGCGACCACGTGCAACTGCGAGATCTTCGACAGGTCGGTGATGATGTCTTCAGTGATGCCGTCGGAGAAATATTCCTGCTCCGGGTCATGGCTCATATTGGTGAAGGGCAGCACGGCGACGGAAAGCCCGTAACCATCGTCCACCGTTACCGTATGGGACCCATTCAACACCTTGGCGATCTTGGTCGGCGCCCCCAGCGCCACCGAATAGACATGCACACCCGCTGCGATGTTCTTCAGCGCGTGCTGTCCCTTGTCGACGAAGCCGACATCCAGCCTCGAGCCGACATGGTCGCGAACGGAGGCGGAGACGGCAATGCCGGAGGGCTCGGCCAGGCCTTCGAGCCGGGCTGCGACATTGACGCCGTCGCCGAAGATATCGCCGTCCTCGACGATCACGTCGCCCAGATGCACGCCGATGCGCAGTTCGATACGCTTCAACTGCGGCACGTCTTCGTTGCGGATAAGCATGCCGCGCTGAATGTCGACGGCACAAGCAACCGCGTTCACGACACTCGCGAACTCGACCAGAATGCCGTCGCCGGTCAGTTTGACAATCCGACCCTTGTGTCGGCTGACCTTGGGATCGACCAGCTCGTTCTTGTGCCGCTTCATGGCGGCCAGCGTGCCGGTCTCATCAGCGCCTATGAGGCGGCTGTAGCCCACGACATCGGCAGCAAGGATGGCAGCAAGGCGGCGTTCCAAGTAACCCCCGATTTCATCTCCTGGGTGAAGTATACAATCTAGCGCGTTCTTCATCATCTGTCCTGCGCACTTTTCTGGGTACGACGAATGACCGAAGAACCGGATAACACACTAGGCCAGATGGCGAAGTTTCCAAGGAAACCACCATCCTAACACTATGGGATTACTTCGTTCGCCGTATCACGGTCGAATGAGAACCGTGATCATCATCATGACGATCGCAAACACTGCGATCTTCCAGAAATCGCGACGCTGCCTCAGACCGGGCAGGCCGATCGGCCAGATCAGCTGGATGGCCATCGCCAGAAGCAGAATGAGCGCCAGCGCCTTCGACATATCCAGCCTATCCCCGGGTAAATTCCCGCAACTCGGCGGAACTGTCACGCCGCCGTCACCTTGTCGTCGTAGCAGCGCAGGCCGTCAGCACGCGCAACTGCTTATGATCCCGAAATTCGATATCGATTCTTGGGATGATGCATTAGAGGGCTATTGTTTCCGCCGCCGATTTGCAATGACCGGCCGGACAGAATCCGGCTGGCAATTCCGGGCACACCGCCCTAACTTGCTGACGGCAGAACGATTTTCGGATGGATGATGAGAAAAAACCTGCTCCCCGTCGCCTCGCTCCTGCTGGGCACGCTGTTTCTCTTCCTGGGCAACGGCCTGCAGGGCCTGCTTTTGCCGGTCAGAGGCACGGCCGAGGGCTATCCCACCACCATCCTTGGCCTGATCGGCACGTCCTGGGCGGCCGGCTTCGTGCTTGGCTGCTTCTTTGCACCTAATGTCGTCAAGCGCATCGGCCATGTGCGCGCCTTCAGCGTCTTTACCTCAATGATTGCCATCGTCGCGTTGATGACCGGCATCCTGATCGACCCGACCTGGTGGCTGATCCTGCGTGCGCTGACCGGTTTTTCCACTGCCGGCACCTCGATGATCATCGAAAGCTGGCTCAACGAGCGCGCCACCAATGAGAGCCGCGGCGTCATCTTTTCCCTCTATATCGCCATCACGCTCTTCGGCGTCGTCGGCGGCCAGATGATGATCCCGTTCGGCGATACCTCCACCAGCACCCTCTTCATGATCTGCGGTATTCTCTATTGCGTCGCTATGCTGCCGACCCTGCTCTCGAAGGCCGCCTCGCCGCAGCCGCTGAAGCAGGTCCAGCTCGACCTGCGCGGGCTCTATCGCAATTCCCCGGTCTCGTTCCTCGGCATCCTGCTCGTCGGCATCGCCAACGGCGCTTTCGGCACGCTCGGCGCCGTCTTCGGCCGCCAGGCGGGCCTCTCCGACAGCACTGTCGCGGCGATGATGAGCGTGGCGATCTTTGCCGGCGCGGTGATGCAACTGCCGGCCGGGCGCCTGTCCGATCGCATCGATCGACGCTACGTGCTTGCCGCCCTTGCCGGTGTCGGTGCGCTGGCGGGGCTCCTGATCTTCCTAGTCGAACCAAGCCAGGTCTGGATCGTGCTCACCCTGATTGCGATCTATGGCGCAGCCGCCAACGCGCTCTACCCGATCGCCGTTTCGCATGCCAACGACTTTGCGACAGCCGAGGATTTCGTTAAGGTTTCCGGCGGATTGCTGCTGCTCTACGGCATCGGCACCATTATCGGCCCGACCATCGGCGGCCCGGTGATGACTGCGACCGGCCCCTACGGGCTGTTCATGATCACCGCCTGCGCCCACATCCTCATCACCGCCTACGCCATCATCCGCAGCCGCATGCGCGCGCCGGTTCCCGTCGCCGAGCGCGATGCCTTCTCGCCGATCAATGCCGGAACGGCAATGACGCCCGAGAGCCTGCAGCTCTCGCCGCGCGCAGCACCGTTCGATGAAACACATGATGACGACGACGGCGATATCAACCCCGAACAGGAGGAGAAGTCGAATGGGCCTGTTTGACGAAGACCAACCCAAGAAGAAGCTGGCGCATGAGATCGGCAGCGACCTGTCGCTGCTGTCCGTCGACGAGCTCACACAGCGCATCGCGCTGCTGAAGGAGGAAATCGCCCGGCTCGAGTCGGAGCGCGAGCGCAAATCCGCAAGCCGATCTGCGGCCGAGGGCCTGTTCCGCTGACGATCGCACAAGGACAAACGGCCCGAAACGGCGCTTTCTTAACGGTATATTAAGCATTCTCTGCGATTGTCTGTTTATCCGGAGCTTTCCGGACTCAGACAATTTCTCCGACTGGCGAATGGGTCTGATTTTTCTCCCTGTTTTACCTTGAGAGCCGCTTTCCGCGGCTCTTTTTTTGTTTTGATATATGTCGCTGCAAAGAATTGTGGAGATTAACCCTTTCTTAAGAATGCTCTTGCGCGAAATGCGCTATGGCATCATTCTTCAGGCATAGAGGCGGCAAGGAAACTTTTCCCAAAACCGCCCGTTACCCGACTGTCGTGATGCGTTTGAACCAGGGAAAACAGGTCATGTCCGAAAGAGGATTGAATACCGTCAGTTTCGCGGGACACGCGGCGGCGTCGGCGCAGTTCAAGGCGCTCTATTCGGAAGGCATGGGTCTGGTCGAAGAAACCGCGAGCTATCTCGACGGCCCCGGTCGCCTTGCCTCCAAGGTCCTCCCGCGCATGGCATCGGTCCTCTATGCAGCAGAATCCATGCGTCTGACCACGCGTCTCATGCAGATGGCATCCTGGCTCCTGCTTCAACGCGCTGTCAACAACGGTGAGATGAGCCGCGACCAGGTGCTGTCGGAAAAGAGCAAGGTTCGCCTCGACAGCTTCAACGTCGACCGCAGCGCGCCCGGCTGGAGTGAGCTGCCGGAAGCATTCCGCGACCTCATCGAGCGCTCGCTGCGCCTGCAGAACCGCGTCGCCTTGCTCGATCGCGAGATCTACCGTCCGCAGGAAGCCTCGACCTTCGTTCCTGATAACCAGAACGGCGTCAAGGCGCAGATCAAGCTCTTGCAGACGGCCTTCGGCACCAACTGATTTCAAAATATTCGGCAGTTCGCTGCCAACGAAACGAACCCGGCCTTGAGCCGGGTTTTTTCATGCGCGGCTTGAGCCGGCTCGCACGATCTCAATCATCAAAGATCGGCCTTAAGTCGGGACGGAAATCCGCACAACAAAAAGCCCGGCAGAGCCGGGCTTCGAAAACGCGCCAAGAGAGCGTGCGATTAGAGGCCGAGGCCTTCGAAACGCTTCTTGAACTTGGAGACGCGGCCGCCGCGGTCCATGAGCTGCTGGTTGCCGCCCGTCCAAGCCGGGTGCGACTTCGGGTCGATTTCCAGGTTCATGGTGGCGCCTGCCGAACCCCAGGTCGAGCGGGTTTCGTATTCGGTGCCGTCAGTCATGACCACCTTGATCAGGTGATAGTCGGGATGGATGTCTGCCTTCATAACGATCTTCCTAGAGTTCCAGGGTCCAATTGTCGCAAGGCATTGCGACTTCGAGACCGAACACGTAAATGAAGCCGCGGACCGGCTGATGGGCCACGGCTTCCCAATTCGATGCCGTGCCTATACATCAAGGTCCGCGGGATAACAAGTGCCGCGCGGAAGACTCATGGGCAAACCCGCCCCCTCCGTGATTGGCGAACGGGGGTCATGTGTCCGAACGAGCAAACCAGTCACCAGCGCGTAAATCCATTCGCCCTCTCGCCACGCTGCTGCCCTACCTCAAGCGCTACCGCCATCTGGTCATCGGCGCCGGGATTTCGCTCGTTATCGCTGCGGTGACGACGCTGACGCTGCCGCTCGCCGTCAGGCGCATGGTCGACAACGGCTTCTCCAATTCCGACAGCGGCTTCATCAATACCTATTTCTCGATGCTGATGATGCTCGCCATCATCCTGGCTTTGGCCAGTGCGGCCCGCTACTATTTCGTCATCACCCTTGGCGAGCGCATTGTCGCCGATCTCCGGCGCAACGTCTTCCAGCACGTCACCCGCCTTTCCGCGTCGTTCTTCGACGTGAACCAGTCGGGCGAGATCGTCTCGCGGCTGACCGCCGATACCACGCAGCTGAAGTCCGCCGTCGGCGCGACGGCATCGGTAGCACTTCGCAACCTGATCCTGTGTCTCGGCGCCATCGGCATGATGGTTTATACCAGCCCGAAGCTGTCGAGCCTGGTGCTGGCGGCAATCCCGGTGATCGTCTTCCCGCTGGTCGGCTTCGGCCGCTCCGTCCGCCGCCGCTCGCGCGAGGCACAGGACACCCTGGCGATGGCATCGGCCTATGCCGGCGAGGCGATCGCCGCCTCCCGCACCGTTCAGGCCTTCAACAGCGAGGACATCGCCAACAACCGCTTCGGCAACGCCGTCGAGGATGCCTTCGGCGCGGCACGCGCGGCCATCAAGGCCCGCTCGGTGCTGACGGCCTTCGCCATCACCATGGTGTTCGGTAGCGTTGTCGCCGTCCTGTGGTTCGGCGCGCGCGACGTGCTGGCGGGCAATCTCTCGGCCGGAACCCTCAGCCAGTTCCTGCTTTATTCGGTCTTCGCCGCCGGCAGCCTCGGCTCGCTATCGGAGGTCTGGGGCGAGCTCTCGCAGGCAGCCGGTGCCGCGGAGCGGTTGAACGAGCTCTTGACCGAAGTCCCGGAAATCGAGGCGCCCGCAAACCCCGTCGCCATGCCGGCGCCGGCGCTCGGCGCCATCAGCTTCGACGAAGTCTATTTCGCCTACCCCGCGCGCCCTGATTACAAGAGCCTGAACGGCCTGAGCTTTGCGATCAAACCGGGTGAAACCGTCGCCATTGTCGGCCCATCCGGCGCGGGCAAGAGCACCGTCTTTTCGATGCTGCTGCGGTTCTACGATCCGGCAAAGGGTGCCATCACGGTCGATGGCGTCGATATCCGCACCGTGGACCCGAAGGATCTGCGCGACCGCCTGGCGATCGTGCCGCAGGACGTCACCATCTTCGCCTCCTCCGTCCACGACAACATTGCCTTCGGCCTGCCGGGTGCAAGCCGTGAAGCCGTGCGCGCCGCTGCCGTCGCCGCTCAGGCCGACGAATTCATCGGCCGGATGGAGAAGGGCTACGACACGCTTGTCGGCGAGCGTGGCATCACGCTCTCGGGCGGCCAGCGCCAGCGCATCGCCATTGCCCGCGCCATCCTGCGCAACGCGCCGATCCTTTTGCTCGACGAGGCGACCTCGGCGCTCGACGCCGAAAGCGAGACACTGGTGCAGAAGGCGCTCGAGGGCTTGCTGCATGAACGCACGACTGTTGTCATCGCCCACCGGCTCGCAACCGTCTTGAAGGCCGACCGCATCCTCGTGATGGAACACGGCCGGATCGTCGAAGAGGGAACCCATGCCTCGCTGATCCGGCAGGACGGGCTCTATGCCAAGCTGGCCCGTTTGCAGTTCAACCACGGAGCCCAGGAGCTGTTCCTGAACGCTGGGAAGTAAGACGACCACTACCATAGTCGCATGCCGGCATGTCCGGCATGCCATTGCAGCTGGAAAGCCGGACCCTATTCTATAGGTGCCGGCTTTTTTCGGCCGCCACGACCGATGTGGATTGTTCAGGGAGGAACCTAATGACATTTTCGAAGTTGACCCGCCGGGCGGCGCTTGCCCTCGGCTTCACCGCACTCACCGTTCTCGGCTCCGGCATCCAGGCGAATGCCCAGGACTTTCCGGATCGCGCAATCACCCTTGTCGTTCCCTTTGCCGCCGGCGGCTCGACCGACGTGGTCGCGCGGATCGTGGCGCAGAAGATGTCGGAGGATCTCGGCCAGCAGGTCATCGTCCAGAATGTCGCCGGCGCCGGTGGCAACCTCGGTGCCGACAATGTCGCGCGCGCCGACCCGGACGGCTATACGATCCTCATGGGCACGGTGGCGACGCACGCCCTCAACCCGCTGATCCTCAAGACCAAGCCCTATGACCCGGAAAAGGACTTCGCTCCGATCTCGCTTCTGGTCGTCGTTCCGAACGTGCTGGTGGTCAATCCGGAGCTGCCGGCCAAGACCGTCGAGGAGCTTCTGGCACTGCTCAAGGCCAAGCCCGATGAATATGCCTACGCTTCTTCCGGCAATGGCACGCCGCTGCACCTCTCCGGCGAGCTCTTCAAGAAGATGGCCGGCGTCAACATGCAGCATATCCCCTACAAGGGCGCCGGACCGGCGCTCAACGACGTCATCGGCAACCAGGTGCCGATCATGTTCGACAACCTGCCGTCCTCCTCCAGCCACATCAAGGCCGGCACCTTGCGGGCGCTTGCGGTAACGACCGCCGAACGCGCGCCATCCTTCCCCGACGTTCCGACGGTCGCGGAGGCAGGCATTCCGGGCTACGAAACCTATACCTGGAACGCGCTGTTTGCACCGGCCAACACGCCCGAGCCAGTTGTCGCCCGCCTGAACGAAGCCGCCAACAAAGCGCTTGCGGATCCGGCCGTGGTCGAGCGGATGAAGGAATTCAGCGCAACCATCGTCGGCTCGACGCCGCAGGAGCTTGCCGCGCATGTGAAGGCCGAGCTCGCAAAATGGACCCCTGTCGTTCGCGACGCCAACATCCAGATGGATTGATCGGAGTTACTTGACCCCATCTGCCGGATCGGCCCCTCATCCGGCTGCCGCCACCTTCTCCCCGCCTGCGGGGAGAAGGGATATGTGGCACGCTGGCGCAGGACTTGACCTCAACAAGCACCGGACCGGAAACGCTATGCGTCCCCTCTCCCCGCTTGCGGGGAGAGGGCTAGGGTGAGGGGCCCGACACGCGGACAACGATAGCCGATTCAGCCCGCTTAGACCGCACCCGCATGCCTCCCGGCGACACGGCCGGAATAGATGCAGCCGCCGAGAAACGTGCCTTCCAGCGCGTTGTAGCCATGCATGCCGCCGCCGCCGAAGCCTGCGACTTCACCTGCAGCGTAAAGGCCCGGCACCGGTTCGCCCGACTGCTCCAGCACCTGGCCGGCCAGGTTGGTCTGCAGGCCGCCGAGCGTCTTGCGCGTCAGGATATGCAGCCTGACGGCAATCAGCGGCCCGGCCTTGGGGTCGAGCAGGCGGTGCGGTTTGGCGGTACGCAGCAGCCGGTCACCGCGGTAGGACCGTGCCCCGCGGATCGCCGTCACCTGCGCATCCTTCGAGAAGGGATTGGTGATCTCGCGGTCACGCGCCTCGATCTGCTCGAGCAGGTGATCGACCGACAGGCGGTTCTCAGCCGTCAGCGCATTCATCGCCGGCACGAGATCGTCGAGCCGGTCGCGAACGATGAAATCTTCTCCCCTATCCATGAAGGCCTGCACCGGTCCGGGCGGGTTCTTGCCCAGCCGCTTGAGCAGGAGCGAGATGCTCTTGCCGGTCAGATCAGGGTTCTGTTCGGAACCGGAAAGGGCAAATTCCTTCTTGATAATCGCCCGCGTCAGGATGAACCAGCTGTAGTCGTGGCCGCTGTGGCGGATGGCCTGCAAGGTGCCGAGCGTATCGAAGCCGGGCATGGCGGGTGCTGAAAAGCGATTGCCGTCAGCATCGCACCAGAAGGACGACGGACCGGGCAGGATGCGGATGCCGTGATCCGGCCAGATCGGATCGAAATTCTTCAGGCCTTCGGTGTAATGCCACATGCGATCGGAATTGATGACCGAGCCGCGGGCGCGGCCGACAATCTCCAGCATGCGGCCATCGACATGATGCGGCACGCCGCAGACCATCGTCGCCGGCGGCTGGCCCAGCCGCTTGCGTGGCCAGTTGCGCCGTACCAGCTCATGGTTGCCGCCGATGCCGCCCGATGTCACGATCACCGCGCCCGCCGAAATCTCGAAATCACCGGCGACATCACGCGAGCTGCGCTGGCCGCGGCCGACCGGATCGGCCTTGAGCACCGAACCGCGCGCGCCGGTGACCGCCCCATCCGTCGTCACCAGTTCGTCGACGCGGTGGCGGAAGCGAAAACGCACGAGGCCGCGGCTTTCCGCCTCGCGCGTCAGCCGCACGAACGGCTCGATAACAGCCGGGCCGGTGCCCCAGGTGACGTGGAAGCGCGGAACAGAATTGCCATGCCCATGCGCAAGGCCGCCACCGCGCTCGGCCCAGCCGACGACGGGGAACCAGCGCATGCCGAGCGAATGCAGCCAGCTGCGCTTCTCGCCGGCAGCGAAATCGAGATAGGCATCGGCCCACAATCGCGGCCAGTGGTCCTCGGGACGATCGAATTGCGACGAGCCCATCCAGTCCTGGCGGGCGAGCTGGCGACTGTCCTTGATACCCATGCGCCGCTGCTCGGGACTGTCGACGAAAAAGAGACCGCCTAGCGACCAGAAGGCCTGACCGCCGAGGTTCTGCTCCCCCTCCTGATCGAGAACGATCACCTTGCGGCCAAGCGCTGCTGCCTCAGACGCGGCCACAAGACCGGCAAGCCCAGCACCGACGACCAGTACATCGCAATCCATTAACGGCGCCCTCCCCTGCATCCGCCAAGATGCAAGCTTCCCCCTGCATGTTGTGGATGCAAGTGTTACGCGCACGTCAAGGTCAATTCAAGGGCGTCGGACCGAGGGCTATCCTTGAGCCTATTTCTCGGTCAGCTTCAGCTCGATACGACGGTTCTGCGACCGCGCTTCGACGCTCTCGCCCTCGGCGATCGGCTGATACTCGCCGAAACCGGCGGCGACCAGCCTGTCGGCCGGCACGCCCTTGGAGATCAGGAACTTGACGACGGATGTGGCACGGGCGGACGAAAGCTCCCAGTTGTCGGCAAAACGGCCGGTGCCTGAAAGCTGTACATTGTCCGTGTGCCCGTCGACGCGCAGCACCCAGTTGATCTCCGCCGGAATTTCCTTGGCAAGGTCGAGCAGCGCCGAGGCGAGCTTGGCCATTTCAGTCTGGCCCTCAGGATTGAGTTCGTTGCCGCCGGAGGGGAAAAGCACTTCCGACTGGAAGACGAAGCGGTCGCCGACGATGCGGATGTTTTCGCGATCGGACAGGATTTCGCGCAGCCGTCCGAAGAAATCGGAACGATAGCGGTTTAGTTCCTGCACCCGCTGCGCCAGCGCGACATTCAGTCGGCGACCGAGATCGGCGATCTTCGTCTGCGAAGACTGGTCCTTGGCTTCCGACGCCTGCAAGGCCTCTTCGATCGCCGCGATCTGGCTGCGCAGCGCCGCGATCTGCTGGTTGAGAAGCTCGATCTGGCTCATGGCACGGGCGCTGGTCTGGCGTTCGGCGTCAAGCTCGGCACCGACACGCCCCAGCTTCTCGTTGGCGGCATCCGTGCTGCCGGCGCCCTGGTCAAGCAAGGCTTTCAGGCGAGAGCGCTCGCCTTCCGACTGGGAGAGGGAGGCCTGGAGATTGGCGAGCGAATCCTCCAGATCCTGCTTGCCACTTTTCTCCAGCGCCAGCAGCTGCGTCAGCTCGTTGATCTGGCTGTTCAGCCGGGTCAGAACCTCGTCCTTGCCGCTGATTTCGCGGCTGAGCAGGAACTGCGCCAGCACGAAGACGCTGAGCAGGAACATGATCGACAGGAGCAGGGTCGACAATGCGTCGACGAAACCGGGCCAGTAGTCGATCGTGCGCTGTGAACGGCCTTTTCGGGCAAGCGCCATGGGTCATTCCCCTCCGGTATCGTCCGCATGGCTGAGCTTGGCCTGCGATCCGGACTTCTCGCTGTTCACTGAAATGCGCTCGGAGTGGCCGATGCGCGTCGTCAGCTTGTCCAGCGTCTTGCGCATCGCCTTCGCCTCTTCCTGCTGCGCCTCTATCCAGTCGCGCAGCATCTGCTGCTCGCCGCGCATGTTCTTGACCAGACCCTGAATACCTTCAGCCAGGCTCGCCATCGCCGCCGTCGTGCGCTGGTTGGAACCGCCTTCATGGTTGAGGCGGACGAGCTGGTCCGTCAGGCGCTTCAGCTCCTCAACAGGCGCGCCGGTCGACAGGTCGCCGGCAATCGAGAGTTCCGATCCGACATCGGTGACGGAGGAGAGCCAGTTTTCAAGCTCGGTATAGAACCGGTTCTGCGCCCGACCCGCCTGCAGATCGAGAAAGCCGAGGATCAGCGAACCGGAAAGGCCGAAGAGCGACGTCGAGAACGCCGTTCCCATGCCGGTCAGCGGCGCCGACAGGCCGTTCTTGAGAGCGCCCAGCACGTCCTCGGTGCTGCCGGAACCGGCATCCAGTGACTGGATGACGGTGTTGATGGAGCCGATCGTGCCGAGCAGACCCCAGAAGGTGCCGAGCAGGCCGAGGAAGACGAGCAGACCGGTCAGATACCGCGTCGTGTCGCGCGATTCATCCAGCCGTGTTGCAATCGAATCCAGGATCGACCGCAGCGCCGTCGTCGAGATCGCCGTCTGGCGGCCACCGATCAGCGCGCGCATCGGCGACAGCAGGACCGGATCCCGCCCGACCTTGTCGGCGCTGCCGGCGGCGCGGAAAGAATTGAACCAGCGCACCTCTGGACGAAGCCCGAGCACATGGTTGAACGCCAGCAGGATGCCGATCAGCAGCACCCCGAGGATCAGGCCGTTCAGGCCGGGATTGGCGAGGAAGGCATTGTGTGCCTGCCGAAAGAGGATCGCGCCGACGAAACCGACGATGATCAGGAAAATCACCATGGTCCAGAAAAAATGCATGGGGCTCGAAAGCTTATGCGGATTGTAGTCTGCTTCCACCCCTTCCCGACCGTCCCACCCGGACAGATGCAGTTTCGTCATGGGTATACCATTCTCCCGGTTGCATTTGGCGGAACGGTGCCGCGACGCGTCGGAGCCTACTGCATAATTCCTCAAATCGGAATCGATTTAAGAGAAAGTTATGCAGCAAGTTAACGCGCTGCAGCATCCATCGCGCGTCCTGTTTAACGTGTGGCGCTGTAGTGGAGCTTTGCGCCGAATTGAAGGAAAAAACAAAAAGCCTCCGACACATGGAGCGCCGGAGGCTTGGCAAGCAGGAAACGGACGGGCCGTCGATTATTTCGACGGGATCGGACGGTGAACGACGTCGCGCAGCGCCTTGGTGATGTATTCGTTGCCGCAAACGATCGAACCCTCGTTGACCGGCTTGGCGCCGCCATCGATATCCGTCGACCAGCCACCGGCTTCGCGGATCAGAAGCACGCCGGCCGCAATGTCCCAGGCGGCCAGGTCGCGCTCCCAGTAGCCGTCGAAACGGCCGGCTGCAACATAGGCGAGATCGAGTGCCGCCGAGCCCATGCGGCGGATGCCGGCGACTTCGCCCATCACGTGGCGCAGTTCGATCAGGTATTTGCCGTGATTGCCACGACCGAGATGCGGCGTGCCGGTGGCGATCACCGCATCCGACAAGGCCTTGCGCGCAGCGACGCGCAGGCGACGGTCATTGAGGAAAGCGCCGCCGCCACGCTCGGCGGTATACAGTTCGTCGGTTGCCGGGTTGAACACGACAGCGCCGACGATCTCGCCCTGGCGCTCAAGCGCGATCGAGACAGCAAAATGTGGAATGCCGTGCAGAAAATTGGTGGTGCCGTCGAGCGGATCGACGATCCAGCGATGGGCGCCATCGGTGCCGATGATCTCCTCGCCTTCCTCGCCGAGGAAGCCATAGGTCGGACGCGCCTTCAGCAGTTCTTCGCGGATGAGCTTTTCGGCCTTGCGGTCGGCCTGGGACACGTAGTCGCCCGGTCCCTTGAGCGAGACCTGCAGGTTCTGGACTTCACCGAAATCGCGCGCCAGCGACTTGCCGGCCTTGAAGGCGGCCTGAACCATGACATTGAGGAGAGCTGAACGGGCCATCTGGCGATCCTTGTGAAGCGAAGGCCGATCGAGCCTTCTCGATCGGACATTGAACCTGTGTGACGGAACACGGGGATAGCACCTGCCGATCGGGCAAGGCCTGTCATCGAGTTCCATCGTCAAAAAACCGAGTGAAGATCACTCCGCCCGGGACGTGCCGGAAAACCATGGCGCCAGGGGCAAAAACCGGGGCTTCAAGACCACAAAAACCCCGGAAGTTCAAGAGAAATAGCGCCTGGCTCGGCCGAACAGCCGAGATTCAGGCGCCTACAGCGCCGCGCGTCTTATTAGACGCGCAAAGGTCGCTGTAGCACTTTGATTTTTGCTGCATGTTTTTATCCTTAAATCGAATAGGATTTAAGGAAACATGCAGTGGAATCCCGGTCAGCTCGAGCGGAACTTGTTGGCTGCGCTGAGTGCCGCCTTCTGCTGCTGCTCGTTGAGACCGAGGTAGAAGTCTTCCAGCGCATCGTCCTTGAGGCCGGCGCGGCGCGACAGCACATACCACTTCGCCGCCTCGACCGGATTGGGCCGGGTGCCGATGGCGTTGACATAGAGATGGGACAGCCGGTTCTGCGCCACGACATTGCCGCCTTCCGCCGCCCGCTTCATCCAGCCGAAACCGTCCTCCAGGTTGCGATCGCCGGCAATGCCTTCGATCATCCAGATGGCGATGTCGAGCTGCGCCGTGTCGTAACCAGCATGGGCCGCCCGAAGCAGCCATTCCCTGGCCCGCGCCCGCTTGCCTTCGTCAATGCCATCGACGTTGAGATAGATCTGCGACAGCGCATATTGCGCGTCGGCGATCCCCTGCTCGGCCGATTTTTCGTAGTAGGGCATAGCGGCCTTCAGACCCTTCGGTCCGGGGCTGTCGGCCACGAGCGTCTGGCCATAGTTGAACTGGGCCGACCCATTGCCGAGATCGGCCGCCTTCTTCATCAGTTCTTCGGACTTCTTGCGGTCGCGCTTGACGTAGCGCCCTTCCATCAGGATCAGCGCGTATTTGAACATGGCGGCCGGGTCGCCGTTTTCAGCCGCCTGTCCGTACCAGAACGCCGCCTGCTTGGCATTGCGCACCACGCCGAGGCCCTGCTGCAGGATTTCGGCAACAAGCGTTTGCGCGGCAGGATCGCCGAGCTGCGCGCGCGGAAGTGCGAGATCCATCGCCGTCAGATAATAGCCGCGCTGGAAAGCGCCGTAGGCGTCGTCGACCTTGCCGGCGAATGGCTTTTCCGCAGGTAGTGCCGGCAGTTCGGCGCCCATGCGGTCAAAGACATTGACGCCCTGCGAAGGCACCGTGCCATCACCAGCCTTCTTCTTGTCCGCCGGGTCAGCCGGCTTGGCCACAGGCTTGCCCGTGCCTTCTTCAGGCATCGCTGCGCCATTGAAGGGGGTGATGCGGCCGCGCTTTGCAGCGCCACTATCATCGGCGTTGACGCCCAGCTCCTGCACTGGAGCCGGCTTTTCCTGCGCACGCACCGGCGTCGCCACGGCGGCGGTGGCGGCAAGGAGGGCAACGCCCCAACTGAGCTTTGAAGACAGGCGGTTCAACATCGACACGTCTTAAGCTTCAAACCGTGGCGCTTTTTCGTCAAGAAGCGCGTTGACGGCGGCGACCACCGACGGCGCCTGCTCGGGCTCGCCGAAGACGGCCAGGCGAAGCGCCACGAATTCGGCGCCGGTCTCGGCCGCCGCCAATGCGGACTGCGGATCCGTGCCGCCCATGACGATGCAGGGAATCTCGATCATCGAGGCCCACCATTCGGCGAGCGCCAGGTTCTTCGGATGCGCATCCGGCTTGATGTCGCCGTCCGTCTTGCCGAAGAACACGTAGTCCGGACGCACTTCGCCGATTTGAAGCGCGTGATGGCGGTCGGCCGCGTTGCCGCCGCCGACGATAAGCTTCGGCGTGTGCTTCTCGACCGCCTCGCCAAGTGCTTCGGCATTGCCGGAAATATGCAGGCCGTCGGCCCTGGCGCGTCCGGCGACCCGGGAATCGCCCTCGATCAGCGCAGCGGCTCCAGCCTCCTGGATGATCGGCACGAGGCGCTCGGCGTGTTTCTGGAACTCGGCGTCATCGAGGCCATATTGCGGCACGATCACCGAAGCGACGTCGCCGCCCTTCAAGGCGTCGGCAAGCACCTTGGCGCGATCCGCGGGATCAGCGATATCCGGCGCAATCAGCACCAGGCGGCAGCGTTCTATTGTCTTGCTCATGACATCCATTTCTAGCTGTGCCCGCATGTCGACGGAAACCAGCGCTCGATTTCGTTTGGGAAAACCGATAGACGGAGACGTCAAAAGGATCAACCGCCACCGATGCTTCCCGACCTGGACTTCTATCTCGTCGCCATCCCGGCGGTTCTTCTCGTTGGCCTCAGCAAGGGCGGTATGGGCGAGGCCCTTTCGTTGATGGGCGTGCCGATCCTGTCGATGGCCGTCTCGCCGGTTCAGGCGGCCGCGCTGCTCTTACCGATCCTGATCGCGATGGACCTCGTCTCGCTCTGGATGTGGCGCAAGCACGGCGATCGCAAAACCCTGTTCATGCTCCTGCCCGGCGCCATCGCCGGCATTCTCATCGGCTGGGCGACGTCGGCCTATGTCTCGCGCGACTATCTGCGCCTGATCATCGGCCTCATCACCGTGCTGTTCGTCCTGCGTTATGTCTACAATGTCTGGCGCATGCGCAACGGAATAACGATCACGCCCAAGCAGCAACGGGCTGGCCCCGCAACGCTCTGGGGCTCGTTTGCCGGCTATGGCAGCTTTGTCGCCCACGCCGGCGGCCCGCCTTTTCAGATCTACGCCCTGCCGCTTCAGCTCGATCCGCGCGAATACACCGGCACGATCGTGCGCTTCTTCGCCATCCTCAATGCCGTCAAGCTCATCCCCTATTTCGCGCTCGGCCAGCTCGACATGAGCAATCTCAAGATCTCTGCGACACTGTTTCCGCTGGCGATCGTTGCCACCGTCTGCGGCGCCTTCATCGTTCGCCGCATGAAGCCGCAGATCTTCTATCCCTTCATGTATAGCATGGCTTTCATCGCCGGGCTGAAGCTGCTGTGGGACAGCCTCAACAGCCTGCTGGCCGGCGCCTGACTGCATCCAAGCGATCGATCATATTGCAATGCAAAACGAAAATGCCGCAGCGCACAAATTTCTTGCCGCCCGCGGTGATTTCGCTTAACGTCCGGTCATGACCATTGCGGACCCTTTCGATGCCATCGCGGATCCCAACCGGCGTTACCTGCTGGAGGAACTGCGGCGCGCGCCGAAAACGGTCAACGAACTGGCCGAAGGATTGCCGATCAGCCGGCCCGCGGTATCACAGCACCTGAAGGCCCTGCTCGACTGCAATCTGGTTTCGGTTTCGGCCAACGGTACGCGGCGGATATATGCGATCAACCGCCCTGGCTTCGACAGGCTCAACCTGTGGTTGGATCAATTCTGGGCCTGATGACCGGACGGGAGCGTAACCGCGGCCTGACACAAATCGACCGGGTCTCAAACCCGGTCGAGCGATCCGTATCTTCCGTTGAGGGGATTGGTTGTGAACCTTGTTGCGTCGTCTCCGCGGAGAGGACACCTCCCGTTGTTACTGGGAAATACCGTTTATAATCAGTGAGTCGAGGAGCGAAGCCTTTCGATTTCGTCCCTGATGCGCAGCTTCCTTCGCTTGATGTCGCTGATCATTTCGTCCTCGATGGACGGCTGGTTCATTGCTGCATGGAGCTCCTGCTCCAGTGCGCCATGTTTTTTCTCAAGCGTTGCAAGATGAGCCTCAATGGTCATTGGCAGTCCCTTCCTTTTGCTTGCATCCGGCTGGTAAATGCCGGATGTTCCATGGTTGTAACCTTACTACTGTGCCATGCCATTTTTCATTTGTCGAAGGCGAAATGATGACGACGGATAACTTCCCGTTACCGCCCAAGATGTGATAGAGCGGCGCATGAAATTCCGGTTCGAGGAGGACTTCGCAACCGGGCTGATGGGGATCGCTTTGCATGCCGGACCAGGACCAGGCCGAACTCAGATTGACCGCCGCGCGGCTGAGGCAGGAACATGAAGATTATGATGCTGCCATCAACGCCATGATTCAGACCGGCTGCGATGCGCTGAGAATTCAGCGCATGAAGAAGAAGAAGCTGGTCATCAAGGACAAGATCACCAAGCTCGAAGACCAGATCATCCCCGACATCATCGCCTGAAGCGGAACTTTAAAGACGTGCTCGACACCACTACCCCACCCGTCGCCATCATCATGGGAAGCCAGTCCGACTGGGAGACGATGAAGAACGCCGCCGATACGCTCGACGCGCTCGACATTGCCTATGAGGCTCGCATCGTTTCTGCACACCGCACACCTGATCGGCTGGTAAGCTTCGCCAAGGGCGCGCGCGACGAAGGCTTCAAGGTCATCATCGCCGGTGCCGGCGGTGCCGCCCATCTGCCGGGCATGTGCGCCTCGATGACGCCGTTGCCGGTCTTCGGCGTGCCGGTGCAATCGAAGGCACTGTCCGGGCAGGACAGCCTGCTGTCGATCGTCCAGATGCCGGCCGGCATTCCCGTCGGAACGCTGGCGATCGGACGCGCCGGCGCGGTCAACGCGGCACTACTCGCCGCAGCCGTACTGGCGCTCAGCGACAACGACCTTGCCGACCGTCTCGACGACTGGCGCGAGCAGCAGACCGTCGCCGTCGCCGAGTATCCGGTGGACGACGCATGACAACCATTGGCATCATTGGCGGCGGCCAGCTCGGCCGCATGCTGGCCATGTCTGCTGCACGGCTGAACTTCCGCGCCATCATCCTCGAGCCGCAGCCCGACTGTCCGGCAGCGCAGGTGGCAAACGAACAGATCGTTGCCGCCTATGACGATGAACGCGCGCTCGATGCGCTGGCGGCCGCCTGCGACATCGTCACCTACGAATTCGAGAATGTGCCGGTTGCGGCCGCCGAGAGGCTCGCCCGTGCCCGGCCTGTCTTCCCGCCGCCGAAGGCACTGGAAGCCGCCCAGGACCGCCTGGTCGAAAAACGCTTCCTCAACGACAGCGGCATCGTCACCGCCCGCTTCCATGCGGTCGACAGCCAGGCCGATCTTGAGGCGGCACTTGCCGATTTCGGCGGTTCCGGCGTCCTGAAGACCCGCCGCCTCGGCTATGATGGCAAGGGACAACGCGTGTTCCGCTCCGGGCAGGACAGCCCGCAAGGCGCCTTCGCGGCGCTCGGCTCCGTGCCGCTGATCCTCGAAAGCTTCGTGCCGTTCGAGCGCGAAATCTCCATCATCGCTGCCCGCTCGGTAGATGGCGCCGTCGCCTGTTACGATCCGGCGGAGAACGTTCACCGCAACGGCATCCTGCATACATCCACCGTACCCGCGGCCATTGGCCCTGCCACCGCCGAGACCGCGCGCACTGCGGCCAAGGCGATCCTCGATGCGCTCGGCTATGTCGGCGTCATCGGTGTGGAGTTCTTCGTGCTTGCCGACGGTAGCCTCGTCGCCAATGAAATGGCGCCGCGCGTGCATAATTCCGGCCACTGGACGGAGGCGGCCTGCATCGTCTCGCAATTCGAGCAGCACATTCGCGCCGTGGCCGGCCTGCCGCTCGGCAATCCCGTTCGCCACTCCGACTGCGTGATGCAGAACCTGATCGGCGACGACATCGACGATGTGCCGGCCTGGCTTGCCAAGGACAACGTTTTCGTCCATCTCTACGGCAAGACGCAAGCCCGACCGGGCCGCAAGATGGGTCACATCACCCGCTTGACGTGAGCCTCAAAGCCACAGAAATGCGGGGCAAGGCGCCAAAATCCGGTGTCTTGCGGTTGACACAACAGGGGTGACACGGTATTTGCCATCCCACCTTATGGAGCGCGCTGAATGGCGCGCTTTTGATTGTTAGAAATACCGGGCGAATTTTGTTTCCCCGAAACCTGCGGATCAGGAAAATGAAGATCAAGAATTCGCTCAAGTCGCTGAAGACCCGCCATCGCGAAAACCGTCTGGTTCGTCGCAAGGGCCGTATCTACATCATCAATAAGCAGAACCCGCGCTTCAAGGCACGTCAGGGCTGAGGCCCAGACTGGTTTCTGTTTGGCGTCTCGCTTCGGCGATGTCCCAAAATTGATTTTGATCTTATTCCGTGGCGAGCTAACATGCTCGCCATGCGAGTTTTTGTACCCTTGATTCTGGCGTGTTCCGCCCTTCTCGCCGCCTCAGTTGGAGCCGGCACCCTGACTTTCGCCGCAGAGACGGCACCGGAAACCGAGGCCGCCAGCCTCACCACCCCAAAGCAACGCCTCGACGCCCTGTTCTCCGACCTCAAGAAGGAACGGGACGCCGACAAGGCGCGCGAACTCGCCAACCAGATCCGCCTGGAATGGCAGGATTCCGGCAGCGCGACGGTCAACCTGCTGATGCAGTGGGCCGACAAGTCCATCACCGACAATAAGCCGGCGGCAGCCCTCGATATCCTCGACCAGGTGATCACGCTGGCCCCGAGCTACGTCGAAGGCTGGAACCGCCGCGCGACCCTGCACTACACGATGGGTAACTATCGCAAGTCGATGTCGGACATCAATCATGTCCTGTCGCTCGAGCCTCGGCATTTCGGCGCGCTCGCCGGCATGGCCGCAATCCTCGGCTCCGCCGGCAAGGACGAGCTGGCGCTCAGGGCCTGGGAGCAGTTCCTGGCAATCTATCCAGCCGATCGCAAGGCACAGGAGCAACTGGGCGAGCTGACCGAAAAGCTCGCGGGCAGCAAGACGTAAACCGGACGGATGCCGAAGCAAGCGCAGGCCCCGCGATGACGCCTCCCACGGAACTGGCCGCTATCCGCAACCTTGCCACGGCAGCGCACCTGTTCGTGGAGCCGATCTGGCTGGAATGGAATAGCGCCTGGAACGGCGATGCGCCGGTCACGCCCTCTCAATGGACATGCGGGCGCACAAGTCTGTTTCTGTCGCGTGCCCTGGCGGCTGAAGGTTTCGAGGCTTCATGGGCAAGCGGCACGCCCCGCCTGTCATCTTCCGGGCCGGAATTGGGCGATTTCGGCTTCCTCAGTGACGCCGGCTGGCAAAGCCACGCCTGGGTCGAGTGCGGCAACGTTATCGTCGATATTACGGCCGACCAGTTCGGCGCTCCTCCCGTGCACATCGTCGATCGCTACGATCGCCGCTATAGCAAGGGCGACCGCGACACGGCATTGCCGGAGTTCATTCGGGCCCGTCAGCGCGCGGTGGACGAAATCTGGCCACGATGGCGCTGCAATAGCAGAAAACCATCGACCCTTATCCCTGAGATGTTTGCGTACACTGCAGAGTAAGAGGAGCCGCCGAGACAATGGTTCTAGCCGCCCTGTTCATCGTTGCCCTCACCCTCGCAGGCATCGCCTACAGCCAGCGTAGCGCACGAAACATCAGCGCGCGGTTCCCGAATACGGGCGAGCTGATCGACATCGGCGGCTTCCGCATGAACAGCGTCCACCTGCCGGCGACTTCGGAGGCTGACCTGGTCCCGCTCGTCTTCATTCACGGTGCGAGCGGCAACCTGCTCGATCAGATGCATGCCTTTGCTCCGGCCTTCGAGGGCCGCGCGGAGATGCTTTTCGTCGACCGGCCGGGCCACGGCTACTCCGAGCGCGGCGGGCGGGCGAATGATCGCCCCGATGGCCAGGCGGATGCGATCGCAAAGCTGATGGACATGCGAGGCATGCCTCGGGCGATCATCGTCGGCCACTCCTTCGGCGGGGCGATCGCCGCGAGCTTTGCCCTTCGCCATCCGGAAAGGACGACAGGCCTTATCCTGCTGGCGCCCGCGACCCATCCCTGGCCGGGCGGCATCGACTGGTACTACCGGCTGACGGCACTGCCCTATGTCGGCTGGCTGTTTGCCCATACGCTGGCTGCGCCGATCGGCCTCCGGCGGATCGATAGTGGCACGCGGTCGGTCTTTTCGCCCAATCCGCGACCCGCCGACTACATCGACAAGACGGCGCCGCACCTCGTGCTGCGCCCCCTCGCCTTCCGCAACAACGCCGTCGATGTCGCCAATCTGCACGCCTACGTCACCGAGGTCGCCCCACGATATCAGGAGATCGCCGCACCCACGATCATCGTCAGCGGCGACAGCGACGACATCGTGCTGGCCGATATTCACTCGCGCAGCCTGGCGCGCGACATTGCCGGATCGGAACTGCTGTGGATCGGCAACCTCGGCCACAAGCCCGATTATGTCGTCACCGACGTGGTTGTCGCCGCAGTGGAGAAACTGGTGGGCAAACCCGGCGATCTCCGCGCAGCGGTGAAGCTCGCCGAAGAGAGGCTCACCGACGGCAAGGCGCATTGATAGGAGCGGAAGTTTTATCTCAACCGATCCGAGGCCTGAGCCGTCGACCTTCCCAGCGTCTCGACGAGATAATCGATGAACACGCGAACCTCGGGCGAAAGGTGACGTCGGCTGAGGTAGACGGCATAGAGGTTGAGCGCGCTCATATGCCAGCTTTCCAGCAAGGGGACCAACCGACCGGAGGCGATATCGTCTCCGACGATGAAGTCCGGCTGTACGATGACCCCGCCGCCGGCGAGTGCCAGCGCGCGCAGCAGATCGCCATTGGTGGCATGCACGACCGGATCAATCCGAACCTGCGTCTCGCGCCCCTCGACATCGGAAAACATCCAGCTATCCCCGAGCGAGAGATAGGAATAGCTAAACGTTTCATGGCCGCCGAGATCGGACGGTTGCTGCGGCGTGCCGCTGCGAGCGAGGTAATCTGGCGAAGCACAAACGATCATCCGCACCGGTGCGATTTCACGCGCGATAAGGCTGGCGCTGGGCGCGCGGGCAATGCGCAAGGCGACATCGACACCGGAATGGGCGAGATCGACGAGCATGTCGGTCAAATCGATGTCGAGACGCAAGCCGGACCAGCGCCTCGGCCTCTTGATATCGGCGAGTATCTGCCGGGCACGTTCATAGAAGAGCTGTCCCGGCTCTGTGAACAGGTCACTGGACCAAGGAAGGCGTGATGGATGAGGAATACCTCTTTTGGGACAATCAGGGCTTCATGAAGCAGATCGGCCTGGCCCAATAGAAAGACAGAGGCCATGGGAGCAGGTTCACTGCTCCCATGGCCTCATGGCATTCTGAAACGAGCGGCGAGCCTCAGATACCGCTCAGGCCGTCCGAGCCGATATAGGCGATGCGCAGCATGTTGGTGGCGCCGGGCGTGCCGAGCGGCACACCGGCCGAGATGATGACGCGTTCGCCGGGCTTGCCGAAACCCTCATGAGCAACGATGCGGCAGGCACGGTTGACCATGTCGTCGAGATCGGTCGCATCCTCGGTGACGACGCAATGCAGGCCCCAGACGACCGAAAGCCGGCGAGCCGTCTGGACGATCGGCGACAGCGCGATGATCGGAACCTGCGGGCGCTCGCGCGCGGCGCGAAGGCCCGTTGTGCCGGACGAGGTGTAGCAGACGATTGAAGACAACCGCAGCGTCTCGGCGATCTGGTGGGCGGCCAGCGAAATCGCGTCGGCACCGGTCGCCTCGGGCGGCGTGCGCTGCGCGTAGATGATGCTGGAATAGTGCGGGTCGCGCTCGACGCTGCTGGCGATCGACGCCATGGTCGAGACGGCTTCCACCGGATACTCGCCGGAGGCGGATTCAGCCGACAGCATGATGGCGTCGGCGCCTTCGAAGACGGCAGTCGCAACGTCGGAGACTTCAGCGCGCGTCGGCACCGGCGCGGAGATCATCGATTCCAGCATCTGCGTGGCCACGACCACCGGTTTGCCGGCGCGGCGACAGGCGCGCGTCAGCTGCTTCTGCAGGCCAGGCACAGATTCGAGCGGCATTTCGACGCCAAGGTCGCCGCGTGCAACCATCAGCGCGTCGGAGAGCTCGATGATCTCGTCGATGCGCTCGAGCGCCTGCGGCTTCTCGATCTTGGACATCAGACCGACGCGGCCGCGGGCGATCTTGCGAACCTCGGCCAGGTCCTCGGGACGCTGGACGAAGGACAGCGCCACCCAGTCGAACTCTCCGGTTGCCAGAATCGCATCGAGGTCCGAGCGGTCCTTGTCGGTCAGGACGCCGACGGCCAGCAGCGTGTCGGGCAGGCTGACGCCCTTGCGGTCGGAAATCTTCGTGCCGGCAACAACCGTTGTGACGATGCTCTTGCCGTCGGTCTTTTCGGCGCGCAGGTGCAATTTGCCGTCATCGATCAGCAGGCGATGGCCAGGCTTGACCGCTTCGAGGATTTCCGGATGGGGCAGAAACACGCGGGTGCTGTCGCCAGGCTCGTCCTTGTTGTCGAGGGTAAAGGTCTGACCGACCTTGAGGTCGACCTTGCCTTCGGCAAACTTGCCGACGCGCAGCTTCGGACCCTGCAGGTCGCCGAGAATGCCGATCGGGCGGCCACAGCGCGCTTCGACCGCGCGGATGCGCTGCACCAGCGTGCGCATCACGTCGTGGCTTGCGTGGCTCATGTTGATACGGAACAGATCAGCCCCCGCCTCGTGCAGCTTCTGGATCATCTGCTCGTCGGCCGACGCCGGTCCGAGCGTGGCGAGGATTTTGACTTTTCTGTTCCGCTTCATCAATTCTGGCTTTCCTGCGTGCCGGGCGTATCGGAGAGCTGAACCATCCAGCTTCCCTGCCGCCCCGTGTCATATTCCTTGAATCCCATCCGCTGGAAGCCGCGGGCAAAGCAGTCCTGCACGCCCGAAACCTTGAATTCGTTTTCGGCGACGCACATGTTGACGTCGCCGGTCCAACGGCCACCCCGGGCCGCGTCTTCAGCGTAGAGATAATAGTATCGCGATTCGAGCTCGCCCTCGATCAGGGTCGCACATGTGGTCGCGGGAACCTGCCACCACCCCTCGGTTACCCAGCCTTCCTTGGCGCGGTAACCGATCGCCACGCCGACCAGATTTTGCGTGCCATTGCAGACGCGAAAATCGGCGCGAGCCTCACCGGCAAATAGAAATGAGCCTGAAATAGCCAGGGAAAACAGGAGGATCCCCCCCAATGTCGACAGCCCCGGCTTCGCTTTGGAAAATGGATATCTGGACACGGTTTCCGATGGAACTCCGTTTTGATTTGCGTGGCCTTTCTTGCGACGACCAGCCCGGAAAGTCAACGTAACTCTAATCGATTACATCGGGCTAATTAGGTGTCGATTGCGCAAAACAGTTGCGTTTTTCTTGTGAATGTCTCCGACGCGTGCAATCAAAAGCATACCCCCCGAAAGCAGACTGGAACTGCATGCAGCACTATTCGCCCTATGAGATTATCGAAGCCAACCCCACAACCGGCCTCGTACTACTCGCCGACCACGCCATGAACCGCCTACCGGAAGAATATGGCAGCCTCGGCCTGCCGGCAGCCGCGTTTCAACGTCACATCGCCTATGACATCGGCGTCGAACATCTCGTCCGCCGGCTCTCGGCCGCACTCGACGCACCGGCAGTTCTAGGGTGCTTCTCGCGACTTTTGATCGACCCCAATCGCGGCGAGGACGATCCGACCCTGATCATGAAGATTTCCGACGGCGCGATCATTCCGGGAAACCACCCGATCAGCGAGGAGGAATGGGACAACCGGCTGAACCGTTTCCATCGGCCCTATCACCGCGCAGTCGCCGAGACACTGGAGCGCAGTGCCTTGGCCACGGGCAGCGCCCCGCTGGTCATCTCAATCCATTCCTTTACGCCCGCCTGGAAGGGTGCCGTCCGTCCGTGGCACGCGGCCGTGCTCTGGGACAACGACGCGCGCGCGGTGCTGCCGCTGATCGAAAAGCTCGAAGCATCGGGCGATATCGTCGTCGGCAACAACGAGCCCTATGACGGAGCGCTGCGCGGGGATACGATGTTCCGGCACTGCATGGCACCGGGCATTCCCCATGCCCTGATCGAGATCAGGCAGGATCTGATCGCAGACGAGGCGGGCATTGCCGCATGGGCCGATCGGCTCGCCCCGATCCTTGCCGATCTCAATACCCGGCCCGACCTGCATCGCTACGAACGGCACCCGTCGCGCACCGGCGCCTACGACATTTGAGACCAGGAAAGACAACATCATGACCGAGCTCACCCCGGACCAGCAGACCGCCTTCGAAGCCGCCGCCTTCCGGCGTCTGGTCGCGCACTTGCGCGAGCGCAGCGACGTGCAGAACATCGACCTGATGAACCTTGCCGGCTTCTGCCGCAACTGCCTGTCCAACTGGTATCGGGACGCAGCCAACGAGGCCGGCGTGACACTCGACAAGGAGCAATCCCGCGAGATCGTCTACGGCATGCCCTATGAGGAATGGCGGGCGCTGCATCAGAGGGAAGCCTCGAGCGAGCAGAAAGCCGCCTTCGAAACCAACCGCCCCAAGGAATAAACCTCTGCGCCGGGCCACCGCCACGGAAATGCCAGCGTTGTTGCGCAATGGCCCTTGACCTTGGCCGCCGTTCGCGGCACGTCACGGCACCCAAGAATTTCATTCCCCGCAAAAGGAGAAGACCATGTCAGATGCACACGGCGTCGCACGCGACCAACTCCGCGCTTTCATCGAACGGATCGAGCGCCTGGAAGAAGAAAAGAAGACCATCGCCGACGACATCAAGGACGTCTACGGCGAAGCCAAGTCCACCGGCTTCGATGCCAAGATCCTGCGGAAGGTCATCTCCATTCGCAAGCAGGACGCCGATGAGCGCATGGAACAGGAAGCGATCCTCGACACCTACCTGCAGGCGCTCGGCATGATCCCGGCCGCGGCTGAAGAAGAATAATTTCTCCTGCCATAGACAGCAAAAAGCCCGCCGGTATCACCGGCGGGCTTTTTTTGTGTTGAGTCTTATTTGCTCGAAACTCAGTTGGTGCTGAACTTCTTCACTTCCATGAAGTTGACGGCGTTGCCGCTGAAGCGGGCCGTATCGACCGTTGTTCCGGCCGTGCTGTTGAAGCCCGCAGCATAAACAGTCGTCGGGGCCGTGCGCAGCGTCTTGCTGACGAAGCGCGGTGCCTTCACGGGCTTGGAAAGCGTCGCGACGCGGCCGGCAGAAAGGGCCCATTCGGAGATGATCTTCTGCGTCAGCTTCGGCTCGGTGCGAACCGACGAACGGGTCGCGGCGTCGGCATCATGCTTCTTCGGACGACCACCTTTTGCCGGGGCTTCGGCCTGGGTGTCGAAGGCGCCATCAAAGGCATTGGCGCGGCCATTCGTCGAGGCCTGCGGCGCATAGGCGGCCATTTCGACCGGCTGGGCGACTGGCTCGCGCTCTGCCTGTGTCGGCGCGGCAAGCGCGACGCGTGTCGATGCCTGGGCCGTGGTATCACGCGGCGGCTCGGCCGAAGCCAGAACCGGGCGCTCTGCAAAGGCAGGCACGGCAACCTTGGCATCCGCGACAGCGGCAAGAGCCGCATCACCCGCCGGGCGCATGGCCGGCACCGGCACGAAGCCAAGTGCCTGCATGTCCGTTGCCAGCGGATCGACCGATGCCACAAGGGTCTCGCCGGCAGCAGCGTTCACGCCACCCCGATCGAGCATCTGCGGGACCGGCACCTTGACCGAGGTCAGATCGGCAAATTCGCTCGGCATTTCCGGCGTCTGCGGCAGGGCGGCAGCAAGCGCGTCCTGGGCCGCGTTCTTCTGCGGCGCGACCAGGGCCACGGCTACGCCGCCATTTTCAGGCGCATCCTTGAAGGCCGGACGAACGGCCGGAACCGGTGCATTGATGTTCTGATCGGCTGTGGTGGTCTCGGCTGTGGTGGTCTCGGCTGTGGTGGTCTCGGCTGTGGTGGTCTCGGCTGCGACCGAACCGGCAACACCCGGAAGTGCTTCCTGGGCGGCAGGTGCCGACGCCGTCTGGACCTTTGCCGGAGTGGCTTCTTCATCGCCGGGGCCGGCCGCGATTGCCGAGGGTTCTTCATCCTCGTCGCCGCCACCGCCAAAGAGCATGGCGAACAGGTTACCGCGGCGCTTGCCGCCCTCGGCATCGCCCGCACCCTTGGCGCCACCACCGGCAACTTCGATCGCCGAGGCGCCGACGCGACGCTTGTAGTCGGCAACAGCCTGGTTATAGCCCGGCAGCGGCTTGCCGTCGGACGGAACGTGCATGGTCTTGCCGTCGGGGAAGAGACGGGCCAGTTCGTTGCGGGTCATGCGCGGCCAGGCGCGAACGCCGCCGACATCCATGTGAACGAACGGAGAGCCTGAGGTCGGGTAGTAGCCGACGCCACCGACCTGGAATTTCATGCCGATTTCGCGCACCGTCTTCAGCTTCACGTCGGGAATGTAGAAGTCCATCGCCTTGCCGAGCATGTGCTGGCTCTTCTTGGCAACGCCCTTGGAGCGCGAACGCAGCATGCCGTTGGTGGCCGGCGAACGATAGGCCGAAACGACGTGGATATAATCGCGCGAGCCACTCTTGGTGTAGACTTCCCACACGAGGTCGAGCAGGCGCGGATCCATCTTGGTCGGCTCGTTGCGACGCCAGTCGCGCAGGAACCGGTTGATCTGCTGCAGGCCCTTCGGGTCATAGCGGCCGTTGCGCTTGAAGGTGATCTGCGCCTTTTCCTGCGTGTGGATGAAATAGAGCTTCAGCGTACGCGTCTGGCCGGCGGCCTCGACGGGAGGTGCCATGCCAGGCGTAACCAGAGACACCGCAAGGGCGATGGATGTCAGAACCTGCGGCACCTTACGGGTCATCGCCGAGCAGAGTCTGCTAGCTAAGGAGCCGAGAGGCTTCTTAAAACTGAACAAATTTGGCATTCAATCCCCGTCCGACGGACAACCGTGCTTCGCTGTCTCAGATGACTGTCAAATAAGGTGACAGGATGGCATATATGCCACAGTCGTCACCGCCCCTTATAATATAGTGAACACTTCACTAACAAGGTCTAAACGGCGGTGACGGAATCGCACGGCTAGTGAGGCGTGAATGCGTCGATTTTATGCCGCCTCACGCAAGGGATTGTCGGGATCGATGCCGTAATCCTTGAGTTTGCGGTAGAGCGTCGACCGGCCGATACCGAGTTTGCGCGCCACCTGGCTCATCTGGCCCCGATAGAATTTCAGCGCAAAACGAATCAGTTCCTCCTCGACTTCGGCGAGTTTGCGCACGTCTCCGCCCTCATCGACGCTGGCAATTGCGTTCTCCATACGGCCATCATGCGTGGCATCGGCCTCCATCGATTTCGCCGTGCTGGCAAAATCGGGATAGACGCTTACGGCCGGATCGGCAGCGGCGGTGCGCTCGGGGCCGGCATCGCCCCAGGAGAAACCGCTGCGGTCGGAAACGACGTAGCCGGGGATCTGCGTGGCGATCTGCGGGAAGTCCTTGACCGTCAGATCGTTGCCGTCGGCCAGAACGACCGCACGGAAGATCGCGTTCTCCAGCTGGCGGATGTTGCCCGGCCAGTCATAGGCGGTGAGCAGCGCCATCGCACCGCTCGAAACGGTGAGCGGCGTGCTGAGCCTCTGCTCGGACGCAAACCGGTCGACGAACGAGCGCACCAGGACCGGGACGTCCTCCTTGCGCCGGCGCAGCGCCGGAATGGTGATCGGGAAGACGTTGAGACGATAGTAGAGATCCTCGCGGAACCGGCCTTCGCGCACCTCGTTGATGAGGTCCTTGTTGGTGGCCGAGATCAGTCGCACGTTGACCCGGTGCGGATGGCGCGCGCCGATCGTCTCGATCTCGCCCTGCTGGACCGCACGCAGCAGCTTCACCTGCACTTCGAGCGGCAGGTCGCCGATCTCGTCGAGGAACAGGGTGCCGCCGTCGGCGTCGACGAACTTGCCGCTGTGCTTTTCGGTGGCACCGGTAAAGGCGCCCTTCTCGTGGCCGAAGAGAATGCTCTCGACCAGATTGTGCGGGATGGCGCCACAGTTGACGGTGATGAACGGCTTGCCCGAACGGTCGCTGGCCGACTGGATCGCCCGCGCCACCATTTCCTTGCCGACGCCGGATTCACCCTCGAGCACGATCGGAATGTTAGACTGCGCAGCCCGGCGAGCGAGATCGATCACCCGGATCATCGCCGGGCTGGCCGAAACGACGTCATCGAAACCGACGGCACCGCCGCGCGGGCGGCGCGAGGTTTTGACCTTGCCGTCGCGGCTCGCCATCTTCAGCGCGTTGCCGAGCGCCACCGACAGCCGCTCCGGAGAAACCGGCTTGACCAGGAAGTCGAAGGCACCGGCCTGCATCGCTTGCACGACGGTTTCGATACCGCCCTGCCCCGTCTGCACGATGACGGGCGTATCGACGCCCCGTTCCGCCAGCGCATCGAGAAAGCCGTGGCCGTTCATTTCGGGCATCAGCAGATCGAGAAGGATGACGTTGATGATGCCGCCCTTGCGCTCGAGCAGCTCCAGGCCACTGCGGCCATTGTCGGCGAGATGCGCGACATGACCGAGACGCTCGATCATGTTCGTCAGCAACCGGCGCTGCACCGGATCGTCATCGATGACAAGAATGTGTGATGTCACGGAAGCCTCCTGCTTTGGACACGCGGTACTTTTTGGCCAACGTCATGTGCCAAATCACGTCAGGCATCTGTGCCATAAAGGGCTGAACATCATCTTTTGAGAAATGCTTGCATTTTATCCATTGGCGGCGATAGCAATGGAACCCATATCGCTTGCCTCTTCCTGCCACGAACGAGAGAAATCCGACGATGACCTTCCGCACCTTCGCCCTCGAGAAAACCATCGTCCGTGCCGCCACCGGCCCCGCCCAAGGAGCTGTGGCCGAGCTCGGCGATCTGCCCTCCTGGCGGCTGGAGGATCTCTATCCGTCCGCAACCTCTGATGCATTCCGTTCCGACATGAAGAAGGCCGAGGCGGACTCGATTGCGTTTGAGGCCAAGTGGAAAGGCAAGCTTGCCACCGCTGCGACGAAAGCCGGCGACGAAGGCATCGGTGCTGCCGTGAAAGAATTCGAAGCGCTGGAAGACATCATGGGGCGCATCGCGTCCTTTGCCGGCCTGACCTATTTCTCCGACACCTCCAAGCCGGAAAACGGCAAGCTCTACGGCGACGTGCAGTCGAAGCTGACCGATATGTCGGCGCATCTCCTGTTCTTCTCGCTCGAACTCAACCGCATCGACGATGCGGTGATCGACGCAGCGCTTACCAACGACAGCCTGGCGGCGCACTACAAGCCCTGGCTACTCGACCTGCGCAAGGACAAGCCCTACCAGCTTGATGACAAGCTCGAGCAGCTGTTCCTCGAGAAATCGATGACCGGGCCAGCCGCCTTCAACCGCCTGTTCGACGAGACCATGACGTCGCTGACCTTCACCGTCGACGGCGAGACGATGCCGCTCGAAATGGCCCTGAACCTGCTGCAGGATCCCTCGACCGAGGTGCGCAAGAAGGCGGCGATGGCGCTTGCCGAAACCTTCAGGGCCAATATCCGCACCTTCACGCTGATCACCAATACGCTCGCCAAGGACAAGGAAATCTCGGATCGCTGGCGCGGTTTCGAGGATATCGCCGACAGCCGGCACCTCGCCAACCGCGTCGAGCGCGAGGTCGTCGATGCGCTCGCGGAAGCGGTGAAGTCAGCTTATCCGCGCCTTTCGCACCGCTACTATGCCATGAAGGCGAAGTGGCTCGGCATGGAACAGATGGAGTTCTGGGATCGCAACGCGCCGCTGCCGGAAACGCCGAATGCGCTGATCTCCTGGAACCAGGCGAAGGATACGGTGCTTTCGGCCTACCATGCCTTCGCCCCAGAGATGGCCGCAATTGCCCGCCGCTTCTTCGATGACCGCTGGATCGATGCGCCGGTGCGCCCCGGCAAGGCCCCCGGCGCCTTCGCCCACCCGACCGTTCCCTCCGCGCACCCCTACGTGCTCGTCAATTATATGGGCAAGCCGCGCGACGTAATGACGCTTGCCCACGAACTCGGTCACGGCGTGCACCAGGTGCTCGCCGGCGAGCAGGGCGCGCTGATGGCCTCGACGCCGCTGACCCTCGCCGAGACGGCATCGGTGTTCGGCGAAATGCTGACCTTCCGTGCGCTTCTCGACCAGACCAAGGACAAGCGCGAGCGCAAGGCCATGCTCGCCCAGAAGGTCGAGGACATGATCAATACGGTCGTGCGCCAGATCGCCTTCTACGAATTCGAGCGCAAGCTGCACATGGCCCGCAAGGAAGGCGAACTGACCGCCGAGGATATCGGCAATCTGTGGCTTTCGGTGCAGGCGGAAAGCCTCGGGCCGGCGATCCGGATTTCCGAGGGCTACGAGACCTACTGGGCCTATATCCCGCACTTCATCCACTCGCCGTTCTATGTCTATGCCTATGCTTTCGGCGATTGCCTGGTGAACTCGCTCTATGCCGTCTACCAGAACGCCGAAAAGGGCTTCCAGGCAAAGTATTTCGAGCTGCTGAAAGCCGGCGGCACCAAGCACCATTCGGAATTGCTCGCTCCCTTCGGCCTCGATGCCACCGATCCGTCGTTCTGGGCACAGGGTCTGTCGATGATCGAGGGGCTGATCGACGAACTCGAGGCGCTTGATAAGGCGTGATCCGGCGCGGGCCGAGCCCGCGCTCCAGAGACTTTCAAGGAAAAGTGCGAAGCGGCATCGATGAACGAAAACGCACCTTTTGTGCTTTTCCGGGACGACAGCGAAAATCGGACCACGGTTTTCACTGATCCGGAGCGCGTCGTCACGGCGCGGACCAAAGCCGAATTCCGCCGCGGCCTCGCCGAGCTTGAGCGTGCACATGCGGCCGGCAAATGGATTGCCGGCTTCATGGCATATGAGGCGGGCCATATCTTCGAAGAGAAGCTGAGCCCCTTTGCCGAGGAGGGGGGGCGCGAAACGCCGCTGATGTCCTTCGGCATCTTCGACGCACCGAGCGACGACCATCCGCTTGGCGAGCCGCAACGTCGGATGGAGAACGAGCCTTTCCTTGCCGAGCCGCGTGCCGCCTGGGATTTTCCCACCTATCGCGAGCGGTTCGACCGCCTGCATCAGCATCTGCGCCAGGGCGATTGTTATCAGGCGAACCTGACGATGCCGATCCGCGCCCGCTGGACGGGCGATCCGCGCGCCGCCTTCTGGTCACTGATCGAACGGCAACCGGTAAAATACGGCGCGCTCGTCGTGCTGGATGGTCCGATCCTCGTCTCGCGCTCGCCCGAGCTCTTCTTCCGGGTCGACGCTGACCGATGGATTGAGACGCATCCGATGAAGGGCACCGCAAAGCGCGGCGCGTCGGCTGAGGAGGACGCCGAGATCATTGCTGCCATGCGCACTGACGAGAAGACCCAGGCCGAAAACCGCATGATCGTCGACCTCTTGCGCAACGACATCTCGCGCATCACCGAGGTCGGAACGCTCGACGTCCCGAAACTGTTCGACATCGAGACCTATCCGACCGTTCACCAGATGGTCAGCCATGTCAGGGCCAAGCTGCGGCCGGATGTCGGCATCACCGATATTTTCGCCGCACTCTTTCCCTGCGGCTCGATCACCGGCGCGCCGAAGATGCGGGCGATGGAAATCCTGCACGATCTCGAAGACGGTCCGCGCGACGCCTATTGCGGCGCAATCGGCTTTATCGCGCCGAACGGCATCATGCGCTTCAGCGTGGCGATCCGCACCATCTCGCTGTTTGCCAATGGCGAGGCCGTCTTCAATGTCGGCGGCGGCATCGTCTTTGATTCCGGCGCCCAGTCCGAATATGACGAATGCCTGCTCAAGGCGCGGTTTGCCATCGGCGATGCCGAGATCGCCCGATGACGGATTTTTCCCTGATCGAGACCCTGCGCTACGAACCCGATGTTGAATTCGTTCGCTTGAGGTTACATCTCGCCCGGTTGAAACGATCGGCACGAAGATTGGGATTTGCCGGCGCCGAGCGGGCGCAGGCGGAGCTGCAAGCCGCCGTCCAGGGTGCAACAGGCCCGCTACGGGTCCGCCTGACGCTTGACCGCAACGGCACCGTCGCCGTGACCACGGCAACTTTCACGCCCCTTGCAGAAGACACTGTCTGGCGCGTGCGTTTTGCTCAAACGCGGCTCTCTTCCGAAGACAAGCTGGTGCGGGTGAAGACCACCCGGCGCGACATCTACGAGACGGCACGCGCTGAATACCCGGCAACCGAGGTCGACGAAGTTCTTCTCCTCAACGAAAAGGGCGAGGTCTGCGAGGGAACGATCACCTCAATCTTCCTCGACGATGGCAGCGGCACGCTGAAAACGCCGCCGATCGCCTGCGGGCTTCTGGCCGGCGTGCTCCGGACGGAACTCATCTGCCAGCGACGGGCGCGCGTCGCCCGCCTGTCGCTCGACGATCTGGCAAAAGCCGAGCTCTATGTCGGGAATTCGCTACGGGGCCTGATCCGGGCGAAGCTCTGGGTCTGAACCCGGCAAGGTGTACCGCTTTACCCGGTCGCGCCCGTCGCGCTTGGCGAGATAGAGCGCCTCGTCGGCGCGGGCATAAATGTCCTTGACGCCGTCGCCTTCCCGATACTCGGCCAGCCCCACCGAACAGGTGTAGTAGAACTCCGGGATACTCGCGAGCGGCCTGGCGCTGCGCACCTTGTCGAGCAAGCGGTCGAGGATCATGTTGCCTTCGCTGATCGTGGTGTCGGGCAGGATCAGCATGAACTCCTCGCCGCCGATGCGGCCGAAGCAATCGGAGCGGCGCACGAACTCCTGCATCTGGCGGGCGAAGTCGAGCAGAACCTCATCGCCCTGATGGTGGCCGTAGCGATCGTTGATCGCCTTGAAATAGTCGATGTCTATGATGGCGACGCAGCCCCACATATGCGGGTTCTGGGCGCAATTGGCGATGAATTCACCGAGCCGCCCCATGGTATAGCGCCGGTTGGGCACATTGGTGAGTTCATCGACCTGCGAGGCGCGCAGCGCGAAATCGCGATCCTGCCTTAGCGCGCGCTCCTCGACGCGAATGGTAGTGATGTCGACGGCGACGCACAGCATCCACCCCCTGGCATCGACCGTTTCCGTCATCCACAGCCAGCGGCCGTCATGCAGGTCGGTCTCCATCGCCCGAAACGGGATCTTGCCGCGCCGATTGATCGTTGAGGCTATCCAGGCATTGATGTCGCTGGTCGAGAGCACGGTTCCGCGACCGGCGGCATGGTTGCGCCGCATGATTTCCGCCCAGGTCGGCGCCTCGTCGGCCTCGATGAAATAGGCAGCGCGAAAGGCATCATTGGCAAATTGCAGCCGGTCGTGCTGATCGTAGAGCGCCATCAGCACGGGTGTTTGGGCCTGCAGGCCCATCAAGGTCTTTATATGGTCGCCGGTCACGTTCAGTCTGCGACGCCTCCAGGTCGGGGAAGGAAACAACAATCATGGCGCGTAGCGGATGATTGTATCAAAGCTATAGCACGAAGTCCTTGTGACAAGCTTCGGCCCATGCGAAACGAAAGGGAATATGGTTAAATCGCGAGAATGATCCGGTCATCCCGCATGAAACACACGCCCTACGACGGCTCCTCCAAGCCCTTTACGATCGGCCTCACGCAGCTCGATCCCGATCGCTGGATCGAGCCGGACGTCCAGCTGCAGCACTATCTCGACCAGAAAGCCCAGTTGCTCGCACAGTCCCGCGACGTGGTTTTTGCCGCCGACGACCGGACGCAGGACGCGCAGAGCGAACTGCTGCAGATCCTGTCCGACTATCTGCCGACACGGTATCCCGACATCTACTGTCGGCAGGACGAAACAATGATGGTCGGCGGGCGACGGGTGCCCTTGTCCGGCGACGACGCGCTTGTGCTAGCGGGCTCGCTCGTTCAGGACGACCTGGCGATCATGCAGCGCGACGACCGCGGCTGGCGCCTTGGCGCCGCCTACATCGCCTTCCCCTCGTCCTGGTCGCTCGCCGAAAAGTTCGGGCGCACCATGGACGAGATCCACGCCCCGGTCCCCGGCTTCGGAGACGGCACGCGCAACGCCGAACTCATCAGCCGCATGTTCGATAACCTGCCGCCTGGCCGCTTCGTCGAACGCTTCAACTGGGCCGTCAATGTCGACGGCTCCCTGCATCTGCCGAAGCCCAAATCGGAAGGGGTGTCGGCCGGCGCGATCGAGCTGACCGAAGAGCGCACCTTCATCCGCGTCGAGCGCCAGACGTTGCGCAAGTTGCCGCGAAGCGGCGCGATCGTCTTCACAATCCGGATCTATTCCGATCCCCTGGCGCTGTTGCGACAGCGGGCGGATGCGGGAACTTTGGCCCTTTCCTTCATCGAGCAATTGCGCTCTCTCGACCTGCCGCAGGCGGCCTACAAGGGCCTCGTCAGCAAGCGGGACGCTCTCATTTCGGCCCTCATTTCCATCGCCGGTTAAACAATATCGCAGATCAGCGTTGACCCGGCGGCCCTTTATTGTGACAGCAAACTATGCTCTAGGGCCTATCACACGGCGCGAGCCTCATTTTCAGACACTTTCAACACCGTCACTGGGAAAGTTTCCTCAGGAGTAAGACCAAAATGGCAGACACCACCTATCCGGTTTACGGCGAGATCACCGGCCCGATCGTCATGATCGGCTTCGGTTCGATCGGCCGCGGCACCTTGCCGTTGATCGAGCGCCACTTCAAATACGACAAGAACCGGTTGATCGTGGTCGAGCCGCGCGAGGATGCTGCCGACAACGAGATCTTCGAGCGTCATGGCGTCCGCCACGTTCGCGCCCATGTGACGAAGGACAACTATAAGGAGCTGCTGAAGCCGCTCCTGACCGAAGGCGAAGGCCAAGGCTTCTGCGTCAACCTGTCGGTCGATACCGGCTCGCTCGACCTGATCAAGATGTGCCGCAAGCTCGACGTTCTCTACATCGACACCGTCGTCGAACCGTGGCTCGGCTTCTACTTCGATGCCGAAATGGACAACGCCTCGCGCACCAACTATGCCCTGCGCGAAACCATGCGCAAGGAAAAGGAAAAGAACCCGGGCGGCACCACGGCCGTTTCGACCTGCGGCGCCAACCCGGGCATGGTCTCCTGGTTCGTCAAGCAGGGGCTCCTCAACCTCGCCAACGACCTTGGCGTGAAATACGACGAACCGCATCAGGACGACCGCGAAGGCTGGGCGAAGCTGATGAAGAAGGTCGGCGTCAAGGGCGTGCACATCGCCGAGCGCGACACCCAGCTGACCAAGAAGCCGAAGCCGCTCAACGTCTTCTGGAACACCTGGTCGGTCGAAGGCTTCATCTCCGAAGGTCTGCAGCCGGCTGAACTCGGCTGGGGCACCCACGAAAACTGGATGCCGAAGAACGCCAAGAAGCACAAGAAGGGCTGCAAGGCGGCCATCTATCTGGAGCAGCCGGGTGCCAACACCCGCGTGCGCACCTGGTGCCCGACGCCTGGCCCGCAATACGGCTTCCTCGTCACCCACAACGAGTCGATCTCGATCGCCGACTTCTTCACCGTCCGCGACAAGGACGGCGAAGTTACCTATCGCCCGACCTGCCACTACGCCTACCATCCGGCCAATGACGCCGTCCTTTCGCTGCACGAAATGTTCGGCAACGGCGGCAATTCGCAGCCAGTCCATCATGTTCTTGACGAGAAGGAACTCGTTGAAGGCGTCGACGAACTGGGCGTCCTGCTCTACGGCCATGACAAGAATGCCTACTGGTTCGGTTCGCGCCTGTCGCTGGAAGAGACCCGCCGCATCGCCCCCTACCAGAACGCCACCGGCATGCAGGTCACCTCTGCGGTGCTCGCGGGCATGGTCTGGGCGCTCGAAAACCCGAAGGCCGGCATCGTCGAAGCCGACGAGATGGACTACAAGCGCTGCCTCGAAGTGCAGCTGCCCTATCTCGGCCCGGTCGAAGGACACTACACCGACTGGACCCCGCTCGACGGTCGCCCGGGCCTGTTCCCGGAAGACATCGACACCAAGGATCCCTGGCAGTTCAAGAACATCCTCGTTCGCTAAACCGCTGACATTGCGAAGCATCCGGCCCGGGGCATTTCTGCCCCGGGCTTTTTTTGTTCATATGGGAAAAGCCCGGCGCGCCGGCCCGACCACTCTTGCTTTCAACTCTTGATCGCGGCATGGTTCGGCGAAATGAAACGGACGCTCGGCACAAAGCGAGGGAAATCGCCAATGAAGCCATTCGCAATTCTGACCCTTCTCGCGACCGCCGCGACCCTGGCCTCCTGCCAGTCGTCGCCCCGGGAAGCCGGAGGGGCACCGCCCGCTCGCCAGGCAACGGGTGTCGAAGGCTCATGGACGGATCCGAACGGCATCGTTTCGACCTTTGCAGGCGGAACCTTCTCGACCCGCACCACCGACAGCAACCAGCTGCTGGCTTCCGGCAACTACGTGAAGCTCAGCCCGACACTCGTCGAGATCAACATGACCTCGCTGGTGCGCAACACCCAGTCCAAGGTCAATTGCGCGCTGGTCACACAGAGCCAGCTCAATTGCACCACCGATGCCGGCGCCCAGTTCTCGCTGGCGCGACGCGGCTGAGACAAGCTTCGAGCACGGATCAAAGCTCCCGCTAGGGGGCTTTTTTTGTGCATTCGTATGACTTAACCCTACTGCATGTTTCCCTAAATCGAAGCCGATTTAGGGGGAAAAACATGCAGCAATTCAAAGCGCTACAGCGACCTTTGCGCGCCTGAAAAGGCGCGCGGCGCTGTAGTTGCAGATCCGGCAACCGGAGGATGGTTTTAGTGCTTGAAGTCGCCCTGAAGTGATGAAAACATTCGCACCGGCAAAGCCACCCCGGCCGCGGGGACCGGACCCGCTTCGGCGGGTCTGAAAGCGGCCGGCAGACAACAGGCAAAACAGGAGAACATCATGATCAGACACATACGGACCGGCCTGATGACCGCGTCCATTCTTGCCCTCTCCTCGGGCGCAGCCTTCGCCGATTATGAACTGAACATCCTGCACATCAACGATCTCCACTCCCGTATCGAATCGATCAACAAGTTCGATTCGACCTGCTCGGCCGAAGAGGAAGGCAAGAACGAGTGCTTCGGTGGCGTCGCCCGCCTGAAGTCTCTGATCGACCAGAAACGCCAGGATCTGTCCGGCAAGAACGTCTTGCTGTTGAATGCCGGCGACAACTTCCAGGGTTCGCTGTTCTTCACCACCTACAAGGGTCTGGCCGAAGCCGAATTCCTCAACCTGATGAAGTTCGACGCGATGACGGTCGGCAACCATGAATTCGACGAGAGCGAAGATGGCCTTGTCGGCTTCCTCGATAAGATCGAGTTCCCCGTCGTCACCGCCAACGTATTGCCCAGTCACAAGTCGAAGATCGGTGACCGCATCAAGCCGTCGATCGTTCTCGAAGCCGGCGGCCAGAAGATCGGCATCGTCGGCGCCGTCGCCAACGATACGCCCGAACTCTCCTCCCCCGGCCCGGACATCCTGATCGGTGACGACGTCGCCACCACGACTGCCGCGGTTGAAGAGCTGAAGAAGCAGGGCGTCGACAAGATCATCGCGCTCACCCATGTCGGCTACCCGCGTGACCTCGCCGCGATCGCAAAGATCCCCGATGTCGACGTCGTCGTCGGCGGCCACTCCCACAGCCTGCTGTCGAACACCGACGCAAAGGCCGAAGGCCCCTACCCGACGATGGTCGACAACCCCGGTGGCTACAAGGTTCCGGTCGTCCAGGCCGCCTCCTATAGCAAGTACCTCGGCGATCTCGTCGTCACCTTCGACGACAACGGCGTGGTGAAGGCTGCCAAGGGCGATCCGATCCTGGTCGATTCTTCCGTCAAGCCGGATCAGTCCGTTTTGACCCGCGTGGCCGAACTCGCCAAGCCGATCGAGGAGCTGCGCTCCAAGATCATCGGCAAGACCGAGGCCCCGATCGACGGTTCGCGTGACAATTGCCGGGCCAGGGAATGCGAAATGGGCAGCCTCGTTGCCGACGCCATGCTCGACCGCGTCAAGGGCCAGGGCGTGACGATCGCCATCACCAATGGCGGTGGCCTGCGCGCCTCCATCGATGCCGGCGACGTTTCGATGGGCGAAGCCATCACCGTGCTGCCGTTCCAGAACACGGTTGCGACCTTCCAGCTCAAGGGTGACGGCATCCGTGCCGCGCTTGAGAACGGCCTCAGCAAGCTTGAAGAACCCGGCGGCCGTTTCCCGCAGGTGGCCGGCATGAAATATTCCTTCGACAAGTCGAAGGAAGTGGGCAGCCGCGTCGTCTCGGTCGAGGTAAAGGAAGGCGAAGGCTTCGTGCCGCTCGATCCGGCAAAGACCTATTCGATCGTCACCAACAACTACATGCGCAATGGCGGCGACGGCTACGCAATCTTCAAGGACAAGGGTGAGAACGCCTACGACTACGGTCCGGGCCTCGAAACCGTTCTGGCCGACTATCTCGCCGCGCACCAGCCGTTCAAGCCCTACACGGATGGCCGCATCACCGAAGTCGCTGCAGCCGCCGGCGCCACGACTGCCGAACCGGCAACGGCAACGCAGCCTGCAGCCGACGCCGCCGCGAGCGCGACGGCCTCCGGTCCGCAGAAGCATGTCATCGCCAAGGGCGACACGCTTTGGGATCTCGCCAAGGCGTTCTACGGCGATGGTGCGCTCTGGGCAAAGATCTCCGCGGCCAACGGCAAGCCCGCTCCGCGCCACCTGCATGTCGGAACCGAACTGGAGATTCCGGCAAAGTAAGACAATTTGCCTCTCCTTCGAGAGCCGGCGCGGGCTTCCCCGCACCGGCTTTTCTTCTTAGAAGGACGTGACGAAAAGTGCATGCACCTGCTTATACGTGACCACGAGGACCGAGATGACCAACGCGCCCGCCGCGACCGCCCAAAGCGATCACCCGACCGTTAAATCCGGAAAGGTCGGCGTTCTGCTGGTCAATCTCGGCACGCCCGATGGCACCGACTACACCTCGATGCGCCGCTATCTCAAGGAGTTCCTCAGCGATCGCCGCGTCATCGAATGGTCGCGGTTGTTCTGGTATCCGATCCTCTACGGCATCGTGCTCAACACCCGCCCCGGCAAGGTCGGCAAGGCCTATGAAATGATCTGGAACAAGGATCTGAACGAAAGCTACCTGCGCACCTATACCCGCAACCAGGCGACCTTGATGGCGGAAGCCTTCGCCAATCAGCCGCACATCGTCGTCGATTGGGGCATGCGCTACGGCCAGCCGTCGATCGCCTCGCGCATGGAAGCCCTGCAGAAGGCCGGATGCGAACGCATCCTCTTGTTCCCGCTCTATCCGCAATACGCCGCGGCAACGACAGCCACCGTCAACGACAAGGCATTCGAAGCCCTGCTCAAGATGCGCTGGCAGCCGGCGCTGCGCACCGTTCCGCCCTATCATGACGATCCCGTCTATATCGACGCGCTGGCAACTTCGATCACGCGGCATCTGGCGACACTCGACTGGGAGCCGGAAGTGGTGCTCACCTCCTTCCACGGCATCCCGAAGAGTTACTTCGAAAAGGGCGATCCCTACTATTGCCAGTGCCAGAAGACCGCGCGTCTGCTGCGCGAAAAGCTCGGGTGGTCCAAGGACAAGCTGCAGGTAACCTTCCAGTCCCGCTTCGGGCCGGAAGAATGGCTGCAGCCCTATACCGACAAGACGGTCGAGAAGCTGGCGCAGGACGGCGTCAAGCGCATCGCCGTGATCAACCCAGGCTTCGTTTCCGACTGTCTGGAAACGCTCGAGGAGATCGCCGAGCAGGCGGCCGAGAGCTTCCATCACAATGGCGGCGAAAAGTTTGCACATATCCCCTGTCTCAACGACAGTGCCGAGGGCATGATGGTTCTCGAGCATGTCGTGCGCCGGGAGCTAAGCGGCTGGCTTTGAAGCCGAAATCTGCGACGACCGCTTGAAATAGACTGACCGATGCCCACGTCTGGGTTAGAGTGTCACTTCAAACTGGGGTTGTGATCATGGGGGACGTGTCTTTGGGCGGATTTGATATTGCGGTCATCGCATTGGTGGTCTTGGTGATCTTTGTGATCATCACCATGGTCAAGACGGTGCCGCAGGGCTATCGCTATACGGTGGAGCGCTTCGGCCGCTACACCAAGACGATGGAACCGGGTCTCAACATCATCATTCCGTTCATCGACCGGATCGGCGCCAGGATGAACGTGATGGAGCAGGTCCTCGACGTTCCGACCCAGGAAGTCATCACCAAGGACAACGCCAGCGTGTCGGCCGATGCCGTCGCGTTCTACCAGGTGCTCAACGCCGCCCAGGCTGCCTACCAGGTGTCCGATCTTCAAAACGCCATTCTCAACCTGACCATGACCAACATCCGCTCGGTCATGGGGTCGATGGACCTCGACGAACTTTTGTCGAACCGCGACACCATCAACGACAAGCTGTTGCGCGTGGTCGATGACGCCGCCAACCCCTGGGGCATCAAGATCACCCGCGTCGAACTCAAGGACATCGCACCGCCGAAGGATCTCGTCGACGCCATGGCTCGGCAGATGAAGGCCGAGCGCGAGAAGCGCGCCCAGGTGCTGGAAGCGGAAGGGTCGAGAAACGCGCAGATCCTGCGTGCCGAAGGTGCCAAGCAGTCGGCCATCCTGCAGGCCGAAGGCCAGCGCGAGGCCGCCTTCCGCGACGCCGAGGCGCGCGAACGTCTGGCCGAGGCCGAGGCCAAAGCGACACAGATGGTGTCGGCGGCGATCGCTGCCGGTGACGTCCAGGCGATCAACTACTTCGTCGCCCAGAAATACACCGAAGCGCTTGCTGCGATCGGCACTGCCAACAACCAGAAGATCATACTGATGCCTATGGAAGCGTCCGCGCTGATCGGCTCGCTCGGCGGCATTGGCGCAATTGCCAGGGAAGTGTTCGGCGACAACCAGGCGCCAGCCCCCCGGCAGCGCCAATCGACGACACCGCGCACCGGCCCGGCGTCCGATCCGTTTGAACCTCAGGGACAATAGGCGATGGTCCAGCGCATCATCCTTGAACTCGGCCCCTGGAGCTGGTGGGTTCTCGGTCTTGCACTGCTGGCGGCCGAAGTCGTCGCACCCGGCGTTTTCCTCGTCTGGATCGCCATTGCCGCGCTCATCACCGGCGTTCTGTCGCTTTTGCTGTGGGACACTGTCGTCTGGGGCTGGCAGGTTCAGTTCGTCGTCTTCGCGCTTCTGTCCATCGTCGCCGTTCTCCTTGGGCGGCACTTCATCTCCTCGTCTTCCAGGGAGACGGACGAACCGCTGCTCAACCAACGGGCCCAAAGCCTCGTCGGCCGAACCGCCGTGCTTGAAAAGCCGATTGCCGAGGGCCACGGCCGCGTGCGTCTGGACGATACGATCTGGATCGTCGAGGGGCCCGATCTGCCCGCCGGTACGCGCGTTCGCATCGTTGCCAGCCACGGGCGCAACCTGACGGTCGAGAGCGCCTAAAGCGCCGCGACCGTTCAGATGCGCGTGCTGCGCTTTAAGCTCTTGTTTTTGCGCATGTCGTTAACGCGTTTTTGCCGTTTGGAAACGATTGGTTAACCACGCGGCTTTACGATTGCGAAAGGATTGCAATCAGGCTCGCGGACAAACGGCAGATGGTGCCAGACAACACTCGCTCGATCGGAAGAGACGCGCGGCGTTTGACGCTGGTGGCGTTGCTGCTGGCCGGCACCGCGATGGCCGCTCCGCTTTCGGCGCATGCCCAAACGGTGACGAACGCCGCCGTGCCGACGACCCCTGGCATCGTTGCCCCCGGCACAGCAACCGCAGCACCGGCGATCGCCGATCCGCAAACGACGGGCGCCGTCAGCACCGACGATCTGTCTCCGGCCTCGGACGAAGACCTCATCCGTCTCAACCGCCGCGAACCAACGATCGATGGATTGCGGACGCGAATAGAGCCGGAAGACGACCGCGCACCCGGCGTTCGCATCGGCACATTCACGCTGCGGCCGGAAATCGGCGAGACGATCAACCATGAATGGCGCAACAACGGCAACAACAACAAGCAGAACCGCGGTTATCTGGAAACCGGCATCCGCGGCACCCTGACGTCGGATTGGTCCCGCCACGAACTGACGGTTATCGGCGCTGGCGTGTTGCAGAACAACATCTCCGGCGAGGGCGAGGAAGAGCCTCGCGCTGACATCGACGCGGAACTGCGCCTCGATCTCTCAGATGAAACCGTTGCGCGTCTTCGGGCAGGCTACAGCTTCGACCGTGAGGACGCCGACGATCCGAACGCGATCTCGAATGCCAAGACACAATCGGGCGTCAACACCTATCGGCTCGGCGCTGCCATCGAGCGCGACTTCGGCCTCATCCGCGGATCGGTCGGGCTCGAATTCGAACGGCAGACCTATGGCGACGTCGAGCTGGAAAACGGCACGACGATGTCGGTCGAAGACCGAAACCGCAACAACGGAACCCTGACGGCGCGCGTCGGCTATGAAATGTCACCGGCACTGATCCCGTTCATCGAGGCCGCGGTCGGCGGGTCGATCTACGATCTTCGCCAGGACACGCTCGGCTTCGAGCGCTCCTACCAGAGCTACGCGACACGTGGCGGTCTGGAGGTCGACCTTGGCGAGAAGCTCTACGGCGAGATCGCCCTTGGCTACGAGACCTATCGTTTCGAAGATGACCGGCTCAGCGACGTCAGCGGCCTGTCCGTCGACGGCCGCCTCAACTGGTCGCCGCAACGCGGTACGGATGTGCTCTTCGGGCTATCGACCGGTCTCGACCCGTCGACGACAGCGGGCGTTTCCGGATCGATGGACTATGCCTTGACCAACATCATCACCCACGAGATGCGCTCCGATCTGGTTGCACGACTGTCCAACACCCTGATCATCCGCAAATATCCGTCAGACTCCAGTTCCCTCGACGAGACAACCTGGCGCACCGGCGCAGGCCTCACCTGGGATATGAACCGTTACCTCGCACTAATCGGCGATGTCAGCTATGAGCGCACCACGCCCGACGTCGGCGATACGACCGACATCACCCGCGTCGGCGTCGGTCTTGTGCTGCGGCGTTGAGTAAAAGCAGAGAGGCCGCCATGCATAAAGGCCGGGCGGCAATGCGCATTTCCACACAAAGAAAAAGGCCGCGCCCGTGGGGGACGCGGCCTTTTCGTTTCGGTTGAACCGGGATTACTTCAAGCTGCTCAAAAGCGCCTTCAGCGGGCCCTCCACGATCGGGCGGATATCGGCGCGCTCCAGCGCGAAGGCGACGTTGGCGAGGATGAAGCCATCCTTGGCGCCACAGTCGTAGGTCTCGCCGCGGAAATGATAGGCGGCGAACTGCTGGACCTCCGAAAGCTTCAGCATCCCGTCGGTCAACTGGATCTCGTTGCCGGCGCCACGCTCCTGTTTCTCCAGGATCGGGAAGATTTCCGGCTGCAGGATGTAGCGGCCGTTGATGAAGAAGTTCGACGGCGCCGTTCCCGGTGCGGGCTTCTCGACCATCTTGGTGATCTTGAAGCCGTCGCCGACCTTGTCGCCGACACCGACGATCCCGTATTTGTGGGCCTGGTCCGGTGCGCATTCCTCGACTGCTATGACGTTGCCGCCGCTCTGTTCGTAGAGCTCGACCATGCCCTTCAGGCAGCCCTTCTCGCCCTTCATGATCATGTCGGGCAGCAACAGCGCGAAAGGCTCGTTGCCGACCAGCTCGCGGGCGCACCACACGGCATGGCCAAGGCCGAGCGGCGCCTGCTGGCGGGTGAAGCTCGTCGTGCCGGCCTTCGGCAGAATGGTGTCGAGAAGCTCGATCTCGATCTTCTTGTTGCGCTCGCGCAGGGTCTGGTCGAGTTCGACCTGGATATCGAAATAGTCCTCGATCACGGCCTTGCTGCGGCCGGTGACAAAGATCAGGTGCTCGATACCAGCTTCCATCGCCTCGTCGACCACATATTGAATGACCGGCTTGTCCACCACCGTCAGCATTTCCTTCGGCACGGCCTTGGTGGCCGGCAGGAAACGCGTGCCCAGACCAGCGACCGGGAACACGGCTTTGCGGACTTTACGCTTGTCGGTCATCGGTACCTCCTTCATTCGGATTTCAATCCTGAGTGTTGCTGTTAAAATCCTTAAATCAAAATCAATTTAAGGAATCGTGCAGCGCTTTGCAGTGCGGCGGCAATCTCTACGCAACGATGTGAACGCACGCTGAACCGGGACGAAAAAAATGCAGATACGGACGGTACTCGCATTTTCTTCCACGGAAGACGCAATGGCCTTTTCATGGTAAAGGGTTTGTTGACCACGTTTCTGTAGATTCGCCTTAATCCGGCGCTGCATCGACTGCGGCCGGATCCGAGAACAGGAACCGCCGGCGGTCGCCGAACCGCAAGGCTGGCTCCAGACTGCCACCATGCGGAAATGTCCCGGCTATGACGGCTGAGGCTCCGCAGAGAAACGGAACCGACAGCTGATGATCAGAAACCGCAGGACGTTTTTCCGTCATATCGCAGCCGCCTTCGTCCTATCCGCCGTCGCGCTTGGCACCTCCCCCGCGCGCGCCGATGCCGGATTCCAGAATTGGATCAACAACTTCTATGCCACGGCTGCAAAGAGCGGCATCACCCAGGCGACCTATCGCAAGGCCTTTGCCGGCGTGAAGACACCCGACGCCACCGTGATCGAAAAGGCCAATTACCAGCCTGAGTTCAAGCACAAGATCTGGGAATACATCGATTCCCGCGTCAACCCCTACACCAAGCGCGTCGGCCAGGAGATGGCCGCCAAGCACGCCCGCACGCTGAATTCGATCGAAAAGCACTTCGGCGTCGACAAGACGATCCTGCTGGCGATCTGGTCGATGGAATCGAACTACGGCGCCGTTCTCGAAAAGGACGACCGCCTGCACTACGTGCCGCGGGCGCTCGCAACCCTTGCCTATGCCGATCCCAAGCGCGCGAAATTCGCCAAGACCCAGCTGATTGCCGCACTCAAGATCCTGCAGAGCGGCGACATCACCCCGCGCGAACTGACCGGCTCCTGGGCCGGCGCCATGGGACACACGCAATTCATCCCGACCAGCTATCTGCTCTACGCGGTCGACGCTGATGGTAACGGCCATCGTGACATCTGGAATTCGGTGCCCGACGCGCTTGCGACCGCCGCCAACCTTTTGAAGAAGAACGGCTGGCAAGCGGGCGAGACCTGGGGCTACGAAGTCGCACCACCGGCCAACGCCGCGAAATATTCCGGACAGACGAAGACGCTTGCCCAGTGGGCAGCACTCGGTTTCCTCCGCCCGAACGGCAAGGGCTTCCGCAACGGCAATTCGCGGGCCGAACTGAAGCTGCCGAGCGGCGGTAACGGTCCAGGCTTCCTGATGACCAAGAACTTCTTCGTCATCAAGCGCTACAACGCGTCGGACAGTTACGCGCTCGGCGTCGGTCTTCTTGCCGACCAGATCGCCGGTTATGCCGGAATGCAGCAGCGCTGGCCGCGACCGGACGGTTCGCTCGATATCAGCGAGAAGTTCGAATTGCAGAACCGCCTGAAGGAACTGGGTTATTACAGCGGCGAAGTCGACGGCAATTTCGGATCCGGCTCCAAGGCTGCGATCCAGGAGTTCCAATCGAAGAACGGCCTGGCGCCGGACGGCGAGCCGACACAACATCTGCTGCGCGCCCTGCGCAACTGACGCGCACGCCCGAAACGCGACGGCGGCCTTGCGGCCGCCGTCCGTTCGATGGATGATCAGATATGCATGCGAAAACCAAGGCCCGGATGACAGGGGGCGCAATGCCCTGGAGGACGGCGACGATGATCATCGCCGCAGCTGCGATGCTGTTCGTCGGCTTTGCCGCAAGTTATGCGGAAGCCCAGCAGAGGGTGCAGCGACGCAATCTCTTCCAGATGCTGTTCGGCGGCCTCACGCGCGAACGCCGCGTAATCGACGAGCGGTACGAGTTTCCGCAACAGCCGCGCCCGAGGCGCGCCCGCCAAAGCCAAACCCCGCAACGACAGAAGGCTCCGGGCCAGCAAAAGGCAAAGCCCGCCATTGCCGATGCGGCGCCGGTGCCGCAGCCGGTTGAAAAGGCGCCGGACTCCAAGAAGGTTCTGGTCGTCGGCGACTTCATGGCCGGCAGCCTCGGCGATGGCCTGAAGACCGCATTCGAGATGACGCCCGGCATCACCATCGAGACGCGCGCAAGCGGCTCGTCCGGGCTGGTGCGCGAGGACTATTTCAACTGGCCGGTGACGCTGCCGAGCTATGTGGGCGAGATCAAGCCTTCCGTCATCATCATCAGCCTCGGCGCCAACGATCGTCAGCAGATGCAGATCGGCAGCACCAAGGAAAAGTACCGCACCGATCTTTGGACCGAGGAATACCGCAAACGTGTCCATGCGCTAGCAGAGTTGGCACACAAGGAAAAACTGCCGGTCCTGTGGGTCGGCATGCCGCCGTTCCAGTCCGCCGCGATGACCGCCGACATGGTGACGTTCAACGGCATCTACCGCGAGGAAGTCGAAAAGGTCGGTGGCCAGTTCGTCGACATTTGGGACGGTTTCGTCGACGAAGGCGGCAAGTTCGTGCTGACCGGCTCCGACATCAACGGCCAGCAGGTTCGATTGCGCGGCGCCGACGGGATCAACCTGACCAAAGCCGGTAAACGCAAGCTCGCCTTCTACGTGGAAAAGGACATTCGCCGCCTGCTCGGGGATGCCGCGGCGACCGACAAGGACGTGCCGGGCGCCGATGGGCTGAAGGACCTTGTGGTTACCGCGCCGCTTGCCAACGAGGACATCGTCAAGACGCAGCCGATCGGCCTCACCGATCCGGATCTCGACGGCGCTGCAGCACTGCTCGGCGATGCCGCACCCAACAAGGGCACAGGCAAGAGCCCGCGCGACCGACTGGTCGACAAGGGGGATGTTGCCGCGGCACCTGTCGGCCGTGTCGACGATTTCCGCCTCGCCAAGCCTAGTACGGTCATCAGCAATCCGGTGATCCGGAACTAACACTTTTTCGAGCGGCTGCGTGCGACAACCATCGTCACGGCGATCGCTTCGCCTAGAGCGTTTCCGATTTGGACGGAAGCGCACAGATGCTCTATCTCTTTGTTTTTACGCATTTCCTGACGGAAAGCCGCTTCGCACTTTTCCTGGAAATTCCCTAAAGCAAAAGGGGCCCCACGATGAACCGGCGGAGCCCTTTTTGCACTTGGGAGCAATGATGTCAGCGCGGCAGGATCGACGATCCCATCAGCGCCTCGTCGATCGCGCGGGCCGCCTGGCGGCCTTCGCGGATCGCCCAGACGACGAGCGACTGGCCGCGGCGAACGTCGCCGGCCGTCCAGAACTTGTCGACCGAAGTCTTGTAGTCGCGGTCGTTGGCAACGACGTTGGTCGAGCCACGACGATCGGTGTTGAGCGTCAGCTTGTCGCCGAGATCCTTCAGTACGCTATCGGTGAACGGGCCGCTGAAGCCGATGGCGATGAAGGCGAGATCGGCCTTGATGATGAACTCCGTGCCGGCAATCGGCTTGCGGCGATCGTCCACCTGGCAGCACTTGACGCCGATGAGGTTGCCGTCCTCGTCGCCGACAAACTCCAACGTCGCGACCTGGAACTCGCGGATCGCGCCTTCGGCCTGGCTGGACGAGGTGCGCATCTTGGTCGCCCAGAACGGCCAGACGGCAAGCTTGTCTTCCTTTTCCGGCGGCTGCGGGCGGATGTCGAGCTGGGTGACCTTGACGGCACCCTGGCGGAAGGCCGTGCCGACGCAGTCGGAGGCGGTGTCGCCACCGCCGACGACGACGATGTGCTTGCCGCCGGCAAGGATAGGCGCTGACGGCCAGCCGGTGCTGTCGATGTTCTCACGCCCGACCCGGCGGTTCTGCTGCACGAGATAGGGCATGGCGTCATGCACGCCGGCGAATTCGACACCGGGGATGCCGGCATTGCGCGGCGTTTCGGAGCCGCCGCAATAGAGCACGGCATCGTGGCGATCGATCAGTTGCTCGGCCGGCAGGTCGACGCCGACATTGACGCCGCAATGGAAGGTGACGCCTTCGCCCTTCATCTGCTCGACGCGGCGATCAATGAAGTTCTTCTCCATCTTGAAGTCGGGGATGCCGTAGCGCAGCAGGCCGCCGGGCTTGCTCTCGCGCTCGTAGACGTGAACCTCGTGACCGGCGCGCGCCATCTGCTGGGCGGCGGCCATGCCGGCCGGACCCGAACCAATGACGGCGACCTTCTTGCCGGTCTTGGTAACAGCCGGCTGCGGCACGATGTAACCCATTTCATAGGCCTTGTCGGCGATCGCCTGCTCGACGGTCTTGATCGCGACCGGCGCATCCTCGAGGTTCAGCGTGCACGCTTCCTCGCACGGCGCGGGGCAGACGCGGCCGGTGAATTCCGGGAAGTTGTTGGTCGAATGCAGGTTGCGGATCGCCTCTTCCCAGTTGCCGTTGTAGACCAGATCGTTCCAGTCGGGGATCTGGTTGTGCACCGGACACCCGGTCGGCCCATGGCAGTAGGGGATGCCGCAATCCATGCAGCGTGCCGCCTGCTTCTGCACCTCCGGTTCCGACATCGGAATGGTGAATTCACGGAAATGGCGGATGCGGTCGGACGCCGGCTGGTACTTTGCCACTTGCCGGTCGATCTCGAGAAAACCAGTTACCTTACCCATCGTATCATCCTGATAGCTATGCGTCTGAACAGGCGCTTGAGACAAGCGCGCGTGATGAACCCCCGAACCCTTTTCGGAACCGGGAGCCCTTTTCACCGGGGCCTCTATTCGGCCGCCTCTGCCATTTTCATGCGTTCCATGTCTTCGAGCGCACGACGATATTCGACCGGCATGACCTTGCGGAATTTCGGCCGGTAGTCTGCCCAATGGTCGAGGATCGCCTTTGCCCGGGGCGAGCCCGTGTGGTGCAGGTGGCTGGAGATCAGCTGATAGAGCCGCTCCTCGTCGTGGCGCGTCATATCGCCGGACACGTCGACCATGCCCTTGTGCATGATGTCGCCGCCGTGATGATGCAGCTTCTCGAGCATGTCGTCTTCTTCGGGCACCGGCTGCAGTTCGACCATCGCCATGTTGCAGCGGCGGGCGAAATCGCCTTCCTCGTCCAGCACATAGGCAACACCGCCGGACATGCCGGCCGCGAAGTTGCGGCCCGTCGCGCCGAGAACGACGACGACACCGCCGGTCATGTATTCGCAGCCGTGGTCGCCCACGCCTTCGACGACCGCAATGGCACCGGAATTGCGCACGGCGAAGCGTTCGCCGGCAACACCGTTGAAGTAGCATTCGCCGGAGATCGCGCCGTAAAGCACGGTGTTGCCGACGATGATCGAGTTTTCGGGCACGATTTTGGTGTTTTCAGGCGGCCGGACGATGATACGGCCACCGGAAAGCCCCTTGCCGACATAGTCGTTGCCGTCGCCCACCAGGTCGAAGGTGATGCCGCGCGCCAGGAAGGCGGCGAAGGATTGGCCCGCCGTACCCTTGAGGGTGACGTGGATCGTATCGTCCTTCAGGCCCTTGTGGCCCCAGCGCTTGGCAAGCACACCCGAAAGCATGGCGCCGGCCGACCGGTCGACGTTCTTGATCTTGGCTTCGAAGGCGACGGGCGCCTTGGTTTCCAAGGCGATCTTGGCCTTCTCGATCAGCGTTCGGTCGAGCACGTCGTCGATCGGGTGCTTCTGGCGGCTGGTCCAGTAGGTCTCCGCCTTCGGAGCGTCGACCTTGTGGAAGATCTTCGAGAAATCGAGACCGTTGGCCTTCCAGTGGGCGAGCGCGCCGTCCTTCTCCAAGAGTTCGGAAGCACCGATGATTTCATCGAGCCTGCGCACGCCGAGCGAGGCGAGGATCTCGCGCACTTCCTCTGCAACGAAGAAGAAGTAGTTGATGACGTGCTCGGCCGTGCCCTTGAAGCGCTTGCGCAGCACCGGATCCTGGGTCGCGACACCGACAGGACAGGTGTTGAGGTGGCACTTGCGCATCATGATGCAGCCGGCCGCAATCAGCGGCGCGGTGGCAAAACCGAACTCGTCGGCGCCGAGAAGCGCGCCGATGATCACGTCGCGGCCGGTCTTCAGGCCACCATCGACCTGAAGGGCAACGCGCGACCGAAGGCCGTTCAGCACCAGCGTCTGCTGAGTTTCGGCAAGGCCGATTTCCCAGGGGCTGCCGGCGTGTTTCAACGACGTCAGCGGCGATGCGCCGGTGCCGCCGTCGAAACCGGAAACGGTGATGTGGTCGGCGCGCGCCTTGGCGACACCGGCAGCAACCGTGCCGACGCCCACTTCCGAGACCAGCTTGACCGAAACATCGGCTTCAGGGTTGACGTTCTTCAGGTCGTAGATCAGCTGCGCCAGATCTTCGATCGAGTAGATGTCGTGGTGCGGCGGCGGCGAAATCAGGCCGACGCCCGGCGTCGAATGCCGGGTCTTGGCGACGGTCGCATCCACCTTATGGCCGGGCAGCTGCCCGCCCTCGCCGGGCTTGGCGCCCTGGGCCACCTTGATCTGCAGCATGTCGGCATTAACAAGATACTCGGTGGTCACGCCGAAGCGGCCGGAGGCGATCTGCTTGATCGCCGACCGTTCCGGGTTGGTCGAGCCATCGGGCAGCGGCAGGTAGCGGTCGCTTTCCTCGCCGCCTTCGCCGGTGTTCGACTTGCCGCCGATCCGGTTCATGGCGATTGCCAGCGTCGTATGCGCCTCGCGGCTGATCGAGCCGAAGGACATGGCGCCCGTCGAGAAGCGCTTGACGATGTCGGTGGCCGGCTCGACCTCGTCGACGGAGATCGGCTTGCGGCCGGCAGCCTCCGCACTCTTGACGGTGAACAGGCCACGGATCGTGTTCATCCTGAGCGCCGAGTTGTTCACCATCTCGGCAAATTCGCGATAGCGATCCTCTGCATTGCCGCGCACGGCATGCTGCAGCGAGGCGATCGCATCCGGCGTCCAGGCGTGGCTTTCGCCGCGCATGCGGTAGGCATATTCGCCACCGATATCGAGCGTGTTGGCAAGCACCGGATCGGCACCGAAGGCTGCCTTGTGGCGGGCGACGGTTTCGGCCGCGATCTCTTCAAGGCCGATGCCTTCGATCGTCGTCGCAGTCCCGAAGAAGAACTGGTCGACCAGCTTCGACGACAGGCCGACAGCATCGAAGATCTGCGCGCCGCAATAGGACTGGTAGGTCGAGATGCCCATCTTGGACATCACCTTGAGGATGCCCTTACCCACCGCCTTGATATAGCGGTAGACCACTTCGCTGCCGTCGACTTCCTTGGGGAAATCGCCGCGCTTGTGCATGTCGGTCAGCGTATCGAAGGCAAGATACGGGTTGATCGCTTCGGCGCCGTAGCCGGCGAGCAGGCAGAAGTGATGCACTTCACGCGGTTCGCCGGATTCCAGCACGATGCCGACCGAGGTGCGCAGGCCCTTGCGGATCAGGTGGTGGTGCACGGCGGCCGTTGCCAGCAGCGCCGGGATCGCGACGCGGTCCGGACCGACCTGGCGGTCGGAAAGCACGATGATGTTGTAGCCACCCTTGACCGCCGCTTCCGCACGTTCGCAGAGGCGATCGAGCATTTCCGGCATGCCTTCGGCATCGCGCGAAATGTCGTAGGTGAAGTCGAGCGTCTTGGTGTCGAACCGGTCCTCGGTATGGCCGATCGAGCGGATCTTTTCCAGATCGCCGTTGGTCAGGATCGGCTGGCGCACTTCCAGCCGCTTGGCATGCGCCATGCCGGCATGATCGAGCAGGTTCGGGCGCGGGCCGATGAACGAGACGAGGCTCATCACCAGCTCTTCGCGGATCGGGTCGATCGGCGGGTTGGTGACCTGCGCGAAGTTCTGCTTGAAGTAGGTATAGAGCAGCTTGCGCTTGTCGGACATTGCCGAGATCGGCGTGTCGGTGCCCATCGAGCCGATGGCTTCCTGGCCGGTGGTGGCCATTGGCGACATCAGGATCTTGGTGTCTTCGAGCGTGTAGCCGAAGGCCTGCTGGCGGTCGATCAGGGAAACGTCGCGGCGCAGCGCACGCGGCTCGACCGGCTTCAACTCTTCGAGGATGAGCTGGGTATCGTCGAGCCACTTGCGGTAAGGATGCTTGTCGGCGAGCGAAGACTTCACCTCCTCGTCGGAGATGATGCGACCCTGCTCCATGTCGATGAGCAGCATCTTGCCCGGCTGCAGGCGCCACTTCTTGACGATCTTTTCTTCGTCGACCGGAAGCACGCCGGCTTCAGACGCGAGGATGACGCGATCATCAGATGTGACGATATAGCGGGCCGGACGCAGACCGTTGCGGTCGAGCGTCGCGCCGATCTGGCGGCCGTCGGTGAAGGCCACGGCTGCCGGTCCGTCCCACGGCTCCATCAGCGCTGCGTGGTATTCGTAGAACGCCTTGCGCTCGGGCGACATCAGCTGGTTGCCGGCCCAGGCTTCGGGGATCAGCATCATCACCGCATGCGAAAGCGAGTAACCGCCCTGCACCAGGAATTCGAGCGCGTTGTCGAAACAGGCGGTGTCCGACTGACCCTCGTAGGAGATCGGCCAGAGCTTGGAGATGTCGTCGCCGAAGAGCGGCGAGGACACGGAAGCCTGGCGCGCCGCCATCCAGTTGACGTTGCCGCGCAGCGTGTTGATTTCGCCGTTGTGGGCGACCATGCGATAGGGGTGCGCGAGCTTCCAGGACGGAAACGTGTTGGTCGAGAAGCGCTGGTGAACCAGGGCGACGGCCGACTGGAAGCGCTCGTCCTCCAGGTCCTTGTAGTAGGCGCCGACCTGATAGGCCAGGAACATGCCCTTGTAGACGATCGTCTGCGTCGACAGCGACACGACGTAGAAGCCGAGATCGCCGCCTTCCGCTTCCGCATAGATGCGGTTGGAGATCACCTTGCGCAGCGTGAACAGGCGACGCTCGAATTCGGCGTTGGTCGCGGCATCGCGGCCGGCACCGATGAACACCTGCACATGGTGCGGTTCGGTCGCAGCGATATCAGGAGCCTTGGAAAGCGACGAATTGTCGACCGGCACGTCGCGGAAGCCAAGCACGTGCTGGCCTTCCTCGGCGACCACTTCGCTGATCACGTCCTTGAAATGGGCAATCAGCTTTTCGTCGCGCGGCATGAAGAGGTAGCCGACGCCATATTCGCCGGCCTTCGGCAGGGTAACGCCCTGCTTGGCCATTTCCTCGCGGAAGAAGCGGTCGGGGATCTGCACGAGGATGCCAGCGCCGTCACCCATCAGCGGGTCGGCGCCGACGGCACCGCGGTGCGTCAGGTTTTCGAGCATGAAGAGGCCGTCGCGCACGATCTGGTGCGACTTCTCACCCTTCAGATGCGCGACGAAGCCGACGCCGCAGGCATCGTGTTCGTTGCGCGGATCATAGAGACCCTGTTTTCGCGGCAGGCCGGACGGGAATGTGGGCGTTTTTTCAGCCGTCGCAACAGTGTGTGCGAGGTTGAGCCCAGATTGCTGTGATGGCGTGTGATCCGTCATCGTCTTCCCTCCTGTTGAACCCGGCATGTCCGGGCATACCTGCGCCCGCGCATGGCTTCTCGTCGCACGCATTCACGTGCCGCAAAGCCGGGGCATTCATCGTCTCATGATCCTGATCAGGTCGCAAATAATGCACGGCATCATCAGGCATTGATGTCAGTGACCATCCTGATGGCAGGCGTTAACAACCGGATGAAATCCGGCGGATCCCCCTGCGCCACACGCCGATTGCCGATTTTTTGGGCACTTGCGGCGATTGTTCCGGTCCCTAGACCGAAATAGGACAGCAAGACTGTCCTATTTCATGCGCTCTATGCCAGAAACCGCCCCCCTCCGCAAGGGGCATATGAGCAAATAATAGAAGGGATTTTGCCGAACATTGCCGAAAATTTCCCGGTTTTATAATTTAATTACGACAAACGGACGTTTTCTTCATTTTGGTTTCAAACTGGTATCCTGTTGGCCTCCATAGCAGCGACCGTGATTGATCCGGCCGGCAGGTGGGTTATGGTCGCCCGAACGACGTCGATATGACCGTGAAACAGGACGATATGTGATGATTTTTTCCTCTGACAACTGGGCTGGCGCCCACCCTGCCATCGCCCAGAGCCTCGTGACCCATGCCGACGGCTACACCTCCGCCTACGGCACCAGTGAGCTCGACCGGAAGGTGGAGAGGAAACTGTCGGAGGTTTTCGAGCGCGATGTCGCAGTCTTCTTCGTCGGCACGGGAACGGCCGCCAATTCGCTGGCGCTCGCCAGCACCAGCCGCGCCGGCGGCGTCGCGTTCTGCCACCGCGAAGCGCACGTGACGGCCGACGAGTGCGGCGCTCCGGAATTCTTCACCCATGGATCGAGGTTGAAGCCCGTCGACGGCAAACATGGCAAGATGGACGCATCGCGCCTTGAGGCGGAAATTCGCCGCTACCCGCTCGACAATGTCCATGGCGGTCAGCCGATGGCGGTCACGCTGACGCAAGCGACCGAAAGCGGCACCGTCTACGCACTCGATGAGATCGAGGCGATTGCCGCGGTCGCCAATGCACACAAGCTGCCGCTGCACATGGACGGCGCCCGCTTTGCCAATGCGCTGGTCAGCCTCGATGCCACACCGGCCGAGATGACCTGGAAGCGTGGCGTCGATCTCGTTTCCTTCGGCGGCACGAAGAACGGCTGCTGGTGCGCCGAGGCCCTTGTCCTCTTTGATCTTTCGAAGGCGCACGAGATGCATTTCCTGCGCAAGCGCTCGGCTCAGTTGTTCTCGAAATCGCGCTTCGTCTCGGCCCAGTTCGACGCCTACCTCGAAGGCGGTCTCTGGCTCGACCTCGCCCGGCATTCCAACGCCATGGCCCGGCGTCTTGCCAACGGCATCGCCGCTTCGCGCAACAGCCGGCTCGGTTGGCCGGTCGAAGCCAACGAGGTCTTCGTCATCCTGAAAAAGGACGTGGCGACGAAACTGCAGGAGCAAGGCGCCGTTTTCTACGACTGGCCGGTTCCGCACGAACTCGCCGGAAGCCTCGCGGCCGACGAGGGCCTCTATCGCCTGGTGACGAGCTTTGCGACCAAGATGGACGACGTCGATCGCTTCGTCGCAGCCTGCTGAGGCGACTGCATAATTCCTTGGATCAGGATAGATCCGAGGAGAAAATTATGCAGCAAATTCAAAGAGCCACAATACCGCGTGCCACGCGCGGTGTTGTGGCTCACGCCTGGCCCTGTAACGTCCTCACCTTCGACAAAATCTCGGTCGAGAGCGCCGCGATCAGCTTCTGGTCGGCGCCCTTGCTGGGAACCAGTACGAACTCGACATCCTCCAGCGGCGGCAAGGTGCCGGTGGGTATTTCCCGCAGGCCCTGCGGCGCCATACTGCGCGGCTGGACGAGCACGCCCATGCCCGCTTGGGCGGCGGCCGTCAGCCCGCTGAGGCTGCCGCAGGTGCAGACGATCCGCCATGGCAGCCGATGCCGGTCGAGCACCTCGAGCGCCACGCTGCGCGTGATGCTCGGCGGCGGAAAGGCGATCAACGGCAGCACCCTGTCACGCTTCACACGCTCGGGATCACGCGCCAACCAGACCAGCGGCTCGCGATAGACCAGTTCGCCGCGCGGATCGCCCAGCCGCCGCTTTGCCAGCACCAGATCGATCTCGCCACCATCCTGCATATGGTAGAGCACGCCGCTGAGTGCTACCGTCAATTCGAGCTCCACCGACGGATGGGCGCGAACGAAATCTTCGAGCACGCCCGGCAACCGGCTGGTGACGAAATCCTCCGACATGCCCAGCCGTAATCGTCCGCGCAGACTGCTTTCGGCAAACAGCGCCTTGACCTCGTCGTCGATCGCCAGCATCGAACGCGCATGGGCAAGCAGGGCCTGACCATCCGTCGTCAACGAGACCCGGTGCGTGTCGCGGGCAACGAGCTTGCGCCCGAGCGACGCCTCAAGCCTTTGAATATGTTGACTGACCGTCGACTGGCCAAGCGCCAGTCTCTCGGCCGCGAGGGTGAAGCTGCCCATCTGTTCGAGCGCAACGAAGCTGCGCAGTTGCACGAGGTCGAGCATGCATTATCCAATTTCGCGATAACTGTTATTCCTTGCATCCTGCTTCATAATGACATTTCTCGGCAAGACGTTTCTCAATCGAGCCAGTGACAGACATGGGCCGCTATCTTCCCGACACCTTCACCCTGCTCCTGCTTCTCACCGTGCTTCTGGCATCGATGCTGCCGATCCATGGCGAGGCGACGGCCTGGTTCGCCATGGCAACGAAGGTGGCGGTCGGCCTGGTCTTCTTCCTGCATGGCGCAAGATTGTCGCGCGATGTCGTCGTAGCCGGCTTCCTGCATTGGCGGCTGCATCTGGCGATCCTGGCATCGACCTTCGTGCTGTTCCCGCTGATCGGCCTCGTCGTCGGCTTCGTACCGTCATCGGTCCTGCCGCCGGCGCTCTATACCGGCATCCTCTTCCTCTGCGTCCTGCCCTCGACCGTGCAATCGTCGATCGCCTTCACGTCGGTTGCCGGCGGCAATGTCCCGGCAGCAATCTGCTCAGCGTCCGCCTCCAACATCTTCGGCATGTTCCTGACGCCGCTTCTCGTCGGTCTCCTATTTTCCGCCGGCGGCCATGGCGGTGTGTCGCTGGATGCCCTTGAGCAGATCCTGCTGCAGCTGCTGGCACCGTTCATCGCCGGTCAATTGTTGCAGCCGTGGATCGGCGGCTGGATCCGGGCGCGCAAGGGCCTGCTTGCGCCCGTCGACCGCGGTTCGATCCTCATGGTCGTCTATCTGGCCTTCAGCCAGGCCGTCACATCGGGGCTATGGCAGACCTTTTCGCTTGCCGATCTCGGGGTGCTGGTCGCGATCGAGATCGTCATGCTGGCGCTGGTACTCGCCGTCACCATGTTCGGCAGCCGCCTCTTCGGTTTCAACCGCGCCGACGAGATCGCCATTACCTTCTGCGGCTCGAAGAAGAGCCTTGCGAGCGGCATCCCGATGGCAAGCGCCATCTTCGCCGGCCAGAACATCGGTGCGATCGTGCTGCCGGTCATGCTCTTCCACCAGATCCAGCTGATGGCCTGCGCGGTGATTGCCCAGCGTTACGCCGCCCGCAAAGAGCTGGACGCCATCGCCGAACCCGTCCGCCCCTAAAGCAATTCCAGGAAAAGTGTGAAACGGTTTTCCGTCCGGCATTGCGTTATTTCAATGATCTAGAACCTGTCCGGGAAGACGCGAAAACAACGATCCCAAAAAAAGGCGGCGTCCTTTCGGGCGCCGCCTCTTCAAGCTTGGGAGGGAGGGATTAGAGGTTCTGGGCCTCGATCTGCTTCGGCTGCGATGCGACCGACGTAATGTCGATCCGGCGCGGCTTGGCTGCTTCCGGGATCTCGCGGGTGAGGTCGATGTGCAGCAGGCCATTCTTCAGCGAAGCGGACTTGATCTCCACATGGTCGGCAAGCTGGAAGCGACGCTCGAAGGCGCGCTTGGCAATACCGCGATGCAGGAACTGGTTTTCTTCGGCCTTGTCCTCGCTCTTTTCGCCCTTGATTGTCAGCGTATGTTCGCGCGCTTCGATCGACAGTTCGGTTTCGTCGAAGCCGGCAACCGCCATGGTGATGCGGTAGGCGTTTTCGCCGGTGCGCTCGATGTTATAGGGCGGATAGGTCTGAGCCTGGTCAGGCTGGCCGAGGCTGTCGAGCATCGTGAAGAGGCGGTCGAAGCCGACGGTGGAGCGATAGAGGGGGGAAAAATCAACGTGACGCATGGTGTCCTCCTGGGAGCAACTGTTTGCGATGTCTGGTCTGCCACCCCATCCAGGCAGCGGCGCGACCGGTGAACGGACCCGTTATCGGCGTCCGTGAGCAAGAGATGGGAATGCGATTTCGTCAGTTCAAGGCATGCCGCCTCAAGATTCCCAAGAGGTGAATGGCGGATGAATGACAGGTTCGGCCGTGGTTCAGATCAGGGGCGTTACAAAGGCCACACTGGGAGGAAATCTCCTGGGGCTGAAGTGACATGTCCCTTCCCCTTCAGCGGCCGGAAACGGTGATCGTCCGGATTTCACCCACCGTTTCCGGCTTTTTTCTTTGACGGCGCCAAGCCCGCCGCCTATCCCTGATGATACCGATCAACGCGTCTTCAGCCTGGTTTCGTCCGTCATGACCACGATCCTCCGCTCCACACCGGATAATCCGATACCGGACAATCACGTGGCGGGCTTCTTCGATGGAGCCGGTGGCCGCAAGATCCGCTACGCCATCTTCAAGACCAGGACGCCGGTTGCGCGCGGCACCGTGGTGCTGCTGCAGGGCCGCAACGAATCGATCGAGAAATACTTCGAGACCATCGCCGAACTCAACGCCGCCGGCCTCTGGGTCGCAACCTTCGACTGGCGCGGCCAGGCGGGCTCGGAGCGGCTCTTGCCCGAGGCCGGGCGCGGCCATGTCGAGCGCTTCTCCTATTACGAGCGCGATCTGACCACCTTCCTCGAACAGATCGTGCTGCCGGATACCCGGCTGCCGTTTTCGATTGTCGCCCACTCCATGGGCGCGCTGGTCGCGCTGTCGCTCGCGCCCATGCTTTCGAGCCGCATCGATCGCCTGGTGGTGCTTGCCCCCTTTGTCGGCCTCGGTGGCCAGATAATTGGCGAACGCAGCATCGCCAGCATGGCAACGGTGATGCGCTGGGTCGGTCTCGGGCGGCTGCCATTGCATGCCGACAAAGGCAATCGCCCCTTTGAAAACAACGTGCTGACCGCCGACCGCCGGCGCTTTGCGCGCAACCTGGCCTTGACCGAAGCCTATCCGGAATTGCGACTTGGGCCGCCGTCGGCGCGCTGGTTGACCGAAGCGTTTCGTGCAATGCGCCGCGTCGCCCGACGGGAACATCTGACCCGCATCACCCTGCCGACGATCATCCTGGCGCCGACAGCCGACCGGCTGGTGCCGCATGTCGCCGTCGAGTGGCTGGCGCGCAATTTCCGCGCCGCCCACATGATCCCGATCGACGGTGCGCGCCACGAACTGCTGCACGAGGCCGATCGTTATCGCGCCCAGGCCATGGCGGCCATTCTTGCTTTCGTCATTCCCGATAAGGACGACAAGGACGAAGGCGAAGCGGCCTGAGACAATTCAGTCTTTTGAGAAAATTCAGCCTTTGAGAATTTCCAGCGCCTGCGCATGCAGTTCGGCGCTGCCGGCAGCGATGACTTCGCCACCCATTTCCGCCGGGCCGCCCTGCCAGTTGGTGACGATGCCGCCAGCCTGCTCGATCAACGGGATAAGGCCGCCGACGTCATAGGGCTTGAGCCCGCACTCGATGACCAGGTCGACATGACCGGCCGCAAGCAGCGCGAAGGCATAGCAATCACAACCGTAGCGGAACAGCCGCACCTTGTCCTGCAGCGCCTCGAAGCGGGTCTTGTTGTCGCCGGTGTAGAGATGCGGCGAGGTCGTAAACAGCACGGCATCTGAAAGCGCGTCGCAAGTGCGGGTCGACAGCACCTTGTCGCCGTCGGGTCCACGGTAGAGCGCCTGCTTGCCGTCGGCAAAGAAGCGTTCGCCGGTAAATGGCTGATCCATCAGGCCCATCACCGCATCGCCGTTGCGATAAAGACCGATCAGCGTGCCCCAGACCGGCAGGCCGGAGATGAAGGCGCGCGTGCCATCGATCGGATCGATCACCCAGACATATTCGCGATCGAGCCCGACATTGCCATGCTCCTCGCCGAGGATACCGTGACCGGGGAAATTCTCCTCGATCAGAGCGCGGATCGCGGCCTCAGCCGACTGATCGGCCTCGGTCACCGGATCGAAACCGCCCTCGAGCTTGTTGACGACGCTCGTGCCGATGCGAAAGCGCGGCAAGGTTTCCGCCTTGGCGGCATCGGCGAGACGATCGAAAAAGGAGCGGTCGGGCAGCATGTCACTCTCTTTAGGGAAAGAAGCAGGAAGGTCCAATCTGCATAGACGAAATCTGCAGAAAGGCAAACGGCCAAGCGACCGGCTGTCAGCGATCCAAGACGGTGGGCCGTTCCGATCGTTTCAGCGCCGTCGATCCGGTGAAATTCCTTTGCCGCACTGCAAAAGTTTTCACTCTCTCAACTTGACAATTGTGCAGTGCAATATTAGGGTTTTTGTGCAGTCACTTGTGACTGTAAATACCCTCCTTGGGTGTTTCCTCCCTAGACTTAACCGCGCCACCGGCGCGGTTCTTTTTGAGGTCTACTACAGCGCCGCGCGGCTTATTGGACGCGCAAAGGTCGCTGTAGCGCTTTGAATTGCTGCATGTTTTTATCCTTAAATCGAATAGGATTTAAGGAACATGCCATAGGGAACCGACGCTACTCCGCAGCAAGCGGCAGATAGGCGCCATAATCCTCGACATGACGCGCGAGCGACGCGATGAAGCTGGTGAGATCGGCGACCAGCGCGCCGAAACCGGGCTTGCGGACCAGCGTCGTCTCATCGACATAGAGCCCGCGATTGATCTCGATCTGCAGCGCATGCAGGCCGCGGCTCGGTCGGCCGTAATGTTCGGTGATGAAACCGCCGGCATAGGGCTTGTTGCGCGCGACGGTATAGCCGAGCTCAGCCAACAGATCGACGGCCATCCTCGACAGTTCCGCCGCGGCACTGGTGCCGTAACGATCGCCGATGATGAAGTCCGGCCGCTGGGCGCTGCCCGGCAGATGCACATTGCCGGGCATCGAGTGGCAATCGATCAAGACCGACAGGCCGAACTGGACATGCGTGCGGGCGATGAGCTTGCGCAAGGTGGCGTGGTAGGGCTTGTAGATCGTCTCGATGCGCGCCAGCGCGTCTTCGACGGGGAAGCGGCCGCGATAGATTTCCATGTTCTCGGCGACAAGCCGCGGCACGGTTCCAAGGCCGCCTGCCACCCGCATCGAACTGATATTGGCATGCGGCGGCACCGGCCCGTCGAACATGCGCGGGTCGAGTTCGTAAGGCTCGCGGTTGACGTCGAGGAAGGCCCGCGGGAAATGCGCCAGCAGCATCGGCGCGCCGAGGAACGTCGCGTTCTGGAACAGCTCGTCGACATAGTGATCTTCGGAACGACGGATCGCCAGCGCATCGAGGCGGGACTGATCGAGAAAGGCCTGTGGATAAGAGCGGCCGCTATGCGGCGAGTTGAATACGAAGGGAATCCGCTGACTTGCAGGTTCCAGAACCTCAAACAGCTCCCTCTCCGTCATCTCCCCCATCGGAACCCTTTTTACCATGTGCGGTTCTTGCTGTTGCCATCATGTTGCCAGTTGGTCGGCTCTGTGTCCATAGTGCGCCCACTCCGGTTTCTGGGGAGTTGACGCGTCGCGTTCACGAGATATTTACCCCGTTGCGGTTTGGATAGAACGCCGCAATCCATACGCAATGAATAAAGAGAAGCAACGGCCGAGTTCATGACTGTGAAAATCCTTCTTGCCGAAGACGACAACGATATGCGCCGCTTCCTTGTGAAGGCGCTCGAAAAGGCTGGCTACAAGGTCATGTCCTATGACAACGGCGCCAGCGCCTACGACCGCCTTCGCGAAGAGCCCTTCTCGCTTCTCCTGACCGATATCGTCATGCCCGAGATGGACGGCATCGAGCTTGCCCGTCGGGCGACCGAACTCGATCCGGATCTCAAGGTGATGTTTATCACCGGCTTTGCCGCGGTCGCGCTGAACCCGGATTCGAAAGCTCCGAAGGACGCCAAGGTCCTGTCGAAGCCCTTCCACCTTCGCGACCTGGTCGACGAGGTCAACAAGATGCTGGCCGCCTGAGGCCAGACATTTTTTCCACAGCTGCCGCCGCCGTCCGTGACACTTGGACCGGATCGGCGCAGACTTCAGATCGACCGCCGCGATCCACAGGGATCTCCGGCGGTCTTTTTATTTCAGTGACTTACGCGCAAAGCCCGGAAATCCGGACTTCCGGCAAGCCGCCACAGGCGGCAGACGATGACGGAAAACCGCCAGCAAAATTTCAGTCAAAAAACCTTCGAAAACCCTATTGACGCGAGAGCGGGTTCTATGGTCTATGCGCCTCATCGGATGGGCGTGTAGCTCAGCGGGAGAGCACTACGTTGACATCGTAGGGGTCACAGGTTCAATCCCTGTCACGCCCACCATCCAAGTTTCTGATAAAAAGGGCTTTCGGGAAACCGGAAGCCCTTTTTACGTTTTGCTTCCAAGGTTCATCGAACCTGCGGCCGATGACGCCTAAGCGCGATATTGGAGAGGATCAGAACAGCATGGGACGATCCGTGCCGGATCATCGGCACACTGCGGATTGCGCTAAATGGAAAGCGGCATGAATCGCTACTCGTTTACCTTGACGCAAAATCGCAAAGATTGCAGTATTCAATAGGATACAACTTAATTTCAAGCAGCGTTACGTTGTTGCACACACACTACAGCGGCAGGATATACACCAACATTTTCAAATCCTTCCGACGCAGCCACGCGCAAAATCGGCCTCGCCCTTCGTGATCAGGACTATGGGCAGTCTGATCGAAAACAGTGCTCGACAAGACCTTCGGGTCTTGCCTTGCGCCTGTTTCCTTCCATCCGATCCCATGGTCCTGAACAGAGTGGATGAATTTAACAGGCCCTGACCCTTGCCATCGAATTTGTGAAACCAACGGCACGCACAGTTCTCACGGGTTGTCCAACGCCACACGAGGAGACGGTACAATGAACAGATTTTTCGTTTTCGGTCTTGGTCTTTTCTCAATGTCGACTGCACCATCTCTGGTCCAGGCGCAGGAGGAGCCGAGCTTTGATTGTTCAAAGGCCAAGAGCCAGGTCGAAAAAGTTCTTTGCTCCGGCGGAGATTCCGGAATGGGGTGGATCGATCAGACCATGGCCGACCTGTACAAGGCCGTCCGCGCTGCGCCAGGCGCGGATGCCGCCACACTGGAATCGAGCCAGCGCGCCTGGCTTGCAAAGCGAGACCATTGCAAGGGTTCGGACGAGAAGGTGATGAATTGCCTGATCGACAGCTATCGTGGCCGCTATGCCGAACTCAGCTCCGCCTATGACCAAAAACATCTCACAGGCACGTACGGGAACGCGCGCGGCGTGCTCGACAGCGTGTTGTTTCCCGATGGCAACCTCTTGGTCAACATCTCGACCGATGTCGGCGCTCCCTCCTACGACTCCTGCTCGGTAACCTTCCGTGCCCCGCTTGAAGGGGAGGCGGTGCAGCACGTTTTCACGCCTGAGGAAATCGGCGCCGACGGTCAGTGCACGGTCGACTTGAAGATCACAGGTTCCCAGATCGATGTCACTCCCAAGGATTGCCGCGTTTTCTGCGGCAACTCTGCCTCGTTCGACGGCGCCTACAAGAAACAGTAAGGCACGATCGAGAACTTGATCGATAGATGAGAGGAACGGCGATCGTGCTTCGATGAAGCCGATCGTCTGCCTACCTGTGATCTGATCAACCGGCCCACCGTGACGGCATTGCCGTGCAAGCCACCGAGTGACGGCATCGACCGCAGCGGCCGCCACTGCGCGGAATATTCGGGGTAGCTCATGGATCGGCCAGCCTCGCCGCCCTACTTTGCTCTCGCGACCTGAACGCATCCGCCCGGCAGGAGGCACGCGCCATGTCGACGGCAAAGTGCCGAGGATTCGAGAGCCCTACCGCATGTTTCGTTAGACTGTATTCGATCTAAGGATAAAACATACAGCAATTCAAAGTGTTACAGCGACCTTTGCGCGTCTAATAAGACGCGCGGCGCTGAAGTGGGAAGGAAAGGAACGGACAATGCCAGCCATCAAGAACATCGTCCTGGTCCATGGCGCCTGGGGTGACGCCTCGCATTGGCGCCACGTGATACCGCCGCTGCACGCCAAGGGCTACAATGTCGCAGCGGTCCAGAACCCGCTGACGTCACTTGCCGACGACATCGACCGGACATCGAAACTTGTGGCCGCACAGGACGGGCCGACATTGCTGGTCGGCCATTCCTATGGCGGTGCCGTGATCACCGGCGCCGGCCACGCGCCGAACGTTGCCGGCTTGGTCTATATCGCCGCTTTCGCGCCCGACGAAGGTGACAGTCTCGGCAGCATCTTCGCCCGCCGCGACGCCCCTTCCGGTGCCGGCAGTATCCGGCCTGATAAGGATGGTTTCCTCTGGCTCGACCAGGCGACGTTCCGCCAGAGCTTCGGCCAGGATCTCGGCGAGACCGAAGCGCTGGTCATGGCCGTCGCGCAGAAGCCGATTGCAGGACGCTGCTTTGAAGACAAGTCCGGCCCGCCGGCCTGGAAGGTGAAGCCCAGTTGGTATCAGGTGTCGAGCCGCGACAACATGATTCCGCCGGAAACCGAACAGTGGATGGCGGAGCGCATCAAGGCGAAGAAGACGATCACGCTTGACGCGAGCCACGCGTCGCTGGCCTCGCGTGCCCCGGAGGTCGTCGCGCTGATCGAAGAAGCGGTCGCCTCGCTCGCCTGACGTCGGGCGTCGCGCCACCGGCTGCCCCGAACGACATTTTCATTTCGGGGCAGCATCGTCTTCGCGGGACGAACACCGGCGCCGGCCAAACGTGCCGCCGTCTATCGTCCACGGGCGGCGGTCAATGGGCGACGTTCGACGCGGCCGACATCAGCTCCTCTCGGCGAGGCACGCCGAACATGTTGTGTCCGTCAGCCGTGGCCTCGGTAAAGCTCCATCGCACGATGCCATCCCGATCGAGCAGGAACTCGCCGACGAGTTGCCCTTCGCCCGTCGCGATCATGCGTTCGTCGTCATGTGTGATTTCATAGCCGTCCGCCTTGTCGAGAAACGACGAGGCCGCCCAAGGATCCATAGCGGCCGGCAGCTCGCCCGGCATGTCAACCAGCATTGCCATGACGGTTTTCTTGGCAAGTTTGTGAGGCCAATCGTCCTCATCCTCGGTGAACTGAAGATTGGGTAAGCCGAACGCGCGGTGAGAAACCCGTTCCGGATCGGACGCCGCCAGCAGATGTGGCAGCGGATGGTAGCGGAAATAAAGGCGCGCCCGGTCGATCGGCGTGTTGACGACCGTCAGGCTCTCGACACCTTTTTCGCGCAGTGCCTCGTCGAGCTGCGCCATCGCCGCGATCTGGCGTCGGCAGAAGGGGCAGTGCAGACCGCGGAACAGGCCGACCAGCACCGGCTTGCGACCGCGAAAATCGTCGATGGAAATCTGACCGTCCTGGGTGATGGCGTCGAGAACCACGTTCGGTGCCCGGTCACCGGGTTGCAACGGTCCATTGTGCTGTTCAACCATAATCTTTTCTCCTTATGCCGATCGTGGGTCACGGAGATGTGGGGAGCGCGTCTCGCGCGGTGCGCTAAACGCGACCATCGCGTCGAACGCAGAGCCGGTTTGGCGACACAAGCCTACATTTCGGGCGCCCTTTCGCGGCCAATCCTACAGCGCCGCGCGTCTTGTTAGACGCGCAAAGGTCGCTGTAGCACTTTGAATGGCTGCATGTTTTTATCCTTAAATCGAATAGGATCTAAGGAAACATGCAGTAGAACCCGAATCGTCGTGTTTACCTTCGACGGACCTGCCCTGCAGCGCCCCTAGTCGAGGAATGGCAGTATCATCAACGCTTCGGGATCAAGACCGTGCCGTGTGCATATGTCGCGAGCCGAAGCGAAGTGCCTTTCCGCACCATCGAGGTCACCAGCATCAAGGCAGAGCGTCGCCAAGCCATCATAGCACGGAAACAACAGCTGTGCCTCTCGCGTTTCGAAAGCGAGTTCGAGAGCCTCCTCATACAGACGGCGCGCGACATCCGGGCGACCGTGGCACTGATCGATCTGTCCCAGCACCAGCAACGACACCGGCAGATGATCGCGCTGATCGAGCTCGCGGTCGATCGCGATCGCCCGTTCGGCAGCCGGAATGCCGTCGGCAGCACAGCGGTCGGTGAAGGTGCAGTAGGCCACCGCCAGATTGGAAAGCAGCCGCGCCTGGAAGCTGAGGTCGCCGATACGGTGGGCCATGCCGAAGCCGAACTTGCAGACCTCGATGGCCCGCCGTGGCTCGATGATCGTGTAGAGGACGGCAAGATTGGTGTACCCCCGGCAGGCCGCATTGAGCAGGTCGGCAGCCTCCGCGACCGAGACGCTGCGCTCGATCGTTGCGATCGCCTCAGTGCCGCGGTTGAGGCGCGCCAGCGCCACCCCTTTGGTATTGAGGGCTTCCGCCGTCACCCGATCCATTTCGCGCCGAGCGTCCGGTGCTTGCGGCACCAGCGCCCCGACACGCTTCAGGGCATCGTCGGCCCAGACGATAGCGTCGGCATAGTTGCCCATGCGAAAGGCAAGGTGGCCCCGTTCCTGGGAGAGATGGGCGCTTTCGATCGGCGCATCCGCGTCTTCCAGAAGCTGGGCCGCGTTCGCGAATGCCACCAGCGCCTCGTCGCGCCGGGCCGCCTCCCACAGGAGATGTCCGTACTTGCGCTGGATGCGGGCCGCTGAGACCCGGTCGTCAGTGGCATGATAGACGTCGAGCAGGGAAGCGTAGTGCCCAGCAGCCGCGTCGCGCCGCCCGGAAGGGCCGAGCAGATCGGCAACGCGCTCGCGGGCAGCAAGCCATTCGGTCCCCTCCTCGCCAGCGGCCGCCCAGGCGGCCATGGCCTGCTTGTAGAACCGTATGGCATCATCATTCGCATAGATCGCCTGCGCGCGTTCTCCTGCCGCCATGAGATAGCGCGCGCCCTTCGACCTATCCTCCGACTGGCTGAAATGGTGGCCAAGCAACGCCATCTCCTCCAGCCTTGTCGTCTGTGCTCCATAGCGGCGCTCAAGCTGGTCGGCGACAACGGCATGTATCTCCGCACGCCGACGCAGGAGCAGGTTGTTGTAGACCACCTCCTGCAGCAGCGTCTGGGTGAAGCGGTAGGTCTGCGCGCCCTGTAAGCGTCCCTCCCGCGTCTCCTCGATAATTTCGGCATCACACAGATTGTCCAGCGCCGCATCGATCGTGGCTTCATCGCCGGCAACGACACGCAGCAAGTCGACATCAAACCGCGGGCCGATGACTGCCGCATGGTGAAGCAGTCTGCGCGACCGCGGTTGCAGTCGGTCGATCCTGCCCAAAAGCATGGCTTCGATGGTTACGGGAATATCGACGGTGGCCTCGCGCTCGACCACGCGCCAGGCGGCCCCGAAATGCTTCAGCGCATCGACTTCGATCAGGCCACGTACGATTTCCTCGATGAACAGCGGATTTCCGCTGGCGCGCGCCAGTATTCGGCCCGCCAGCCCCCGATGCAGGCCATCGGTACCGAAGAAGGCCGAAAGCAGCCTGCGCCCTTCGGTCTCGGTGAGCGGCGCGAGCCGCAACGCCGTGAGGCTCGTTCGGCCAGGCTTCAGCCGATCGACCGCCGCGTCCGGGCGCTGCGTCGTCAGCATCATCAATGGACTGCCCTCCATCCGGTCGAGGATAAAGGCGATGGCATCGAGGGACGCGGCATCGGCCCAATGCAGATCCTCGATCACCAGCAGCAGCGGCGTTCGCGACAGGCGCCGCTCGAAGATGGCTCGCACGGCCGCAAAGAGCTGGCGACGCATCTGTTCCGGCTCGACATGGCGCAAGGTTTCGTCGTGCGTTCCCATCCCCAGGATGCGAAGGAAAAGCGGCACGAGCTGTTCAAGCTTTTCGGGCGCAAAGCCGATCTCGGCAAGCCCCGCTGTGAGCAACTCTGTCGTCCGCTCCAATGTATCGAAGGTCGAGATGCCATAGGCGCCGCGCAAAACAGATGCCAGAACACCGTAGGAAGGTTCTCCGAGCGGAGAAGAGCTAGCGCGACGAACGACAACGTGCCCGAAGCGCGGATCGACGGCGACCAGCGCAAGAAATGTATCGACGAGGCGCGATTTTCCCATCCCCGCCTCCCCGGACAGACGCACCAGTTGCGCCGCCCCGTTACAGGCGAGTTCCAGGCAATCGAGCAGTCGCTTCATTTCCGCATCGCGCCCGACCAATGGTGAAGTCAGACCCAACGCCTCCAGACCTCGTGCGGCACTAGGAGCGTCAAGAACCTTGATCAGACGGTAAACCTCGATGATGCCGGCCTTGCCGCGCAATGCGGTTGCACCCAGCGCCTCGTAGGCGAAGGCATGCCGGGTCACGCGGTGTGTCACCGGTCCAACGAGAATTTCGCCGGGTCCTGCCATGGACTGCAGGCGCTGCGCGGTGTTCACGGCATCGCCAGTGACCGAATAGGATCTGCTGTCTCCAGCGCCCAGGGCGCCGGCAACCACGGTTCCGGTATTCAAGCCGATATGCAGGCTGACCGGCGCACCGATGCGATCCTGCCAGCGCTCACCGACAAGGCTGCCGCGCGCGATCATGTCGATCGCTGCACGCAGGGCCCGCTCGGCATCATCCTCATGCGCCACCGGGGCGCCAAACAGCGCGAGCAGCGCATCGCCGATGAATTTGTCGACGAAGCCGCCATAGGTTTCGACCGCCGCGGTGAGCTCTGCAAAAAGTTCGTTCTGAAACGTTTGCAGGATCTCCGGATCCATATGTTCGCCAAGGCTGGTAAACCCGCACAGATCGGCAAAAAGAATGGTTGCCGTACGGCGGTCGGCATTTTCGTTGTCGCTCGATACCGTCAGGGATGAGTCCCGCACCGCTCTAGGCTGGGGCATCACGGCAGCCTGCCCGGACGCCAGGACCTTTGCCGCCGTCGGCTTTTCCACCGGCGTCCCACAATTCGGGCAGAAGGCGAAACCTGGCAGACAGTCCGCGCCACAGCCCGGACACAGGCTCTGCTGTTTGGCTCCGCAGCTCGGGCAAAACGAAAAACGCCCCTCGATCTCGCAACCGCACTCACGACAATTCATCAATGGCGAACCTTCGAAGAGGCTCCGTGCTCCGCATGCTATCCAGAGCCGTTTGGACAAAATATGCACAAAACAATGAACCCGCCGGCAAGGCTTTGCAAGCAATCGCTAATTAAGATTTCAAAGACTGACAGGCTACGAACAGGACGCGCCATGGCGCCCTTGGGAGGCATTCTGCATTCCTCTCCGTCGACCAAGCGAGCCCTTGGCCGACGGAAACAAAGACCTCGAAATCAGGGGTGGGCGCGGCGGCGGGACGGCCTGCGCACGCTCGACCTGCCTGCAAAGGTACCGAGATCGATGGCGGCGCCGTCCGGCGCCCGGCAAACCTCTTCGGGGTGGCGATCACTTGCTTCGATGGCGAAGTGGATCGCCGCCGCCTCATTGGTGAAGAGCCCTCCGACCAGTCCCTTGCGGTCGGAGACAACCCACCATCCATGACTATCGCGCCCGACGACGAAACGCGCGCGCGCCAGGAAGCCACGCCGTACCTGCTGCATACTGCCCATGATCGAATGGTCCTCGTTGATGAAGAGTGCGGCTACTCAGCCGACAAACCAGGGGATGACCATCTGGATGGCATAGGCGAGCCCAAGCACGATACCGAGGCGGATGCCGATGCCGAGAAAGGCGTCGCGAACCACACTGTTGGAGGTGGCATAGTTATCGCTGCCCTCCGACCGGCGTCTTTGTTCCGCCTGCGCGGCAAGATGGGGAAAGCGTGACATGGTCTGTCTCCTTTGATGTCGACGCGGCCTCAGCTCGCAAGCGCCAGTGGCAAGCTCGGGCTGGCATGGGAGGCGCTGCGAACCTCGGCCAGCGGTTCGAGCGCTGAACGGATCTCGGCTGCCGTCTCCGGCGACACCGTCGTCAGCGGCAGCCGCACGTCGGGGCTTAAGCCTCGTGCCAGATGCAAGGCGTATTTGATCGGCCCCGGGTTGGTTTCGCGCTCGAGCGCGATAAACAGAGGTTGGAGCCGCTGATGGATGGCGACAGCCGCTTGGGCGTTGCCCGTTGTGATCGCATGATGCAGCGACACCATCAGCCTCGGCACGACATTTGCGGCGACCGAAATCGTGCCATGCCCGCCACAAAGGTTGAACGGCAGCGCCGTCTGGTCGTTGCCCGAGAAGTGGCAGAGCTGCGCCTTGATCGATGGCGACGATGCGAGAAAGCGGCCGACGTCTCCCGTCGCGTCCTTGATGCCGACGACCCCAGGCAGCTGCGCCAATCTCTCGAGCGTGCGCGGCGCAATATCGACGCCGCTGCGTGAGGGCACATTGTAAACGATGACAGGCAGATCGACCGCCCGGACCACTGCCTCGTAGTGGCGATAGATCCCCTCCTGGGAGGGCTTGTTGTAATAGGGTGCAACGATGAGCGCGGCATCGGAGCCGAGCGTCTTGGCCTCCGTGGTCAGTTCGACCGTCGTTTCGGTGCAGTTCGTGCCCGTGCCGGCGATGACAGGGACGTTCTTCTCGGCGACCTCGACGCACCGTTCGATGACCATCCTACGCTCGGCGCGGGAAAGCGTCGCGGATTCGCCCGTCGTTCCGCAGGCGACGATGGCGGAAATGCCGTGGCGGATCTGGCATTCGACGAGCGACATCAGGCCGACGGTATCGACCTTGCCGTCCTTGAATGGCGTGACCAACGCCGTGATCGCCCCTTCGAGGCGAAGCCAATGATCGCTCATGGAAATGTCCTTCAGGTTGGAAGATGGCCGCGGCGAATTCTGTCGCCTTCGATGGAAAGCCGGTGGACGCGGCAGCATTGCAGGAAGGCCGTCAGCAGGGCCGTCGCCAGATCGGCGTGGCGCGCCTTGAATGTCACGCGGCCGGCACCCGCCGGAGCGTAACGAAGCGTACAGGTCCACACGCTGCATTCGTGGCTGAGCGTGCGCAGGCAGAGCTTGGCTTTGGTCGAAGTCGTCAGCTGGATCACGGCATCGACCAGCGCGTCGGCGGCCATGAGCTCGCGGAAGCGGCGCGACGGCCAGTCTTCGGCAACCAGATCAGGCATGTCTTGGACCAGTCGTACGGCCTCCCAGACGTGATGTTCACGTAGGCGGCGCACCGCCGCGATGCGCAGGAGCAGGAGCTTCAAGGCATCCGGCCCGCCGTCGGCGCGATCCGCTCCCTCAAAGGGGCTGATGCCGGGCTGGCGATCCGGCGTATCGGAACGATGGCGAAGGCTGAAATCGTAAAGGGTCATGATGCTCACCCGTTGTCGATGAGTGGAGGCTACCCCTGCCCCGCGTCCGGTTTCGATTGCGACTTGCATCGGCCGGCATAAGATTTTCATAAGGGGATCACGTGGCGGGTGTCCAAGCCGCGGACACGACGCTAGATTGGCGCAAGGGGTCGATATCCGGCCGAAATGCGGGCAGTGTCGCGTCGAAATAATCTGACGCAAAAGATGACGTGCACGCAATTTTGCGCTAGGTAGCCCCTGCACTGGCGGTCGGTGATCGCCACATCAGCCAATGACATTTCGTCCTTGAAGGAAAACGTCCATGCCTGCCTATCGCTCCCGCACCACCACCCACGGCCGCAACATGGCCGGCGCCCGCGGCCTTTGGCGCGCGACGGGCATGAAGGATGGCGACTTCGGCAAGCCGATTATCGCGGTGGTCAACTCCTTCACGCAGTTCGTGCCGGGCCACGTCCACCTCAAGGACCTCGGCCAGCTCGTCGCCCGCGAAATCGAAGCGGCCGGCGGCGTCGCCAAGGAATTCAACACCATCGCCGTCGATGACGGCATCGCCATGGGCCATGACGGCATGCTCTATTCGCTGCCGTCGCGCGAGATCATCGCCGACAGCGTCGAATACATGGTCAACGCCCACTGTGCCGACGCCATGGTCTGCATCTCCAACTGCGACAAGATCACGCCCGGCATGCTGATGGCGGCACTGCGCCTCAACATCCCGGCCGTCTTCGTGTCCGGCGGCCCGATGGAGGCCGGCAAGGTCGTCCTGCACGGCAAGACGCATGCGCTCGACCTGGTCGACGCCATGGTCGCTGCCGCCGACGACAACATCTCCGACGAGGACGTCAAGGTCATCGAGCGCTCGGCCTGCCCGACCTGCGGTTCCTGTTCCGGCATGTTCACCGCCAATTCGATGAACTGTCTGACGGAAGCGCTCGGCCTGTCGTTGCCGGGCAACGGCTCGACGCTCGCAACGCATGCCGACCGCAAGCGCCTGTTCGTCGAGGCTGGCCACCTGATCGTCGACATCGCCCGCCGCCATTACGAGCAGGATGACGACAGTGTGCTGCCGCGCAACGTCGCCTCGAAGCAGGCCTTTGAAAACGCCATGGCGCTCGATATCGCCATGGGTGGCTCGACCAACACCGTTCTGCACATTCTCGCCGCCGCCCATGAAGGCGAGGTCGATTTCACCATGGCCGACATCGACCGGCTGTCGCGCAAGGTTCCCTGCCTGTCCAAGGTGGCTCCGGCCAAGAGCGACGTGCACATGGAAGACGTGCACCGTGCCGGCGGCATCATGTCGATCCTCGGCGAACTAGAAAAAGGCGGGCTGATCAACCGCGATTGCCCGACGGTGCACAGCGAGACCCTCGGCCACGCCATCGACCGCTGGGACATCACGCGCACGACGAGCGAAACCGTGCGCAACTTCTTCCGCGCGGCCCCCGGTGGCATTCCGACCCAGGTCGCCTTCAGCCAGGAAGCCCGCTGGGATGAGCTCGACACCGACCGCGAAAAGGGCGTCATCCGCTCGGTCGAACATCCCTTCTCCAAGGACGGCGGCCTTGCCGTGCTCAAGGGCAACATTGCGCTCGACGGCTGCATCGTGAAGACCGCCGGCGTCGATGAGAGCATCCTGAAGTTCTCCGGTCCGGCACGGGTGTTCGAAAGCCAGGACGCATCGGTCAAGGCCATTCTCGCCAACGAGATCAAGGCCGGCGACGTCGTCGTCATCCGCTACGAAGGTCCGAAGGGCGGCCCGGGCATGCAGGAAATGCTCTATCCGACGAGCTATCTGAAGTCGAAGGGCCTTGGCAAAGCCTGCGCGCTGATCACCGACGGCCGCTTCTCCGGCGGCACCTCGGGCCTTTCGATCGGCCACGTCTCGCCGGAAGCGGCGAACGGCGGCATGATCGGCCTGGTGCGCGAAGGCGACATGATCGACATCGACATCCCCAACCGCACGATCAGCCTGCGCGTCGACGAGGCGGAACTCGCCAGCCGCCGCGCCGAACAGGACGCCAAGGGCTGGAAGCCGACCGAGGTGCGCAAGCGCAAGGTGACGACGGCCCTCAAGGCCTACGCCGCCTTTGCCACCTCCGCAGACCGCGGTGCTGTTCGCGACCTCGGCGATCTCTGAGCCGACGACGGTTAACGAGACGGAAGGCTCCCGCTCGCGGGGGCCTTTTTCATGCGCGTCGCGACCTTGCGACCACACGCGCCGCTACCAGGCTCAGCCGGCCTGTTACGCACACAATTCACCTGCTATTTTAGATTGATCTAATTTTTGTAGGGGTGGACGATGACAAACGCGGCGAACCTGCTCGGCACCTGGAAAATGCTCTCCTGGACCCGCAAGGCGGTGGTATCGGGCGAAATCAGCGATGCCATGGGTCCGGACCCCATCGGCTATCTCTCCTACCAGCCGGATGGCCGCATGACCGCGGTCGTGGTCAAGCGCAATCGACCCGTGCCGAACGGCGCAACCCCCACCGACGAGGAAAAGGTCGCACTGTTCGATTCGATGCTTGCCTATGCCGGCTCCTATACGCTCGAGGACGGCAAGGTCATCCATCATGCCGAGGCGAGCTGGAACCCGGCCTGGGGCGTTTCGGACCTGATCCGGCCGTTCATGCTGGACGGCGACCGGCTAGTGATCCACAGCGCGCCGGGCGTCGACCCAACAACCGGCGAAGAGGTCACCTATCACCTTGAGTTCCGCAAGGTTTGAAGACCGTTCCACCAGGGCCCATCGATGCAGGAGCATTGCATGACGCCCGATGCAGCCTAGAGGTGGCGTGTCTCGGCCGGCGGGTGGAACCAGTTGTTGTTGCGGCCGTCCATGTACTTCACCGGCGCTTCGGCAAGCACGGCGGGATCGAGATCATCGAGCGTTGCAACATTGACGGAATAGTAGGCGCCGCCGATTTCCTCGATATAGCCATGCCCGTAGGCAGCAATGCCGCAGGTCTTGCAGAAGCGGTGATGCACGCTGTCGCTGCCGAACTGGTAGTCGGCGATATCGACTTCTTCGGCCTGCAGCCGGAACGCATCCGGCTTCACGATCGCGCCCCAGTAACGCTTCTTCCAGCAGATCGAGCAGTTGCACTTGCCCGTACCGGCGTCGAGATCGATGTCGGCCTCATAGCGGATCTTTCCGCAATGGCAGCTTCCCCGATAGGTCATTTTCATTGACTATACTCCCAGACCAAAACAGCGCCTTCTCAAGGCGCCAACATGACAACTTACTGTCATTTACCCCTCCCACAATGACAACATATTGTCAATTGCGCTCTACGATGGAATGCTGAAAGTAGGGAAAGCAGACGGACCGAGCACGATACTCAAACGATGCACCGAATTTAGAGACGCCGGATCCCCGAAGGGGCACTGGCCCAGTTGTCGTTGCGTCCGTCCGTATAGACGACGGGAGCCCCCGCCGGCGCCGAAGGGTCGAGGTCGTCAGGGCAGGCAAGATTCCCTTCGTACTATCAAAACGCTTGCGACGAGGACGCCTCCATGACAACATGCTGTCATTATTCACCATCGCGCAATGGTAGTCTCTTCCAACATGAATGACCCTGTTCGCACCCCTGCCGGCGACGCCTTCGCCCAGTTCGCCATCTCGGTGCTTCGCCTGGCCGGTCCGTTGACGGCGGCGGGCGACACGCTCGCCAAACCCTCGGGCCAGACCAGTGCGCGTTGGCAGGTGTTGGCGGCTGCAAGCCACGCACCGATGTCAGTTGCCGATGCCGCCCGCGCGCTTGGCCTTGCGCGACAGGGCGTACAGCGCATCGCCGACCTGCTCGAAGAAGAGGGCTTGATCGCCTATGGCGACAATCCGGCACACCAGCGGGCAAAGCTGATGGTACCGACGCCGCGCGGCGAGGAGGTGTTGGATGAAATCAAGGCCAGGCAGGCCGTCTGGGCGAATGCCGTTGGCGCGGAACTCGGAGAGGAGCAGTTGCAGCGAGCAACCGCATTGATCGGTGAAGCCATCGGCCTGCTGCGGGATCGCCAGGCGACGGGCTAGAAGCAGGATCGATCAGGCAAACTGCAGGAGATCGGAGCGCAGACGCTCCGGCCCGCCCTCACCGAGCCTCACGCCCACGATCGCGTGGGTCGCCTTCCAGATCGGGACAGCCCGTGCCAGCAGGCGCTCGCCCTCCGGCGTCAACCGCAGCCGACGCGACCGTCGGTCCTCTTCGTCAGCGAAAATCTCGACGAGCCTGCGCCGCTCCAGCGGCTTCAGCGCTGCCGTCAGCGTCGTGCGATCCATGGCAAGCAGCGACGCTACCGCGCCCATGTTCGGCGGCGCCGGACGATTGAGCGACATCAGCAGGGAAAACTGGCCGTTGGTAATGTCGAGCGGCCGCAAGGCATCGTCGAACTGGCGGGCGATCGCACGGGCCGCGCGCTGGACATGCAGGCACAGGCAGGTGTCCTTCACGAACAATGTGGTCTCGAACGGAATGACGGGTACTTTTGACATGACTGATTAATGTTGATATCAACGTAATTAGTCAAGTGCAACGTTGGAAGGAGGAGCGGGCATGAGACAGGATCATGCAGTCGTATCGTCGCAGGAATGGCTGAAAGCGCGAAAAGCGCTTCTGGATCTGGAAAAAGAACACACCCACCTCAGAGACAAGGTCAACGCGGCACGCCTCGCCTTGCCCTGGGTGAAGATGGAAAAATCCTACGTCTTCGACACGCCTGATGGCCAGAAGTCCCTGGCCGAACTCTTCGACGGGCGCAGCCAGCTCGTCGTCTATCACTTCATGTTCGGCCCGACCTGGGAGGCCGGCTGCCCCGGCTGCTCGTTCCTCGTCGACCATTTCGACGGCATGCTGCCGCACCTCAATCACCACGACGTGACGTTGACCGCCGTCTCCAACGCGCCCCTCTCGAAGCTCGAAGCCTACAAGAAACGCATGGGCTGGCGTTTCCCCTGGGCTTCGGCCGAGGGCAACGGCTTCAACAGCGACTTTCACGTCGCCTTCACGCCGGCCGAACTCGCTCAGGGCAAGGTCGTCTACAACTTCACCGAGACGGAAAGTGCCAACGCACACGAGGAACTGCCCGGCCTCAGCGCCTTTCAGAAGACCGACGACGGCACCGTCTACCACACCTATTCCACCTATGCCCGCGGGCTTGAGGAAATGGTCGGCACGCTGATGCTTCTCGACCGCGCGCCGAAGGGACGAAACGAGGAGGGCACACAGGGTTTCGTGCGCCGCCATGACGAATATGGCGATATGCCCAGACGCAAAGCCGGCTAAGCCTCCCGGCAACTGCGCCCGGAACGGAACCTTTCGGCACCGGGCGCGTTTCTTTTCGCTTGTATCTCTGATCCACTCGTATCTCTGATCGATTTTCACGCGTCCCGGGGAGAGGAAGCTTCGGTGAAGGCAGAACCGGAAGAAGCGCATCGCTGGCTCGAGCAACTGCTCGGCGATTGGCAGGTGCGCACATCCGGCGCGCCGGAAACAGGCACCCCATGGACAGAGCATGTTCGCAGCCTTCAGGGGCTCTGGGCGGTCTGCGAAGGCCAGGGCACGATGCCAGACGGCAGCTTCGGCCAGACCTTGATGACACTTGGCTACAGCCCCGAAACCGGACGCTTCGCTGGAACCTGGGTCGGCTCGATGATGACCCACATGTGGATCTATGACGGCGAACTCGAACCTGACGGGCTGACGCTGTCGCTCTATTGCGATGGCCCGGACTTCGACGCTCCAGGAAGGAAGGCCAGGTATCGCGACGCCATAACCATGGCCAATCCCGGCGCCTGTTGACGGCCCATGTCAGGACGGTTGAGGGGGCCTGGAAGGAACTGATGACGGCGGAGTACAGCCGCCTCTGACGGGGATTTAAAACACATCGCTTGGCCTCGCCGGCCTCGTTCGGCGCCGGCTTCCAACATCGCAACCGGAGGACATAAGATGGCAGGCCATCACGGCAAATTCGTCTGGTACGAACTGATGACGACGGACACCAAGGCGGCAGAAACCTTCTACAAGGACGTCGTGGGGTGGGACGCCCGCGACGCCGGCATGCCCGGCGTCAGCTATACCCTGTTTACGAAAGGTGAGCGGCAAGTCGCGGGCCTGATGACCATGCCCGAAGGCGCGCTCGAGATGAACGTGCCCCCCGCATGGCTCGGCTATATCGGTGTCGAAGATGTCGATGCGGCGGCGGCAACGGTTGCTGCCAAGGGCGGCAAGATCCACCGTGCGCCCGACGACATCCCCGGCATCGGCCGCTTCGCCATCGCCACCGACCCGCATGGCGCGGTTTTCGCCCTGTTTACCGGCATCGGCGACCCGCCGCCCGCCGTTGACCCAATGATGCCGGGCCAGATCGGCTGGCATGAACTGATGTCCGGCGACCTCGACACGGCCTTCCCCTTCTATGCCGAGGTCTTCGGCTGGACCAAGGATCACGCCATGGATATGGGGGAAATGGGCACCTATCAGATCTTTGCAATCGACGGCGTGCAGGCCGGGGGCATGATGACCAAGCCGAAGGACATCCCGTCCCCCTATTGGCTCTATTACATCAACGTCGCAGCGCTCGACACGGCCATAGAGCGTATCAAATCCGGTGGTGGCAAGATCGTCCTTGAGCCCTTGGAAGTACCGGGCGGAGCCTGGATCATCCAGGCGCTCGACCCGCAAGGCGCACTCTTCGCTCTTGCCGGCCAGAGAGGCTGAACGCAATCGCGATCGAAACGGACCTGCCTGACGTCCATCGATGGGCTCCAGGCAGGCCGATGATCACCGCTCATCTGGCAGGCGCCCTGCAATCGGCGCCCGGCGTGCGCCGCACGCATCCCTCAGTTGCGGTTTAACCCATGGTATTTTAGGGTATTTCAGGGATATTTAACACCTTATGCGATAGTACATGCGGCATGTATCACTGATCGCGGAAAGCATTCCTTCTCCGCGACAAGAAATTGTCGCGACTCCGGCACGATAGCCGGTAGCATTGGTGGACCAACTTCGCGCAAATGACCAATCACACCAACAATGAGCTCCAGCGCGGCGAGAACGGTCGCAACCTTCGCTCAGCGAAGATGCTGCGCCGCAAACTGCAGTGGCTGATCGCCATCGTGGTCGCCTGTACGGGTGTGCTTGCCACCGAAATCATCGCCGCGTCCTATTCCGACTTCGTTGTTGCTCGACGCAACCTTGCGGAAGTCATCGCGTTCTGTCGTGTTCTGAACACGGCAACCTATCTCTCGGCCGAGCGTGGGCCGTCGAATGGGGTGATGGGCATCGGCGTCGGCCCGGGTTCTCCGGTTCAGGCGCGCCTTGTCGAGTTTCGGGCGCGCAGCGACGCAGCCCTTGCCGAGATCGTCGCCGGCGCGACCGATGGCAGCCGGTCGGAGCCGGCGACGGCACTTTCTCCCATTCTTGCCGAAGTCCAGCGTCGCCTTCAGCTCGGCCGTGCCGAGATCGATCGCATCGCCGCCCTGCCGCCGGAACGCCGCGACCTCAAGGAAATCCAGATGGCGATCGAAGGCATGTTTGCGGTGATCGACGCAATGCGCCCCGCCTTCGACTGGAACATCCAGCGCTTGACCAACACCGATCCTGATCTGGCGGGCATCGCCATCGCCGCCCATATGCTCGCCAATCTGCGCGAGGATGGCGGTCGGCTCGCGTCCCAGGTCATGGCTCCGGTCGCGGTCGGAAGACCGCTGGAAGCCAAGAACATCGCCGACAGCGAGCGAACCCGCGGTCGCCTGCAGGAAATCTGGTCCGTCGTCGGCAAGCCGGGCGCATTGCCCGGGCTGAAGCCGAAGAACATCGCCGATATCGCTGCGATCGAGCACCAGTTCTTCGGCGAAGGTTTTGCCATCGTCGACAGCGTCGTTTCGGTCGGCAGGCATACCGGGCATTACCCGATGACAGCGGAGCAATTCACCGACCGCTACGTTCCGAAGATGAAGCCACTCGAGATCCTTCGCCGCGATTTCATGGATGCCACGGTCGAGAGGCTCGCCAGCAGCAAGACGCAGGCTTCGGTCAAGCTGGCGATCGCCACCACCGCAACCTTCGCCCTGTTCATCGTTCTTCTCGTTCTCATGCGCCGCGCGCGATCGCTGGTCTTCGAGCCGCTGTTGCTTGCGCGCCACAGCATCATCGAGCTTGCCCATGACCGCCCGATCGCCCGATTGAGCGGCAAGGGCGGCGAAGGCGAAATGGGACGGCTGTTCGATGCGATCGACGTGCTGCGTCAGAGGCTCGACGAGCGCACGCTCCTGATGAAGCACCTCGAACGCCAGGCCGAGACCGACGAACTGACCGGTCTGCTCAACCGTCGCGCGCTGGAACTCATCGGCGGCGCCGAGGATGCGGCGGGTAACGACAAGAACGCCTGCCTGATCCTCATGGACATCGATCACTTCAAGCAGATCAACGACACCCACGGCCATCTTGTCGGCGACATCGTGCTGAAGGAAACCGCCCGCATCATCCGCTATTCCGTGCGCTCGTCCGATCTCGTCGCGCGTTTCGGCGGCGAGGAATTCGCCGTCATTACCCCAGGCGACGATCTCGAGGCAGCGCGCGCCCTTGCCGAACGCATCAGGTCCAATCTTGCGCGCGCGCCAATCACCTTTGCCGACGGCAAGGAGCTGAACGTCACCGCAAGCTTCGGCGTCGCCGGGGCCGACGCCAATCCGGGCTGGAAAGGCCTGATCGAAAGCGCCGACACCGAGCTCTACCGCGCGAAATCCGAAGGACGCAATCGCGTCTGCGGCTGACCCGACAGCCGGACACCCCGTCTCCTCGTCACCCGGACAACCGTGCTCGCGCTGCCAGAAAATCGAGCATCACCCTGACGCGGGACGGAAGCGCCCCGCCCTGGCCCTGAAACACGGCGTGAAAGGTCTCGCGGTCCCCCGGATTGAGATGCTCGACCAGCGGCACCAGCCGGCCGGCATCGATGTCATCCCTAACGGTAAAGGTCGCCATCCGTGCCAGTCCAACGCCGGCAAGCACCAGCCGGCGCAACCCCTCCCCGTCGCTCACGCGCAGCTTCTCGCTCGGCGGCAGCAATATCGCTTCGCCATTGGACAATAGCGGCCAGCCGTCGACGGACCTGATATAGCTGAGGCTTAGGCGATTGTGCGCCATCAGCGCGTCAAGGCTCTCGGGCCTGCCGCAGCGCTCGAGATAGGACGGCGCCCCAACGATGGTCATCGACGTGCTGCCGAGCTTGCGTGCAATCAGCCTCGAGGCTTTGAGCGGACCGGCGCGGATTGCGATGTCGACGCGCTCCGCCATGAGGTCGACGACGGCATCGGTCTGGATGATGTCAACCGAAAGCTCCGGATAGGCGCTCAGAAATTCCGGCAGCAGCGGCATCAGCACATGCGTGGCAAACGATGCGCTGGCGTTGAGACGAACGCGGCCCGCCGGTGCATCGCCAGCAGCCGCCTGTCTCTCCGCGTCATCGATATCGGCGAGAATGCGGGCCGCTCGCTCGTGGAAGGCGCAGCCCTCCGGCGTCAATTGCAGTTGCCGCGTCGACCGGTTGATCAGCCGAACGCCGAGCCTTTCTTCCAGCCGCTGCACCAGCTTGCTCACCGCCGATGGCGTCATGCAGCATTCGCGTGCCGCCGCCGAGAAGCCGCCGAGCTCGACAGCCCTGACGAAGACGGCCATTTCGCCGGATCGGTTGATCGAATTTCGCGACATGTGACTTCAACTCACAAATGATGTTCCTGCAGACGGTCTACCTCTCAAATGCCAGAGACACCACCTTCCTCCTGCCAATGCAGGCACGAACGCAACGAGGAGTTAGAATGATGGAATACAGACGGCTTGGCTCATCAGGATTGAAGGTTCCAGCGCTCAGTTTCGGCGCCGGCACCTTCGGCGGCAAGGGCCCGCTTTTCAGCGCCTGGGGCAACAGCGACAATGCCGAGGCACGCCGTCTTGTCGACATCTGCATCGAGGCCGGCGTCAATCTTTTCGACACGGCAGACGTCTATTCCGACGGTGCCTCCGAAGAGGTGCTCGGCGCAGCCATCAAGGGACGGCGCAACGACGTGCTGATCTCCACCAAGATGTCACTGCCGATGGGCGACGGTCCGAACGATGCCGGTTCGTCGCGCTCGCGGTTGATCAAGGGGATCGACGATGCCCTGCGCCGCCTCGGCACCGACACCATCGACCTGATGCAATTGCACGCCTTCGATGCCGGCACGCCGGTCGAAGAGGTGCTTTCGACGCTCGATACCTTGGTGCGCGCCGGCAAGCTGCGCTACGTCGGCGTTTCCAATTTCGCCGGGTGGCAGCTTATGAAGTCGCTCGCCGCGGCGGAAAAACAAGGATATCCGCGCTACGTCGCCCATCAGGTCTATTACTCGCTGGTCGGACGCGACTATGAATGGGAACTGATGCCGCTTGGGCTCGACCAGGGCGTCGGCGCACTCGTCTGGAGCCCGCTCGGTTGGGGCCGCCTGACCGGCAAGATCAGACGTGGCCAGCCCTGGCCGGAAGGAAGCCGCCTGCACGATACCGCCTCCTTCGGCCCGCCGGTCGATGACGACAAGCTCTACGATATCGTCGACGTGCTCGACGAGCTGGCGGCTGAGACCGGCAAGACCATCCCGCAGATCGCCATCAACTGGCTGCTGCAGCGCCCGACGGTGTCGAGCGTCATCATCGGCGCCCGCAATGAAGAGCAGTTGCGCCAGAACCTGGGTGCCGTCGGCTGGTCGCTGACACCTGACCAGATTGCACGGCTCGACAAGGCCAGTCAGAAGACGCCCACCTACCCGCACTTCCCCTATCACCTCCAGGAAGGCTTCGCCCGCCTGAACCCGCCGGCAGTGTGAACGCCTCCGCCCGCCGATCGACGCGCCGGAGAAATCCGGCGCTGTCTTTCGCGCTTGCTTTCTCCCTTCGCATTGCACAAACTTCCTTTGAATGGCGGCGCTAGACTTGCCATCAAGGGGACAAAATCCGGTATGTCGATCAAGGCAAGTATCTACCACCTGACCCACTATACCTATGACCGCCCGATCAGGCTTTCACCGCAGATCATCCGGTTGAAACCGGCGGCCCACTCCAAGACCAAGGTCATCAGCCACTCGCTGAAAGTCTCGCCTGCCAACCACTTCGTCAATCTGCAGCAGGACCCCTACGGCAACTACCTCGCCCGTTACGTCTTCCCGGATCCGGTGACCGAACTGAAGGTCGAAGTCGATCTCGTCGCCGACATGACCGTCTACAACCCCTTCGACTTCTTCATCGAGGAAGAGTCCGAGCATTGGCCCTTCGCCTATCCTGAGGACCTAATCGACGACCTGAAGATCTACATGACGCCGGAACCGATGGGGCCGGCGCTGTCTTCGTTCATGGCGACCGTCGATCGCTCCCGGCAACGGACCATCGACATGGTCGTCGGCCTCAATGCCCGGCTCCAGCAGGACGTCGGCTACGTCATCCGCATGGAGCCGGGTGTCCAGCCGCCGGAGGAAACGCTGACGTCGGCCAGAGGGTCGTGCCGCGATTCGAGCTGGCTGTTCGTCCAGATCCTGCGCAATCTGGGTTATGCCGCCCGCTTCGTCTCGGGCTACCTCATCCAGCTGGCGCCCGATCTCAAGGCGCTCGACGGCCCGTCCGGCACCGAACACGATTTTACCGACCTGCATGCCTGGGCCGAGGTTTATCTGCCCGGCGCCGGCTGGGTCGGGCTTGACCCGACCTCCGGCCTTCTGACCGGCGAAAGCCATATTCCGCTCGCCGCCACGCCGCATTACCGCAACGCCGCCCCGATTTCCGGCGGCTTCTTCGGCGATCTTGAAACTCGTACCGACTTTGCCTTCGACATGAAGGTCTCGCGCGTCGCCGAGCATCCGCGCATCACCAAGCCGTTCTCCGATGAAAGCTGGCAGGCCCTCAACGCGCTCGGCGAGCAAGTCGACCAGGTGCTGTCCGAAAACGACGTGCGCCTGACGATGGGCGGCGAGCCGACCTTCGTATCGATCGACGATTTCGAAGCAGAGGAATGGAACACCGAAGCTGTCGGGCCGACCAAGCGCGAGAAGGCGGATATCCTCATCCGTCGGCTGCGCGAACGCTTCGCGCCCGGCGGTTTTCTGCATTACGGCCAGGGCAAGTGGTATCCGGGCGAAAGCCTGCCGCGCTGGACCTTCTCGCTCTACTGGCGAAAGGACGGCGTGCCGATCTGGCGTCAGGCCGATCTCATTGCCGAGGAGAACGGCCAGCATGACGTGACGGCAGAAGATGCCGAACGCCTGCTGCATGTGGTGGCAGCCGAATTGAGCGTGCCGACTGAGATGGTCGTGCCGGCTTTCGAAGACCCGGCCGATTGGCTGCTCAAGGAAGCAAACCTTCCCGACAACGTCGATCCGGCCAATTCCAAGCTGAAGGATCCAGAGGAACGCAGCCGCATGGCCCGCGTGTTCGAGCGCGGCCTGACGGCACCGACCGGCTACGTGCTGCCGGTGCAGGCCTGGAATGCGCGTGCCACCGGCGTGCGGTGGATGAGCGAGAAGTGGCAGACCCGCCGCGGCCGCATCTTCCTCGTTCCAGGCGACAGCCCCGTCGGCTATCGCCTGCCGCTCGGCGCCCTGCCCTATGTCGCTCCGTCCGCCTATCCCTATATCCATCCGGTCGACCCGACCGTTCCGCGCGACGATCTGCCCGATTTCGCCGAAACCAGCGCCCGCCCGCAGCATTCGCGCTTCCAGGCCTCGGAAGCGCCTGAAACCCCGCAACCCCAGCCACGCGACGAGATCGCCGGGCTGGTGCGCACGGCGATCAGTGTCGAGCCGCGCGACGGCAGGCTCTGCGTCTTCATGCCGCCGACGACGAGCATCGAGGAATATCTCGACCTGATCGCTTCGACCGAACGGGCCGCCGCCGCACTCGGCCTGCCGCTTCACATAGAAGGTTACGCGCCGCCACACGACGAGCGCATCAATGTCATCCGCGTGGCACCCGATCCCGGTGTCATCGAGGTCAACATCCATCCGGCCGCCAGCTGGCAGGAGTGCGTCGATATCACCACCGCGATCTACGAAGAGGCACGTCAAAGCCGGCTCGGCGCCGACAAGTTCATGATCGACGGCCGCCACACCGGCACTGGCGGCGGCAATCACGTCGTCGTCGGCGGCGCCAATCCCAATGACAGCCCGTTCCTGCGCCGGCCCGACCTGTTGAAGAGCATTGTCCTCTATTGGCAGCGCCATCCGTCGCTCTCCTACCTGTTCTCCGGCATGTTCATTGGGCCGACCAGTCAGGCCCCGCGCATCGACGAGGCTCGGCACGATCAGCTCTACGAGCTGGAGATTGCGCTCGCGCAGGTCCCGCTGCCGGGTTCCGCAACACCGCCGCCCCTGCCCTGGCTGGTCGACCGGCTGTTCCGCAACCTGCTCGTAGACGTCACCGGCAACACCCACCGTGCCGAAATCTGCATCGACAAATTGTTTTCGCCCGACGGGCCGACCGGCCGCCTCGGCCTCGTCGAATTCCGCGGCTTCGAGATGCCGCCCAATGCCCGCATGTCGCTTGCGCAGCAGCTGTTGGTGCGCGCGCTCATCGCCCGTTTCTGGAAACACCCGCTCGACGGCCGCTTCGTGCGCTGGGGAACCGCCCTTCATGACCGCTTCATGCTGCCGCATCACGTCTGGCAGGATTTCCTCGAAGTGCTCGCCGATCTGCGCGCCCATGGGTTCGATCTTCGGCCGGAATGGTTCGAGGCCCAGCTCGAATTCCGCTTCCCCTTCTGCGGAGAGGTCGAATACGAAGGCGGCAGGCTGGAAATTCGTCAGGCACTGGAGCCTTGGCATGTCATGGGCGAACAGGGCGCAATCGGTGGCACCGTGCGCTATGTCGACAGCTCCGTCGAGCGGCTGCAGGTCAGGCTCGACACGCCAAATCCCGAGCGCTACACCGTCACCTGCAACGGCCGTCCCGTGCCTCTCGCCAAGACGGGTGTCAATGGCAGCGCCGTTGCCGGCGTTCGCTACAAGGCCTGGCAACCGGCCGCCGGCCTTCACCCGGTTTTGCCCGTGAACACTCCCCTTACATTCGATATCTATGATACATGGTCGAATCGGGCGATTGGCGGATGCGTCTACCACGTCGCCCATCCGGGCGGGCGCAGTTACGAGACATTTCCGGTCAACGGCAACGAGGCAGAAGCGCGGCGACTGGCGCGGTTCGAGCCCTGGGGCCACACTCCGGGAGGCTACCTGCTTCATCCGGAAAGCCCGTCGATGGAATTTCCGATGACGCTTGATCTCAGGCGTCCGCCAGGAGCGTAAATGGCGAAGAAGCAGACAGCAGCGGCAGGCCGGCTGGGCATCGATGACGATCCGGTTTTCGGCTACCGTGCACTTCCAGGCATTGCCGACGAGATGCTCGACGCGCACGGCAATGTCCGGCCCGTCTGGCAGCGGCTGCTTTCGACGCTCGACCGCCTCGACGAAACGGACCTTGTCAATCGCTTCGCACGCGCCGACCGCTATCTGCGCGACGCCGGCGTCTTCTATCGGGTCTATGGCGGCAAGGACAGCTCGGAGAGAAGCTGGCCGCTGTCGCATATCCCGGTCCTGATCGACGAGCACGAATGGGCGACGGTCTCGCAAGGCCTCATCCAGCGCGCCGAACTTCTGGAGAAGGTCGTCGCCGACGTCTACGGCGAAAACCGCCTGGTGCGCGAAGGCCTGCTGCCGCCGGCATTGATCGCCTCCAACCCCGATTTTCTCCGACCGCTCGTCAGCGTCAAACCGGCCGATGGCCATTTCCTGCAATTCATCTCCTTCGAGATCGGCCGTGGGCCTGATGGTAACTGGTGGGTCCTCTCGGATCGCACAGAGGCGCCGTCCGGTGCCGGCTTCGCGCTGGAAAACCGGGTCGCCACCACGCGTGCCTTCTCCAATCTCTATGCCGAAACGCATGTGCATCGCCTCGCCGGCTTCTTCGGCGCCTTCCGCGACACGCTGCAGGCGCGCAAGCTGCATCCGGACGATCGCATCGCCGTGCTCTCGCCCGGGATCGCCAACGAGACCTATTTCGAGCACGCCTATATCGCCCGCTATCTCGGCTTCATGCTTCTGGAAGGCGAAGACCTGACTGTTGTCGGCGGACGGGTGATGGTGCGCACGGTCGCCGGGCTGAAGCCGGTCGGCGTGCTCTGGCGCCGCCTCGACGCCGCCTTCGCCGATCCGCTGGAATTGAACCAGTCGTCGCACATCGGCACCCCCGGCATCGTCGAGGCTCTGCGGGCCGGTTCCGTCGCGATCGTCAACGCGCTCGGCTCCGGCATCGTCGAAACGCGCGCCTTCCTCGCCTTCCTGCCGGCCATCTGCCGGCATCTACTCGGCGAGGAACAGAAGCTGCCATCGATCGCCACCTGGTGGTGCGGCCAGACATCCGAGCGTGCGCAGGTCGCCGCCAATATCGAGCGCATGGTCATCGGCCCGGCCTATGCGACGCGCCCGTTCTTCGACGACAACGGCCAGTCGGTGCTCGGAGCGTCACTGGGCGAAAAGGACAAGGCGTCGATCTCCGATTGGCTCGATGCCGAGGCCGGAAAACTTGTCGGCCAGGAGGCGGTCACGCTGTCGACCACGCCGGCCTGGGTGCGCGGCCGCCTGACGCCGCGCCCGATGAGCCTGCGCGTTTTTGCCGCCCGCACCCGCGATGGCTGGCAGATCATGCCCGGCGGCTTTGCCCGCATCGGATCCGGCGACGATGTTGCCGCGATCGCCATGCAGGCCGGCGGCACGGCGGCCGACGTCTGGATCGTCAGCGACCGGCCGGTCGAACGCACCACCTTGCTGCCGGCCGAGGAAAGCTTCACCCGCAACATGCCGGGAAGCCTGCCGAGCCGGGCGGCCGACAACCTGTTCTGGCTTGGCCGCTATATCGAGCGCGCGGAAGGGGCGTTGCGCATCCTGCGCGCCTGGCACGGCCGGTTTGCCGAGACTGCCGACCCGAGCCTGCCGCTGCTTCAGGACGTCACCGATTATCTTGCCGCCCTCGATATCGATACCCGCCAGGCGGTGCCCGACAGCCTGCTGGCCAATATCGCAAGCGCGCTCTTCAGCGCCGGCAACATCCGCGACCGCTTCTCGCCGGACGGCTGGCTGGCGCTCAACGATCTGTCGCAGACGGCACGAAAGTTTCATGCGACCGTGCAGTCGGGCGACGATGCCACCCGCGCCATGACCGTGCTTTTGCGCAAGCTCGCTGGGTTTGCCGGTCTCGTGCACGAAAACATGTATCGCTTTACCGGCTGGCGCTTTCTGTCGATCGGCCGCTACATCGAACGTGGGCTGCACATGACGCGGCTGCTTGGTCATATGTCCGGCCCCGACGCCCCCGATGGCGCCTACGACATGCTGCTTGAGATCGGCGACAGCGTCATGACCCACCGCCGGCGCTACAACGTCAACACCGCGGCACTCACCGTGACCGACCTGCTGGCGCTCGACCCGCTCAACCCACGCTCGGTGCTCTACCAGCTGAACGAGATCAAGACCGAGGTGGAGCTTCTGCCGAACGCCTATGTCAACGGCCAGATGTCGCCCTTCTACCGCGAGGCGATGCGCCTGCATTCCGGCCTTGCGGTCATGACGCCGGAGGCGATGAACCTCGGCGTCTACAACAGGCTGGAGCGGGACCTGGAAGCGCTCTCCAATATTCTCGCCAACACCTATCTCGGCTGACCGGCAGGATACACCCATGCTCTATGATATCAGCCTGAAGATCACCTACGGCTACGAAGTGCCGGTGTCCGGCGGGCGCCACCTCGTGCGCGTCATGCCGGCGACGCTGCCCGGCCGGCAGCGGCTCGTCGTCGGCTCGCTCAGTTGTCACCCGATGCCGGCGGAACGCTCCGAAAGCGTCGATTTCTTCGCCAATCCCTTCACCGCGATCCTGTTTCGCTCCGCCCATGACGACCTCGTGATCCGCATGCAGGCGCGGGTGCAGGTGGAGCCGTTGCCGCTGACGGCCGACTTTTCGGCCGATCTGTCGCGCCTGCCGACGGAGCTCGCCGCCTCGTGGTCCGTCGACCCGGAAGCGCCGCATCATTTCATCGGCCCCAGTCCGCTTCTGACGGAGGTCCCGGAGATTGCGGCCTACGCACAAGCCGTGGTCACTCCCGGGATGACGATCCGCCAGATCGCAACGGCAATCTGCGCCCGCATCCACCGGGACTTCGTCTACGACGCCGAGGCGACGACGGTAAGCACCACACCGGCGGAAGCATTCGAACTCAAACGCGGTGTCTGCCAGGATTTCACCCATGTGATGATCGTGGCGCTCAGGAGCCTCGGCATTCCCGCTGGGTATGTTAGCGGATTCTTGAGAACGATTCCTCCCGCCGGCAAGGAGCGCCTGGAAGGGGCTGACGCCATGCACGCATGGGTTCGTATCTGGTGTGGCACCACCGCTGGTTGGCTTGAACTCGATCCGACCAACAATATCCCTGCTGGAACCGACCATATCGTCGTCGGTCATGGTCGCGACTACGGCGACGTTGCACCCGTCATCGGCGTGCTGAAGAGCTATGGCGGGCAGAAGACCGAACAGGCCGTTGACGTCATTCCGGTCACCTGACCCGATTTGAGACACGACGTTCCCGTTTTCGCACGCCTCCGTGTCGCGTGAACCCGCTGTAACCACTGGTTTTCCTGCATTCCGCTAAAATTGAATCGATCGCCTGAACGATATCGTAAGTCACCCCCGCTAATGTCCCCCTCAAGCTTGCAACGCGTTCCTTGGGGTGTGCAGAGATGGGAAAACGATCCACGATCAACCGGTCCTTCATGGCTATGCTGAAGGACCGCGGCGGCAATTTCGGCATGATGGCGGCTTTGGCAACGCCATTGATACTTGCGGCCGGTGGCGTCGCCATCGACCTGGCGAACATGGTGACGATGAAGAACCAGATGCAAGATGCGGCCGACGCCGCAGCGTTGGCCGCAGCGTCTGCACTGGTGTCGAAAACTCCGCCTACGCCGGAAGAGGCCAAGGAAATCGCATTGAACTTCCTGAAGGCTCAGTCCACGGCCGCAGGCAGTGCCACTGACGGCTGGGGCGAGAATGGCGGAACTGCGGCATCGTTCAAATCCGCCGCCGATCCGGCCGCAGAAGACAAGCCGCCCGTCGATGAGGCAACCGTCGACATCATCGAGGGCAGCAACGGCGCGACGGGCAAGACCTTCAAAGTCTCGATCGTCAACAAGCACACGATCGAATTCAACGCGATGACCCGCCTGCTCGGGCGGAAATGGACCCAGCTCGAAACCCGGGCCACCGCGGACAGCGCAACCGAAACCAAGAACGCGCTGTCGATGTATCTCGTGCTCGATCGCTCCGGCTCGATGGCCTGGAAGACCAACGCGTTGGACACGACGAAAACGTCGTGCGCCAACTACACCGAGGACAACTGGAGCAAGTATCCGAACCTGAAGGCGACCAAGCCCTGCTACGTCACCAAGGTCGATGCGCTCAAGACCGCGGTCAAGGATCTGCTCGCGCAGTTGAAGATTGCCGACCCGAAGGATCTCTATGTCCGCACGGCAGCCGTTTCCTACAATTCGGCGCAGGATACGGCCGGTAATCTCGATTGGGGCACGACGGGAACGGCAACCTATGTCAACGCCCTCGTTGCAACCGGCGGCACAGCATCGGGCAATGCCTTTAAGACCGCATACAACAAGGTCACTGCCGCGACGGAAAATACCGCGCACAAGGCCAAGAACGGTCAGGTACCGACAAAATACATCGTGTTCATGACCGACGGCGACAACAACAACACGAGCGACGACACGACGACACTGACGTGGTGCGATACGGCACGCAAGAACAACATCCAGGTCTATACCGTCGCCTTCATGGCACCGGACCGCGGCAAAGCACTGCTCAAGTCCTGCGCCACCACCACCGCCAACTACTTCCAGGCGGAAGAAGCCGCCGACCTGATCGCGGCCTTCAAGGCGATCGGCGAGAAGGCTTCGGCCATGGCGACCCGCCTGACCAAGTAAACAACAAAAGCGCGCACCACTGTGCCGCCCGGTCCCGCCGGGCGGCATTTTTCGTTCGCGCAATCGTCAAGCCCATGGCTCTTCGTCGCGTATCCCTTCTATTCAGGCAATTCTAATCCTTTTAAAAACAGCTGTTGCAAGCGCTTCGGATCGATGCATAAATTGCCCATCCCCGGTCGGTTCCGGCCTGCGACCTCCCAACGCAAAAGGGTAAGACAGTTCTGATGATGAACAAGATTTCCGCCAACGAACTGCCGCAGCCCGCACTTCGTTCTTCCGAACCCGATCAGCTTGCCGTCGAAATTCTCGAACGCCTGAAGTATCGTATCGGTAAGGATCCGAAGGTCGCCAAGCCGCATGACTGGCTGACCGCGGCTATCCTCGTGGTGCGCGACCGCATCACCGACAAGTGGATGGATTCGACCCGCCAGACCTACGCGACCGGTGCCAAGCGCGTCTATTATCTGTCGCTGGAGTTCCTTATCGGCCGCCTGATGCGCGATGCCATGACCAATATCGGCCTGATGGAGGAGATGCGCGATGCGCTCGCCTCGCTCGGTGTCGATATCGATGTCATCGCCCTGCTCGAGCCCGACGCAGCACTCGGCAATGGTGGTCTCGGCCGTCTTGCAGCCTGTTTCATGGAATCGATGGCGACGGTGGACGTTCCAGCCTATGGCTACGGCATCCGCTACATGCACGGCCTGTTCCGCCAGCAGATGGCCGATGGCTGGCAGGTAGAGCTGCCGGAGACCTGGCTTGCCCATGGCAATCCCTGGGAGTTCGAGCGGCGCGAAAGCTCCTATGAGATCGGCTTCGGCGGCGTTGTCGAAACCGCCAATGTCGACGAGGAGATCCAGCGCTTCGTGTGGAAGCCGGCCGAGCGTGTGATCGCCACCGCTTTCGACACGCCTGCCGTCGGCTGGCGCGCCAAGCGCGTCAATACGCTCAGGCTCTGGACGGCGCAGCCGATCGACCCTATCCTGCTCGATGCCTTCAATGCCGGCGACCACATCGGCGCGCTGCGCGAAAGCAACAAGGCCGAAAGCCTGACCCGCGTGCTCTACCCCGCCGACGCGACGCCCGCCGGCCAGGAGCTTCGCCTGCGCCAGGAATATTTCTTCTCGTCCGCGTCTCTGCAGGACATCCTGCGCCGCCACCTGCAGCAGTATCCCGACTTCACCTCGCTGCCCGATGCCGTCGCGATCCAGCTCAACGATACGCATCCGGCGGTCTCGATTGCCGAACTGATCCGGCTGCTGACGGATCTGCACGGCCTAGATTTCGAACAGGCCTGGGAGATCACCCGCCGGACCATTTCCTACACTAACCACACGCTTTTGCCCGAAGCGCTCGAAAGCTGGCCCGTGCCGCTCTTCGAACGTCTGCTACCGCGCCACATGCAGATCGTCTATGCGATCAACGCCAAGATCCTGATCGAGGCGCGCAAGCAGAAGGGCGCCACCGACCAGGAAATCCGCAACATCTCGCTGATCGACGAAAGCGGCGACCGCCGGGTGCGCATGGGCAACCTTGCGTTTGTCGGCTCCCATTCGATCAACGGCGTGTCGGCGCTGCACACCGAGCTGATGAAGGAAACGGTCTTTGCCGACCTGCACAGGCTCTATCCAGATCGCATCAACAACAAGACCAACGGCATCACCCCCCGCCGCTGGCTGATGCAGTGCAATCCCGGCCTGTTCAGCCTGATCCGCGAGGCGATCGGCGACGAATTCATGGACAATACCGAGGCGCTGCAGGCACTCGATGCCTTCGCCGACAAACCGGATTTCCAGGAGCGTTTTGCCGCGGTCAAGCGCGCCAACAAGGTGAAGCTGGCGCAGCTTGTGCAAAGCCGCCTCGGCCTCAGGCTCGACCCGTCGGCGATGTTCGACATCCAGATCAAGCGCATCCATGAGTACAAGCGCCAGCTCCTCAATATCATCGAGGCGGTGGCGCTCTACGACCAGATCCGCTCGCATCCCGAGCTCGACTGGGTGCCGCGCGTCAAGCTGTTCGCGGGCAAGGCGGCGCCGAGCTACCACAACGCCAAGCTGATCATCAAACTGGCCAACGACGTCGCCCGCGTGGTCAACAACGACCCGGCGGTGCGCGGTCTTCTGAAGATCGTCTTCGTACCGAACTACAACGTCTCGCTGGCCGAGATCATGGTCCCCGCAGCCGACCTGTCCGAGCAGATCTCGACGGCCGGCATGGAGGCCTCCGGCACCGGCAACATGAAGTTTGCGCTGAACGGTGCGCTGACGATCGGCACGCTCGACGGCGCCAATGTCGAAATGCGCGACTGGGTCGGCGAGGAAAACATCAAGATCTTCGGCCTGACGGCCGAGGAAGTCACCAACGCCCGCGCCGAAGGCCACAATCCGCGCGCCATCATCGAAGGGTCGCGCGAGCTGTCGCAGGCGTTGCAGGCGATCGCTTCGGGTGTGTTTTCGCCCGATGACCGCAACCGCTTCACCAGCCTCGTCGATGGCCTCTACAATCACGACTGGTTCATGGTCGCGGCCGACTTCGAAGCCTATGCCCGGGCGCAGCGTGAAATCGACCAGCTGTGGACGACGCCGTCGGCGTGGTATTCGCAGGCCGTACGCAACACCGCGCGCATGGGCTGGTTCTCGTCCGATCGGACCATCCGGCAATATGCCGGGGAAATTTGGAGAGCCGGATGACCCCTTCGGCCGGCAAGGACCCGGAACCCGCAGCCGCAGCCCTGCTGTCAATGCCGGCCATTGCGGCCATTCTTTCGGGCACGCACGACGATCCCTTTGCCGTTCTTGGCGTGCATCCGGCGGGAAAAAACTACGTCGCCCGCTGCTTCATCCCGGATGCCGCTAGCGTCGTTGCGGAAACGCTGGCGGGCAAGGAACTCGGAACCCTCGAGCGGCGCGACGACGCCGGCTTCTTCGAGGGACCGGTCTCGCTGCGCAAGATCCAGCCGGTGCGTTATCGCGCCCGCAACGATGGCGGCGAGTGGATCGTCGTCGATCCCTACAGCTTCGGCCCCGTACTCGGACCGATGGACGACTACTACATCCGCGAGGGCTCGCATCTCCGGCTGTTCGACAAGATGGGCGCCCATCCGACCGACCATGAAGGCGCTCAAGGCTACCATTTCGCCGTCTGGGCCCCGAACGCCAAGCGCGTGTCGGTGGTCGGCCAGTTCAACGGCTGGGACGGGCGGCGCCATGTCATGCGGCTGCGGACCGACACCGGCATCTGGGAAATCTTCATCCCCGGTGTCGAGGCGGGCCTTGCCTACAAATACGAAATCCTTGACCGCCAAGGTACGCTGCTGCCGCTGAAGGCGGATCCCTTCGCACGCCGTTCGGAGCTTCGGCCCAACACCGCCTCGGTGACGACGCCTGAGATCGCACAGGTGTGGGAAGACGAGGCGCACCGCGCCCATTGGGCATCGACTGACGCCCGCCGCCAGCCGATCTCGATCTACGAGGTCCACGCCGGCTCGTGGCAGCGCCGCGACAATGGCGACATGCTGTCCTGGGATGAGCTCGCCGACCGGCTGATCCCCTACTGCGTCGACATGGGTTTCACCCATATCGAATTCCTGCCGATCTCCGAATTCCCCTACGATCCCTCCTGGGGCTACCAGACGACAGGCCTCTATGCGCCGACGGCACGCTTCGGCGAGCCGGAAGGGTTTGCGCGTTTCGTCAACGGCTGCCACAAAGTCGGCCTCGGCGTCATCCTCGACTGGGTGCCCGCGCATTTCCCGACCGACGAGCACGGGCTGCGCTGGTTCGACGGCACCGCGCTCTACGAGCATGAGGATCCGCGCCAGGGTTTCCACCCCGACTGGAATACGGCGATCTACAATTTCGGTCGGCAGGAAGTGCTGTCGTTCCTCGTCAACAACGCGCTCTATTGGGCGGAGAAATTCCACGTCGACGGGCTGCGCGTCGATGCCGTCGCCTCGATGCTTTACCTCGACTATTCGCGCAAACACGGCGAATGGGTGCCGAACGAATACGGCGGCAACGAGAACCTGGAGGCGGTCCGCTTCCTTCAGACGATGAACACCGAAATCTACGGCGTCCACAAAGGCATCCTGACGATCGCCGAGGAATCGACGTCCTGGCCCAAGGTGTCCCATCCGGTCCATGCCGGCGGTCTCGGCTTCGGCTTCAAGTGGAACATGGGCTTCATGCACGACACGCTGCAATACATGTCGCGCGAGCCGATCCACCGTCGCCACCACCACAACGACCTGACGTTCGGGCTGCTCTACGCCTTCAGCGAAAACTTCGTGCTGCCGCTGTCCCATGACGAGGTCGTGCACGGCAAAGGTTCGCTCATTGCCAAGATGACCGGCGACGATTGGCAGAAGTTCGCCAACCTGCGCGCCTACTACGGCTTCATGTGGGGCTACCCCGGCAAGAAGCTCCTGTTCATGGGGCAGGAGTTTGCGCAGTGGCGCGAATGGTCGGAGGAGCGCGCGCTCGACTGGAACCTGCTGGAATATCACCTGCATGAGGGCATGCGCCGACTGGTGCGCGATCTCAACGGCACCTATCGCTCGAAGCCGGCGCTGCATGCGCGCGACTGCGAAGGCGACGGATTCGAATGGCTGCTCGCAGACGACCGGGACAACTCGGTCTTTGCGTGGCTGCGCAAGGCGCCGGGTGAAAAGCTCGTCGCCGTCATCACCAATTTCACGCCCGTCTATCGGGAAAACTACACGATCCCGCTTCCGGTCGCGGGTCGCTGGAAGGAAATATTGAACACCGATGCGGAAATCTATGGGGGGAGTGGCAAGGGCAACGGCGGCGCCGTTCAGGCACAAAAGGATCAGACAGGAGCAATAGCAGCCACCATCACCTTGCCGCCTTTGGCAACGCTGATGCTGGAGCAGGACTAGAGCATCCCGCTTTCAAGTGGAATCACTGAAAGCGGATAAGATGCTCTAGAATCAAAGTGCTAGAGCGTCCTTTGTGCGTTCATCTGAACGCACGGCGCTCTAGAGCATTTCCAGGAAGTGCGAAGCGGTTTTCCGTCAGGAAATGCGCAAAAACAAAGGGATAGAGCGTTTCTTCGACTTGGTTCAAATCGGAAATGCTGCTGCATGTTTCCTTAAATCCTATTCGATTTAAGGATAAAAACATGCAGCAATTCAAAGTGCTACAGCGACCTTTGCGCGTCTAAGTCTAATAAGACGCGCGGCGCTGCAGAGTGTTCCAGCCCGACGGGGTGAACCGGACGGCGGGAGTGCAAGAAGAAATTTCGAGGGCCGCAAGGCGTCGCCAAAGGTCGCCGTGACGATCCCGAAGAACAATGATTTTGGGGAGGACAAATGGTGGAAAAGCGTACGCAACCCTTGGCCCGTGATGCCATGGCCTATGTTCTCGCTGGCGGCCGCGGCAGCCGCCTGAAGGAATTGACCGACCGACGGGCAAAGCCGGCCGTCTATTTCGGCGGCAAGGCCCGCATCATCGACTTCGCACTCTCGAACGCCCTCAACTCCGGCATCCGTCGCATCGGCGTCGCCACGCAGTACAAGGCCCATTCGCTGATCCGCCACCTGCAGCGCGGCTGGAACTTCTTCCGCCCCGAGCGAAACGAAAGTTTCGATATCCTGCCGGCAAGCCAGCGCGTTTCCGAAACGCAGTGGTACGAAGGCACCGCCGACGCGGTCTACCAGAACATCGACATCATCGAGGATCACGGCGTCGAATACATGGTCATCCTGGCGGGCGACCACATCTACAAGATGGACTACGAACTGATGCTGCAGCAGCACGTCGATTCCGGCGCCGACGTCACCATCGGCTGCCTCGAAGTGCCGCGCATGGAAGCGACCGGCTTCGGTGTGATGCATGTCGACGACAAGGATCGCATTATCGCCTTTGTCGAGAAGCCGGCCGATCCGCCGGGCATTCCCGGCAATCCCGAGATGGCGCTCGCCTCGATGGGCATCTACGTGTTCCACACCAAGTTCCTGATGGATCTGTTGCGCCGCGACGCGGCCGATCCGAAGTCGAGCCGCGACTTCGGCAAGGACATCATCCCGTATATCGTCGACAACGGTAAGGCGGTCGCCCACCGCTTCAACCAGTCCTGTGTGCGCTCGGACTTCGAACGCGAAGCCTACTGGCGCGACGTCGGCACGATCGATGCCTATTGGCAGGCCAATATCGACCTGACGCATGTAACGCCCGAACTCGACATCTACGACAGCACCTGGCCGATCTGGACCTTCGCCGAGATCAAGCCGCCGGCAAAGTTCGTGCATGACGACGAGAACCGCCGCGGCTCCGCGACCTCGTCGCTGGTGTCGGGCGACTGCATCATCTCGGGCGCTGCCCTCAATCGCAGCCTGCTTTTCACCGGCGTCAGAGTAAATTCATATTCGCGACTGGAAAATGCCGTCATACTGCCCGATGTGAAGATCGGTCGCCGCGCGCTGCTCAGCAACGTGGTGATCGACAGCCGCGTGGTCATTCCGGAGGGCCTCGTCGTCGGTGAAGACCCGGAACTGGATGCGAAGCGCTTCCGCCGTTCGGAAAACGGCGTTTGCCTGATCACCCAGACAATGATCGACAAACTGGGAATGTAGGTCCGCCGCTGATGAACATCCTCTCCGTTGCGTCCGAAGTGTATCCGCTGGTCAAGACCGGGGGGCTCGCCGATGTCGTCGGCGCCCTGCCGGCCGCACTGTCGCCGCACGGCATCCGCACCCGCACCCTGGTGCCCGGCTATCCCGCGGTGCTGCAGAAACTGAAGAAGAAAAAGAAGGTCGGCAGTTTTGCCAATCTGTTCGGCAGCCCGGCCTCGGTTCTCGCGGCCGATCTTGACGGCCTCGACCTGCTGGTGCTCGATCTGCCTGCCCTCTACGAGCGCGACGGCGGCCCCTATGTCGACGCCACCGGCCGCGATTATGTCGACAACTTTCGCCGCTTCGCCGCCCTGTCGCTGGCTGCGGCCGAAATCGCCGCCGGCGATGTCGTGTCCGGCTGGAAGCCCGATATCGTCCATGTGCACGACTGGCAGACGGCACTGACGCCGGTCTATATGCGCTTTGGCCGCGCCGCCTCGACGCCGACAGTGTTGACGATCCACAACATCGCCTTCCAGGGGCAATTTGGGCCGGAAATCTTCGCCGAGTTGGCACTTCCGCCCGAAGCCTTCTCGACGCAGTTCGTCGAATATTACGGCGATGTCGGCTTCCTCAAAGGTGGCCTGCAGACCGCAAATGCGATCACCACCGTCAGCCCATCCTATGCGCAGGAGATCCTGACTCCGGACTTCGGCATGGGTTTTGAAGGCCTGCTCAAGAGCAGGGTTTCCGACCTCTCCGGCATCGTCAACGGCATCGACGCCGACGTCTGGGATCCGGCCAGCGACCCCTTTATCGCCCAGCATTTCAGCGCGACGACATTGAAGCAGCGCGCCGCCAACCGCCGGGCGCTGGAGGAACGCTTCGGGCTCGAACAGGGTAACGGCCCGATCTTCTGCGTCATCAGCCGGCTGACCTGGCAAAAGGGTATGGACCTTCTCGCCGAAGTCACCGACGAGATCGTCGCGATGGGCGGCAAGCTCATCGTTCTCGGCTCCGGTGACACGGCGCTCGAAGGCGCGCTTCTCGCCGCCGCCTCGCGCCATCGCGGCCATGTCGGCATGGTTACCGGCTATAACGAACCGCTGTCGCACCTGATGCAGGCGGGATCCGACGCAATCCTCATTCCGTCGCGCTTCGAGCCCTGCGGGCTGACCCAACTCTACGGCCTGCGCTACGGTTGCGTGCCGGTGGTTGCCCGTACCGGCGGCCTCGCCGACACCATCATCGACGCGAACGAAGCCGGGTTGTCAGCCAAGGTGGCGACCGGATTCCAGTTCACGCCGGTCACCGCCGACGGGTTGCGTCTTGCGATCCGGCGCGTCTTCCGTGCATACAACGAACCGAAAGTCTGGGCGCGTCTGCAGACCCAGGGCATGAAATCGGACGTTTCCTGGGCCAGAAGTGCCGAGCGTTACGTCTCACTATATTCCGGTCTTCTCGGGAAAGGCTAAGTCAGAATGATAAGAACAGTCACCACCACACCCTATGGCGATCAGAAACCCGGCACGTCGGGCCTGCGCAAGAAGGTTCCGGTGTTCCAGCAGAAGAACTATGCCGAGAACTTCATCCAGTCGATCTTCGACGCGCTCGAAGGCTTTGCCGGTCAGACCCTGGTGATCGGCGGCGACGGCCGCTTCTACAACCGCGAAGTCATTCAGATCGCCATCAAGATGGCGGCCGCCAACGGCTTCGGCCGCGTACTCGTCGGCCGCGGCGGCATTCTGTCGACGCCGGCCGCCTCCAACGTCATCCGCAAATACGAAGCCTTCGGCGGCATCGTGCTCTCCGCCAGCCACAACCCCGGCGGCCCGACCGAAGACTTCGGCATCAAGTACAATATCGGCAATGGCGGTCCGGCACCGGAGAAGGTCACCGACGCGATCTATGCCTGCAGCCAGGTGATCGACACCTACAAGATCTCGGATGTCGCCGACGTCAACCTCGATGCCGAGAGCTCGCAGGAGATCGACGGCATGACTGTGACCGTCATCGACCCGGTGGCCGACTACGCCGCGCTGATGGAAAGCCTGTTCGACTTCGGCGCTATCCGCAAGCTGATCTCGGGCGGCTTCCGCGTCGTCTTCGATGCAATGAGCGCGGTCACCGGGCCTTACGCCAAGGAGATCATCGAGAAGCGTCTGGGCGCGCCGAAGGGCTCGGTCATGAACTTCATTCCGCTGCCGGACTTCGGCGGCCATCACCCGGACCCGAACCTCGTACACGCCCGCGCGCTCTACGAGACAATGATGGCGCCCAACGCCCCCGATTTCGGCGCAGCCTCCGACGGCGACGGCGACCGCAACCTCGTCATCGGCCGCGGCATCTTCATCACCCCGTCCGACAGTCTGGCGATGCTGGCCGCCAACGCCCATCTGGCGCCGGGCTATGCCAAGGGACTTGCCGGTATCGCCCGTTCGATGCCGACAAGCGGCGCCGCCGACCGTGTCGCCGAAAAACTCGGCATCGGCCTCTACGAAACGCCGACCGGCTGGAAGTTCTTCGGCAACCTTCTCGATGAAGGCATGGCAACGATCTGCGGCGAGGAAAGTGCCGGCACCGGCTCCAACCACGTCCGCGAAAAAGACGGCCTCTGGGCGGTCCTCCTGTGGCTCAACATCCTTGCCGTGCGCAAGGAAAGCGCGCTCGACATCGCCCGCAAGCACTGGGCGACCTACGGCCGCAACTACTACTCGCGCCACGACTACGAAGAAGTGGACAGCGATGCCGCCAACGGCCTAGTGGCAGCGCTCCGCGACCAGCTCGCGACCCTGCCCGGGAAATCCTTCGGCGCGCTCAAGGTCGCGACATCAGACGACTTTTCCTATCACGATCCGGTCGACCATTCCGTCAGCAAGAACCAGGGTATCCGCATCCTGTTCGAGGGCGGATCGCGCGTCGTCTTCCGCCTGTCGGGCACCGGCACATCAGGCGCAACGCTGCGTGTCTACATCGAGCGTTTCGAGCCGGATCCGGCCCGCCATGATATCGACACCCAGGAGGCGCTCGCCGACCTGATCCTCGTTGCCGATGAGATCGCCGGCATCAAGACCCGCACCGGCCGCACCGAGCCGAGCGTGATCACCTGACGGAGCGCCCATCAGGGGCGCGCAAGAGACTGATATAGCAAGAAAACCCGAGGGGTGACTGATTAATGCCGACCGATGCATTGTTACCCCTCGGCGCCACGCTTACCCCTGACGGTACACGGTTTGCCGTCTGGTCGCGCAATGCTGCGTGCATCGACCTCTGCCTGTTCGACAAGGCGGGCGCCAAGGCATTGCGTCAGCTGCCGATGTTGCGCGACGGCGATGTGCATAGCCTGATGGTTGCCGATGCGCCGAAGGGAACCCGCTACGGTTTTCGCGCTGATGGGGTCTATTCGCCCGACCACGGCCTCTGGTTCGATCCAGCGAAGCTGCTCGTCGACCCCTACGCCATCGAACTCGACCGGCCTTTCCGGCACGATCCGAGGCTCACCATCTTCGGCGAGGACACCGCCGATCTGGTGCCTAAGGCAATCGTCAGGGACGTCAAGACAGCCAAGCCGAAGCCGCCGATCTTCAGGGCGGGCGGGTTGATCTACGAGATCGCCGTCAAACCCTTCACAGCGCTGCATCAAGGCATTCCCGAGGCGAAACGCGGCACTGTCGCAGCGCTCGCCGAGCCCGTCATCATCGACCATTTGAAGCGGCTCGGCGTTTCCGCCGTCGAACTGATGCCGATCGTCGCCTGGATCGACGAACGTCACCTGCCGCTACTGGGGCTCAGCAATGGCTGGGGCTACAATCCGATCGCGCCGATGGCGCTCGATCCACGGCTGGTGCCGGGCGGGTTGAAGGAACTTCGCCAGACTGTCGAGGCACTGCGCAAGGCCGGCATCGGCGTCATCCTCGATCTGGTCTTCAACCATTCCGGGGAAAGCGATCGGCTCGGCACGACGCTGTCGATGCGAGGGCTCGACAACCTCGCCTATTATCGCCACGTCACCGACAGGCCGGGCGATCTCATCAACGACACCGGCTGCGGCAACACGATCGCCTGCGACCACCCTGTCGTCCAGGCGCTGATCCTCGACAGCCTGCGCCACTTCGTGCTGGCCGCCGGCGTCGATGGCTTCCGTTTCGATCTCGCCTCTGTCCTCGGCCGCGACATGACCGGTTTCCATCGGAACGCTCCCCTGTTTGAGGCAATCCAAGCCGATCCGGTGCTTGCCGACCGCGTGCTGATCGCCGAGCCCTGGGATGTCGGCCCCGGCGGTTACCAGCTCGGCAATTTTCCCGCTCCGTTTCTGGAATGGAACGACCGGGCGCGCGACGACGTCAGGCTCTACTGGCGCGGCGACCGGCACGTGATCGGTGCGCTTGCGACAGCGCTTGCGGGCTCTTCGGATACGTTTTCCCGCTGGGGCGACACCGGCACCCGAACGGTCAACTTCATCGCCGCCCATGACGGTTTTGCGCTTGCCGACATCGTTGCCTATGCCGGCAAGCATAACGAGGCCAACGGCGAAGAGAACCGTGACGGCCACAACGAGAACCATTCCTGGAACAACGGCGCCGAGGGCGCGACAACCGACCCCGAGATCACGGTTGCGCGCCGGCATGACGTGGCGGCGCTTCTCGGCACCCTGTTTGCGTCCCGCGGCACGATCATGCTGACCGCCGGCGACGAAGGCGGACGCAGCCAACGTGGCAACAACAATGCCTATTGCCAGGACAACGCCATCACCTGGATCGACTGGAGCGCGATGGATGAGACGCTGGTCGCCCATACGGCAGCGCTTTCGTCGCTGAGGAAGCGCTTCGGTGTGTTCGGCGAGACGACATTCTTTACCGGCAAGGACGATGTCGAATGGCTGCGCCTCGATGGTCGCCCGATGGCGGTGACCGATTGGGAGCACCCGGCAACGGACAACCTGACGATGGTGCTTGCCACACGCGACGGCAAGAAGACGCGATCGACGCGGCTTGCCGTCGTCGTCAATCGCAGCCACGCGCCGCACCCGATCCATCTGCCCGAAAGCCTCGACGGCCAGTGGCAAGATGCGCTTTCTGCAGAACTCCCACCCACCTTTGTCCCTCCTCGCTCCGTTTCCTTCTTCGTCGAAAATTTCTGAACTATTCCCACCACTTGCTAGAACTCACCCGACCGTCCTATAGATTCGTTGGGGGGCCACTTTCAGGACAGCCATATGCTGAAGGATATTTCACTTTCCGAAATCAGACCGCTGGTCGGCACCGAGATCGGCGTCTCCGACTGGATCACGGTCACGCAGGACACGATCGACAAGTTCGCCGAGGCAACCGGCGATTATCAGTATATCCATGTCGACCCGGTGCGCGCCGCCGCCGAGACGCCGTTCGGCGGCACGATCGCCCACGGCTTCCTGTCGCTGTCGCTGTTGTCGGCGATGAATTACAGCTGCCTGCCCAAAATCCGCGAACAGACGATGGGCATCAACTACGGCTTCGAGAAGGTGCGCTTCATCGCACCGGTGAAGAGCGGCACCCGCGTGCGCGGGCACTTCACCATCGCAGACGCGCGCTTCCGTGGCAGCAGCATGTTGATGATCACCTATGAGGTCACGGTCGAAATCGAGGGTGAACGCAAACCGGCACTGACGGCCACCTGGCAGACGATCATCCA